>CABUPH010000014.1 GCA_902493375.1 uncultured Collinsella sp.
CGACACGCATAAAAAGCCTCCCATTTCTCATGTCCAAGAAATGGGAGGCAGTTCATAACGGCAGCGGGGCCCTTTAAGCTATGAGCGATATCGCTTAGAGCTTGATGTCAATGTCGACGCCAGCGGGGAGGTCGAGACGCATGAGCGAATCAACGGTGCCCGAGGTGGGGTCGAGGATGTCGATGAGGCGCTTGTGAGTGCGCATCTCGAACTGCTCACGGGAGTCCTTGTTCACGTGCGGCGAGCGGATAACCGTGTACAGGTTGCGCTCGGTGGGCAGGGGGACAGGACCGGAAACGCGAGCGCCGGTCTTCTGAGCGGTCTCGACGATGAGCTTCGCGGACTGATCGACGACCTCGTGATCATAGCCCTTGAGGCGAATGCGGATCTTCTGGGTAGCCAACTTAAACCTCCAAAGAGTGCGAGAGATGTTCTCGCGGATTACGTAACAGGGAGCTCGAACTTAGGCGTTCTTGCTCATGACCTCGTCCACGATGGACTTGGGCGCGGGCTCATAAGAGTCGAACTGCATCGTGTAGGATGCACGGCCCTGGGTCTGGGAGCGAAGGTCGGTAGCGTAACCGAACATCTCGCCCAGCGGCACCTTGGCACGGATGAGCTTGCTGTTCTTGCGATCCTCCATGCCCTCGATCTTGCCGCGGCGACCGGAGAGGTTGCCCATAACGTCGCCCATGTACTGCTCGGGGGTCTCGACCTCGACAGCCATGATCGGCTCGAGCAGCTGCGGATCGGACTTCTTGAGGGCGTCCTTGATAGCCATGGAACCGGCGATCTTGAAGGCGGCCTCGGAGGAGTCGACCTCGTGGTAAGAACCGTCGAACAGGGTGACCTTAACGTCAAGGACCGGGAAGCCGGCGATAACACCGGTGTTCAGGGCCTCCTGGATGCCCTTGTCGATGGACGGGATGTACTCCTTGGGCACGACGCCGCCGACGATAGCGTTGACGAACTCGTAGCCGAAGCCCTCCTCCATCTTCTCGAGCTTGATGACAGCGTGGCCGTACTGACCGCGACCGCCGGACTGACGGACAAACTTGCCCTCAGCCTTCTCGACGTCGTGACCAGCGGTCTCGCGATAGGCAACCTGGGGCTTACCGACGTTAGCGTCAACCTTGAACTCGCGGAGCAGACGGTCGACGATGATCTCGAGGTGCAGCTCGCCCATGCCGGCGATGATGGTCTGGCCGGTCTCGTGGTTGGTGGACACCTGGAAGGTCGGGTCCTCCTCGGCGAGCTTGGTCAGAGCCAGGGACATCTTGTCCTGCTCGGCCTTGGTCTTGGGCTCGATGGCAACGTCGATAACGGGCTTAGCGAACTCGATCTTCTCGAGGACGATCTCCTTGCCCTCGGCGCACAGGGTGTCGCCGGTGGTGGAGTTCTTGAAGCCGACGCAAGCGACGATGTCGCCGGCGGCAGCGTCGTCACGGTCGATACGCTCGGCGGCGTTCATCTCGAGGATGCGGCCGAGGCGCTCGCGCTGACCGTTGGAAGCGTTAACAACGTAGGAGCCGGACTCGGCGCGGCCGGAGTAAACGCGGACATAGGTGAGCTTACCGACGAACGGATCGGTCATGATCTTGAAGACCAGGCCGGAGAAGGGCTCGTCGAAGGAAGGATGACGCTGGATCTCCTCGCCGGTGTCCGGATCGGTACCGGTGACGGCCTCAACGTCGAGCGGGCTGGGCAGGTAGTCGACGACAGCGTCGAGCAGCTCCTGAACGCCCTTGTTCTTGTAGGCGGAGCCCACGAAGACGAGGTTGAGCTCATTGGCCAGAACACCCTTGCGCAGAGCAGCCTTGAGCTCCTCGACGGTGAAGTCCTCCTCCATGAGGATCTTCTCCATGAGCTCGTCGTCAAAGCTGGCAGCAGCGTCAAGGAGCTCCTCGCGCTTGGTGGCAGCGATGTCGGCAAACTCAGCCGGGATCTCGTCCATCGGCTCGGGGTAGGTCATACCCTTCTCGTCGGCCTTGAAGTCCCATGCAGTCATGGTGACCAGGTCGATGACGCCCCAGAAGTTGTCCTCGGCGCCCATCGGGACCTGAGCGGCCACGGCGTTAGCGTCGAGACGATCCTTCATGGTCTCGATAGCGTTGAAGAAGTCAGCGCCCACGCGGTCATACTTGTTGATGAAAGCGATGCGGGGGACGTTGAAGGTGGAAGCCTGACGCCAAACGGTCTCAGACTGGGGCTGAACGCCGGCAACGGCGTCGAAGACGGCGACAGCGCCATCGAGGACGCGCAGGCAGCGCTCGACCTCGGCGGTGAAGTCAACGTGGCCCGGGGTGTCGATGATCTGGATGCGGTAGTCCTTACCGTCCTTGTTCCAGAAGCACGTGGTAGCAGCGGAGGTAATGGTTACGCCGCGCTCCTGCTCCTGAACCATCCAGTCCATGGTGGCAGCGCCCTCATGGACCTCACCGATCTTGTGGGTCTTACCGGTGTAGTAAAGAATACGCTCGGTCGTGGTGGTCTTACCGGCATCGATGTGGGCCATGATGCCGATGTTACGGGTATCGGAAAGCTTGTACTTAGGCTTAGCCATGTTAGTTCCTTACCTTAACTTACCAACGATAGTGAGAGAACGCGCGGTTGGCCTCGGCCATCTTGAAGACGTCCTCACGCTTCTTGACGGAAGCGCCCAGGCCGTTGGAAGCGTCGAGGATCTCGTTGGCGAGACGCTCGGCCATGGTCTTCTCCTTGCGAGCGCGGGAGAAGTTGACGATCCAGCGGATACCCAGAGCGGTGGAACGACGGGAGTTGACCTCCATCGGTACCTGATAGGTAGCGCCACCGACACGCTTGGGCTTAACCTCGAGCGTGGGCTTGACGTTGTCCATAGCCTTCTTGAAGGTAGCGAGAGCGTCGCCACCCTCGGACTTCTCGGCAACGATCTCGAAAGCGGTGTAAACGATGCGCTCAGCGGTGGCCTTCTTGCCGTCAAGAAGGACCTTGTTGATGAGCTGAGTCACCAGGCGGTTGTTGTAAACGGCGTCAGGCTGAACCTCACGACGATTAGCTGCTGCACGACGCGGCATGTGAAATCTCCTTAAGTGTCTACCGTGCGGCGCTTAGGCGGCACACGGCGAAAGTATCAAAACGTTATCTGGCTTATTTAGCCTTGGGGCGCTTAGCACCGTACTTGGAACGGGCCTGCATACGGTTCTGGACCGGAGCAGCGTCGTAGGCGCCACGGATGACGTGATAACGGACACCAGGGAGGTCACGGACACGACCGCCGCGGACGAGCACGATGGAGTGCTCCTGCAGGTTGTGGCCCTCACCCGGGATGTAAGCAGTAACTTCGATGCCGTTGACGAGGCGAACACGGGCAACCTTACGAAGAGCCGAGTTCGGCTTCTTGGGGCTCGTGGTGAAGACGCGGGTGCACACGCCGCGCTTCTGGGAGTTGTGCTGCAGAGCAGCGTTCTTGGACTTCTTGGGCACGGAACGACGGCCCTGGCGAACCAGCTGGTTAATAGTAGGCAAAGCGTACTCCTTCTCGAATGATTCCAGCTTTCTGTAAAGTGCAACGGCTTGAATCGAGGGGTCAGCATCCCCCTACGAAACACGCAGTTCGATAGGATACGTGGCGTTAGCTGTGCCGTCAACAGACCACGCCGCCGGGCGTATCCCAAAATAGGCACATTTCCGCAAAGCCTACACAAAAGGAATCCCCTCCTGTGCGCGGGGGCGGATTCCCGAGCCGGGCGGCCCGCTGTTTAAGTTTGCTGCTCTACAGTCCTGGCTCGCACGGAGGCCACATTACGTGGCCTCCGGCTCGTGCGGAACTCGCGACAAACTTAAACCGCGGGCCGCCCGGCTCGGGAATCCGACGTGCTCGTCGGGGCAACGTTACCTGCTAAATAGGGACAGGTTTATTTTGGTCGGTTTTATCTGGGGAAACAATAACCGCCCATTTAACGCAAAATAGGCCGCTTCCCCTCTTGGGAAGCGGCCTAGACCTTACGAATAGACGATGGTAAAGGGTACTTCTGTTTCGGTCTCTCCTGTTGATGTGTACCTCGTGCCCTCAAGGGTTACCGAGACCACTTGGTCGACATCAATCAACTTCGTTGGCACCCAGATGTTCTCTCCGCTATTGCGCGCATAAGAAAAATATAAGTTGAACACCCCTGCGTCGTCATCTTCGATAATCTGCTCCGATCCATCCTTGTAGCTGACGGTCAGCTTATTATCAACTGCTTCATAGCCCAAATCATCGATGTGCGTCTGGATGGAAAACGGGCTGATCTCGAGAGGCGAGTCATCGGAGCGGAGTTCCTTTGTATCGACGTACGCTCCGACGCTAAACTCGGGCGTCGATGCCTCGAACGGCTTCGCATCCTCGCCTTCGCCCTCGGTCCACGAGATATTCCAGGTGACCGCATGTTGAAAACCTCGCTCGCGATCCATAGAAGCAAAGTACATCGTGCCATTAATGACAGTATCGCTTGATGTGTCCTTATCAATGGTGCAGCGTGTGTCAGCCCATTCCTCGCCGAAGTTCATGCTGGGCGTGCCGATGCCTTGTTCTTCTTCACCATAGAGAACAAGTTCGCCTGTCTCTGCTGCCGGCTTGTAGTAGTTAACGCCATTTGGATTGGACAGCGTAAACGTCACGGCACCGCAACCGTTTTTATCGATAGCCATCTCATGGATATCGAGCGTATAGCCGTTACCCTCGATGGACAGATTAACCTTCTGTACTGAACCCTCCAGGCTCTGGGGCGCGATGCCATCACCAAACTCTCTGGTGTAGGTGTATTTAGTCCCCGATGAGCCACCGTTGGTCCAGGTAATGGAATCCCCATTGCCGTGGTTTCCCCAGGCTGAGGCAAAATAGCTGGAATTGATAACGGCGTAGGCGACCCCTCCGGTCGCCAGCACTCCGGCAAGACATCCGATCACGGCAACATACAGAGGTTTCGCGTGACCCTTTCGGCGAAGCGGCTCACCAGCAGCGGCATAAAGAACACGGTCAGCAAGATCGCTATCGGCTTGGACGGACTCGAAGGCCTGCTTGATTTGATTGGATTTCACGGTCGCCCTCCTCTAGGATGAATTTGAGCTTAGTTCGACCGCGAGCTAAACGCGTTCGAACGGTCGCGGCTGGTACATGCAACAACTCGGCAATCTCTGAGGTCGAAAAGCCCAGATAGTAATAGAGCACGATGGGGACACGGAATCGCTCCGGAAGTCGCATAACGTCTGACAGGACCGCCTTGGTCTCATCCTGCGCCGCCGAAAGCGAATCGGTCAGGCTTTCAATATCCTCCACGCGTCTCCACGGCTTTCGAAAGAGAGATTTGCATTCATTGATCGTGACCCGGATAAGCCATCGACGAAGATGCTCCCAGCTTTCAAAATGCGTATCGCTTTTGAGCAACTTAAGAAAGACGTCTTGTGCAACATCGTCGGCATCGGCGCGATCGCGCAGGTACGTCAATGCGATTCGAAACACGACATCCCGGTGATCTTCGACCGCCTGTCTAAAAGCTTGTTCTTCCATAATCACCTCCCGGTGATGCTGATGTTTCTTGCTGAGGCCCTCACCATAGATACGCTTTGACCGAACGAAATGTTTCAAATTCAAGCAGGAATAACCTACCAAAATAAACCTGTCCCTTTTTGGCAAAAGGAATCCCCTTCTGTGCGCGGGGGCAGATTCCCAGAACGGGCCGCCCGCTGTTTAAGTTTGCTGCTCTACAGTCCTGCGCAAGACGGAAAGCACATTAAGTGCTTTCCTTTGCGTGCGGAACTCGCGACAAACTAAAACAGCGGGCGGCCCGTTCCGGGAATCCGACGTGCTCGTCGGGGCAACGTTCCTCACCAAAAAAGACCCGCTCCCCTGTTGGGAAGCGGGTCTTTGGAAGGGCGGTTAACGTACTTGGAAGTTACTCCTCGTCGTTGTCCTTGGCCTCTTCGGCGTCGTCGGTGTCCACGAGCTGGTTGAGCAGCTCGTCGAGGGAAGCCATGTCCTCGTTGATCGCGCCGTTGGCGGGAGCCTTCTTGTCGTCGATCGGGGCGCCCAGGAGTTCCTCGTCAGCGTCGGCGTGATGCGTCGGAGCGGAGGTACCCAGCAGGATATCGTCCGGACCGTCGGGGCTAAAGACCATCTGCAGCAGCTGCGAGAGGTCTTCCTCGTCGGCAACGTCGTCGTTGTTCTCAAGGATGTAGAGCAGGTCGTGGGCCTCCAGGCCGTCACGGAGCTCCTCAATCGCCTTGGCACCGATGCCATCGATGCGCAGCAGATCCTCCTCGGACTTGCCGACCAGGTCGCCGACCGTCTCGATGCCGACCTCGCTGAACTTGTTGGTCCAGCGCTGCGACACGCCCAGGTCGTCGAACAGGTACAGGCGAGCCTTCTCGGCGGAGATGGTGTGGCCGTTGCGGGTGAACGAACCGTCAGCACCACCGAACTCGTCGTAGCCGGCCCAGTCGAGCTGCTGCGGGAGCTGCTCGTCCAGGTCCTTGAGCTCCACAGGAGCCCACTCGGGCAGCGACTTGGCGTTGGGCGAAGCCGGGCCGTCGATGTCCACGTAGCCGTCGGCCGTGCGATACGTCAGCTTGGCGTTGGCGTACGGCTTGAGGCCGGTACCGGCAGGAATCTTCTTACCGACGATGACGTTGGACTTAAGGTCGAGCAGGTGGTCGACCTTGCCCTCAATGGCAGCCTCGGTAAGGACGCCGGCGGTACGGATGAACGAAGCGCTCGACAGCCAGGAGTCGATGTTGGACGCGACCTTGAGCGTACCCAGGATGACGGGCTCGGCCACGGGAGCCTGACCGCCCAGACGGGCAACGCGCTCGACCTCGTCGGCGAACTCGTAGCGGTCGACGTACTGACCAAGCAGGTACTTGGAGTCGCCGGGGTTGGTGATCTGAACGCGACGCAGCATCAGACGTGCGAGCACCTCGATGTGCTTGTCGTTCAGGTCAACGCCCTGGCTGGTGTAGACGTCCTTGACGCTCTCAACGAAGGTGTGCATCGTCGACTCGATATCGGTCAGCTTGCGCAGGTTGCGGAAGTTGACGAAGCCCTTGGTGATCTGATCGCCGGCGCGAACCTCGCAGCCGTCCTCGATCTCGGGCATAAAGCGCACCGAAGCGGGGACGCGACGCTCGTCGAGGACACGGGTGTGATCCTCGGAGTCGGTGAGCGTCAGCACGTACTCGGACTTCTCGGGCTTAATCGAGAGGTGACCGGAGTACGGAGCCAGCTCGGCCTCGCGACCCAGGATCTTCTCGTTGACGTTGCCGACGATATCGAACATACGGCTGACCGTAGGCAGACCCTGCGTAATATCGTCGACGCCAGCGACGCCGCCGGAGTGAATGGTACGCATCGTAAGCTGCGTACCGGGCTCGCCGATGGACTGGGCGGCAATAATGCCGACCGCGGTACCGATGGCGACCGGACGACGGGTGGAAAGATCCCAGCCGTAGCACTTCTGGCACACGCCGTACTTGGAGCGGCAGGTGAGCAGCGCGCGAAGCTTGACCTTCTTGAGGCCCGCATCGACCATCTTCTGGATGTCGGCGACCTTCTCGATGTAGCCGTCCTGCTCAAAGAGCACGGTGCCATCGGGAGCCACGACGTCCTCGATGAAGCAACGGCCGACGAGGTCGGTGTTGAGGTCGGTGGTGCCGGGGATGATGAGGTTATAGGTAACGCCCTCGTGCGTGCCGCAGTCCTCCTCGCGGACGATGACGTCCTGGGCCACGTCGACCAGACGACGGGTCAGGTAACCAGAGTCCGAGGTGTGGGATGCGGTATCGACCAGGCCCTTACGGGCGCCGTAGGTCGAAATGAAGTACTCGAGCGGCAGCAGACCCTCGCGGAAGTTCGCCTTAATGGGAAGGTCGATCGTCTCGCCGGACATGTCTGCCATCAGGCCACGCATGCCACCGAGCTGACGCAGCTGGGTCTTAGAACCACGGGCGCCGGAGTCGGCCATCATGTACAGCGGGTTCTCCTCGTCGAACATGTCGAGCATGAGCGCTGCAACCTTATCGGTACAAGCGGTCCACTCGTTAACGACTTCGATGTGGCGCTCCGTCTCGTTGATGAAGCCCTCCTCGAAGTACTCGTTGATCTGGTCGACGTTGGCCTGGGCGCGGTCGAGCAGCTCCTGCTTCTCGGCAGGGATGAGAGCGTCCCACACCGAGATGGTGAGGCCGGCGCGGGTAGCGTAGTGGAAGCCAGAGTACTTGATGGCGTCGAGGATCGGGCCGACCTTGGCCTCGGGGTAACGATCGCAGCAGTCCGCAACCAGCTTGGCCACGTCGCCCTTGACCATCTTGTAGTTCATGAACTCATAGTCTTCGGGCAGGCACTGGCGGTTGAAGATGATGCGGCCGATAGAGGTCTCGAAGCGCGCGGTCTTATTGCCGGTGACGTCGTAGTCGACAAACTCGTTCTTGCCGTTCTTGACACGGAAGATACGGGTGCCGTCCTCGTTGATGACGTTGGCGTTCTCGGCAGACACGCGGACCTGGATCTTGGCCTGCATGTCGACCTCGGAGCGGCAGTCATAGGCGTGCAGCGCGTCGTCGAAGCTCGAGAACACGTGGTTCTCACCGGGCAGGCCGTCGCGGACCTGGGTGAGGTAGTACACACCGATGATCATGTCCTGCGAGGGGATGTTGACCGGCTTGCCGGATGCCGGCGAGCGCAGGTTGTTCGCAGAGAGCATGAGCACGCGGGCCTCGGCCTGAGCCTGGCTGGACAGCGGCACGTGGACAGACATCTGGTCGCCGTCGAAGTCGGCGTTGAAGGGCGAGCAGACCAGCGGGTGCAGGTGGATAGCCTTGCCCTCGACCAGCACCGGCTCAAAGGCCTGGATGGACAGACGGTGCAGGGTCGGTGCACGGTTGAGCAGCACGACGCGGCCGTCGATGACCTCTTCGAGGATGTCCCACACAAAGGTGGCACCTCGGTCGATAGCGCGCTTGGCGCCCTTAATGTTCTCGACCTTGCCGAGCTCGACCAGGCGCTTCATGACGAAGGGCTTGAAGAGCTCCAGCGCCATGGTCTTGGGCAGACCGCACTGGTGCAGCAGCAGCTTGGGGTCGGTAACGATAACCGAACGGCCGGAGTAGTCGACACGCTTACCCAGCAGGTTCTGACGGAAACGACCCTGCTTGCCCTTGAGGGCCTCGGCGAGCGACTTGAGCGGGCGACCGCCACGGCCAGAGACCGGGCGACCACGACGGCCGTTGTCGAACAGGGCGTCCACGGACTCCTGGAGCATGCGCTTCTCGTTGTTCACGATGATCGCAGGGGCGTCCAGGTCGAGCAGGCGCTTGAGTCGGTTGTTACGGTTGATCACGCGACGGTACAGGTCGTTGAGGTCGGACGCGGCGAAGCGGCCGCCGTCAAGCTGGACCATCGGGCGCAAATCGGGCGGAATGACCGGAATGACGTCCAGGATCATGTTCGCGGGGCTGTTGCCGCCCTTCAGGAAGGCGTCAACGACTTCGAGGCGCTTAACGGCCTTCTCGCGCTTCTGCTTCTGGGAGTCCTCGTCGGCGATGATGGCCTTGAGCTTCTCGGCCTCGGAAGGGAGGTCGATGGCAGCGAGCAGGTCGCGGACGGCCTCGGCACCCATGCCACCCTTGAAGTACATGGAGTAGTAACGGGTCATCTCACGGAACAGCGGCTCATCGGAGATGAGGTCTCGCTCGCTGAGCTTCATGAAGGCGTTGAAGGCGTCCGTGCGGAGCTGCTTCTCGTCCTTGCACTCTTCCTCGATGTCGACGATGCCAGAGGCGATCTCCTCGGGGGTCAGCGGCTCCTCGTCGGAGAACTCGTCAAAGTTCTCGGGGTTGCCCTGCTCCTTGAGGGACTCGATCTGGCGGGCGCACTCGGCATCGATCTCTTCCAGATCGGCGGCGAGCTCCTCGCGCAGGTCGTCGGCGTCGGCCTCGCGAGCCTCGTAGTCAACCTCGGTGATGATGTAGCTGGCAAAGTACAGAACCTTCTCGAGGTCCTTGGACTTGATGTCGAGCATACGGCTCATCGGGAAGCTCGTGGGGCTCTTGAAGTACCAGATGTGGGACACGGGAGCGGCGAGCTCGATGTGGCCCATGCGGTCGCGACGCACCTTGGCCGAGGTGACCTCGACGCCGCAGCGCTCGCAGACGATGCCCTTAAAGCGGATGCCCTTGTATTTGCCGCAGGAGCACTCCCAGTCCTTGGCGGGACCGAAGATCTTCTCGCAGAACAGGCCGTCCTTCTCGGGCTTGAGGGTACGGTAATTGATGGTCTCCGGCTTCTTGACCTCACCGTGCGACCAGGAACGGATCTGGTCGGCGGAGGCAAGGGAGATCTTTACCGAGTCAAAATCAGTAGCTTCGAAATCTGCCACAGTCAACTACTCCTTATCAGTGGTCGTGGCGGCGACAGCCTCGGGTGCCTCGGCGGTCTCGGCATCCTGGGCCTCGACGTCGGCGTCAACGCCGGCGAGCGCAGCCAGGTCGTCGAGAGCGGAGGTCTCCTCGGCGGTCACAGGGGCGGAGGCGTCCTCGTCGGCATCGTGCATGGGCTCGATGTCCAGTGCGAGCGAACGAATCTCCTTGACGAGAACCTTGAAGGACTCGGGGATACCCGGAACCGGGACGTTCTCGCCCTTGACGATGGACTCGTAGGTCTTGACGCGGCCCACGGTATCGTCGGACTTGACGGTCAGGATCTCCTGCAGGACGTTGGACGCACCGTACGCGTACAGTGCCCAAACTTCCATCTCGCCGAAGCGCTGGCCGCCGAACTGGGCCTTGCCGCCCAGAGGCTGCTGGGTAACCAAGCTGTAAGGGCCGGTCGAACGGGCGTGGATCTTGTCGTCGACCATGTGGCCGAGCTTGAGGATGTAGGACGTACCCACGGTAATGGGCTCACGGAACTCCTCGCCGGTGCGGCCGTCGAACAGACGGGTCTTGCCGCGCTCGTCAAGCTGGGTGACGAACTCGGGGCGCATGTGATCGCCAAAGGCAGCGGTGGCCTTGTTGAGCATGTTCTTGTTGGCACGACGAATGACCTCGGCGATCTCGTCCTCCTTGGCGCCGTCGAAGACGGGCGTGGCGGTGAAGAACGGACCGGGGACGTACTTGTCGGAGTCGGCCTGCTCGGTATCCCAACCGCAGGCAGCAGCCCAGCCAAGGTGGCACTCGAGCAGCTGGCCGACGTTCATACGCGAAGGAACGCCCAGCGGGTTGAGGATAACGTCGATCGGGGTACCGTCAGCCATGTAAGGCATGTCCTCGACCGGCAGAACGTTACAGATAACACCCTTGTTGCCGTGGCGGCCGGCGATCTTATCGCCCTGCTGGATCTTACGACGCTGGGCGACGTAGACGCGCACCTGCTCGTTGACGCCGGGGGCCAGATCGTCGCCGTTCTCGCGGCTAAAGCGGACGACGTCGATGACGCGGCCGTAAGCGCCGTGAGGCATCTTAAGGGAGGTGTCGCGGACGTCATGGGCCTTGGCACCGAAGATGGCGCGCAGCAGGCGCTCCTCGGCGGTCAGAGCGCTCTCGCCCTTAGGCGTGACCTTGCCGACCAGGATGTCGCCAGGGCCGACCTCAGCGCCGATGCGGATGATGCCGTCCTCGTCGAGGTTGGCAAGCATATCCTCGGAGAGGTTCGGGATCTCGCGGGTGATCTCCTCGGGGCCGAGCTTGGTGTCGCGGGCATCGATCTCGTGACGGGTGATGTTAATGGTCGTCAGCAGGTCCTCGGCCACCAGGCGCTCGGACACGACGATACCGTCCTCGTAGTTGAAGCCTTCCCACGGCATGTATGCCACGGTGAGGTTCTGGCCCAGTGCGAGCTCGCCATGATCGGTCGAAGGACCGTCAGCCAGGGGCTCGCCCTGCTCAACGGTGTCACCGACGCGCACGAGCGGACGGTGGTTGATGCAGGTGGACTGGTTGGAGCGCTGGTACTTGGCAAGGTGATACTCGTCCATGCCGCCGGCATGCTTGACGATGATCTTGGCGGCGTCGGCAAAGATGACCTCGCCGGCGTTCTTGGCCAGGGTGACCTCGCCGGAGTCCAGAGCGGCGCGGCGCTCCATGCCGGTACCGACATAGGGAGCGGCGGGGTGAACCAGCGGCACGGCCTGACGCTGCATGTTGGCGCCCATCAGCGTACGCTTGGCGTCGTCGTGCTCCAGGAACGGGATCAGCGTGGCTGCGACGGAGAGCATCTGACGCGGCGAGACGTCCATGTAGTCGACGTCCTCGACGGGCACGTCGGCGGGAGCGCCGAAGGAGCCGTCGAAGTCGCGGGTACGGGCGATCACGGTGTGCGGACGGACAATCTTGCCCTCGGCATCGGTCGTGATGAACTCGTTGGTCTTGGGATCGAGCGGCGTGTTGGCCGGCGCGATGACGTGCTTCTCTTCCTCATCAGCGGTCATCCAGTCGATCTGGTCGGTGGCAACGCCGTTCTCGACGCGACGGAACGGGGCCTCGATGAAGCCATACTCGTTGACACGGGCGTAGAGAGCGAGCGAGCCGATCAGGCCGATGTTGGGGCCTTCGGGGGTCTCGATCGGGCACATGCGGCTGTAGTGCGAGTTGTGGACGTCGCGGACGGCCGTCGGCACGTTGGTGCGGCGGCTGGAGCCGGACTTGTGGCCGGCAAGACCGCCAGGGCCGAGTGCGGACAGACGGCGCTTGTGGGTCAGACCGGTCAGGGGGTTCGCCTGATCCATGAACTGCGAGAGCTGCGAGGAACCGAAGAACTCCTTGATGGAGGCCACGATCGGGCGGATGTTGATGAGCGACTGCGGGGTGATCTCGTCGATGTCCTGGGAGCTCATGCGCTCACGGACGACGCGCTCCATACGGCTCATGCCGATACGGAACTGGTTGGCGACGAGCTCGCCGACGGTACGGATGCGGCGGTTGCCAAAGTGGTCGATGTCGTCGACCTTGAAGCCCTGCTCGCCGGCAGCGAGGGACAGCAGGTAGCGCAGCGTCGCGACGATATCCTCGTCGGTGAGCACCGTGACCTCTTCCTCGGTGGTGAGGTTGAGCTTCTTGTTGACCTTGTAACGACCGACGCGGGCCAGGTCGTAGCGCTGCGGGTTAAAGAGCAGACCCTCGAGCAGGCTGCGGGAAGCGTCCACGGTGGGAGGCTCGCCCGGGCGCAGACGACGGTAGATCTCGATGAGGGCGTCCTCGCGAGTGAGGGCGGTGTCGCGCTCCAGGGTACGCTTGATCACATCGGAGTTGCCGAGCAGCTCGATGATGTCGTCGTTGGTGACGGCGATGCCAAGGGCGCGCAGGAACATCGTGGCGCTCTGCTTGCGCTTACGGTCGATGGAGACCATGAGCTGGTCGCGCTTGTCGACCTCAAACTCAAGCCAGGCACCGCGGGACGGGATGATCTGGGCCTTGTAGATCTGCTTGCCCGAATCCATCTCGGAGCTGTAGTACACGCCCGGGGAGCGGACGAGCTGCGAGACGACGATACGCTCGGTACCGTTGATGATGAAGGTGCCCTGATCGGTCATCATGGGGAAGTCGCCCATAAAGACGAGCTGCTCTTTGATCTCGCCGGTCTCCTTGTTGGTGAGACGGACGTCGGTCAGAAGCGGGGCCTGATAGGTCATGTCCTTCTCGCGGCACTCCTCGACGGTGTGCGCGGGGTCGCCGAACTGATGCTCGCCGAAGGTAACCTCGAGAACATGGTTCTGGCTCTGGATGGGGCTGGATTCCTTGAACGCCTCACGAAGGCCCTCGTCCTTAAAACGCTCAAAGGATTCCCTTTGAACAGAGATAAGGTTGGGGAGCTCCATGGCCTCCGGGATTTTCCCGAAGCTGACGCGCTTGCGCTCAGTGGCAGTGTATGCGTAGGTCACCAGGTTTTTCCTCCTTCACGGAAATGCTCGGTGGGTTGGCGAGGCATAGCTTCGCCAGTTATCGCAACCTAATAGTTTATCAGGTACCGACCGTTGGGCAAGAAAAGCCTTGACGCGATTGAGTTTTTGGAGTAGCAAAGTTTTTCGACAGAAAACACGCAGGTAGATGTATGTATATCGAACATCTGTTCATATATTTTCTGTGAACAGAGAGCCGGCAATCGCAGCTCTTATAAAAAACGGGCGCGAACCGAAGTCCGCGCCCGTAAATGTCGATGCCCGAAGGCTTACTTGCGCATCAATCCGCCGCGCTCGTCGATGGCGTCCCAGAAGGCGCTGGCAAAGCGGGGGTCGCTTGCAGCCATGAGGGCGTTGGTGGCCATCCAGCCAGAGGGAGTACCGGTGTCGTAGCCCGACAGCGGGTCGATGACGACAGCATACATGGCCTCGCGGTCGAGCGAACGGGCCATGGCGTCGGTGAGCTGGATCTCGCCGCCCTTGCCGGCCTGCTGATCTGCCAGCAGGTCCATGACCAGCGGGCTCAGCAGGTAGCGACCGACGATGTACAGGTTGGACGGAGCTGCCTCGGGAGCGGGCTTCTCGACCAGACCGCCGATACGCCAGACAGCGCCCGGCTCTGCATCGGCAACGTCCTCGGCACCCTCGAGCGAACCGACGCGCTCACCGGCGATAACGCCGTAGCGGCTGACTTCCTCGGGCGAGCAAGCAGCGACGGCGATAACCGAAGCGCCACCGTGCTCCTTGGAAACGGCGAGCATCTTGTCGCAGATGTCGCGGTTAGGCACAACGTAGTCGCCCAGAAGAACTAGGAAGTTCTCCCCTGCCACGGCGTCGGCAGCAGAGCGAATAGCATGGCCGAGGCCCTTGGGCTCGTACTGATAACGGAAGTCGACCGGCATACCGCCAGCGTGGGCGACGGCGTCGGCATAGGCGTTCTTGCCGCGCTCGCGCAGCAGGTTCTCGAGCGAGCGATCGGGCTGGAAGTAGTTCAGCAGCTCGGGCTTACCGGGAGAAGTAACGATGATGGCATCGTCGACCTCCTCGGGATCGAGCGCTTCCTCGACGACGTACTGAATGACGGGCTTGTCGAGCACCGGCAGCATCTCTTTGGGCGTGCACTTAGTGCCAGGCAGAAAACGCGTGCCAAGACCGGCGGCGGGGATGATTGCCTTCATGTTATTCAAAGATCCTTTCGCAGGCGCAAAAGCGCCCCATGCGTGCGGCACACAGCCGCAGACCAAATTGCGATACCCAAGTATCTTACCGCTGGAGCTATATGTCGCTACAAGGCAGAGACAATTCTTCAGCAGGTCAACGCAAATTATTGCTCGAATGGTGCAATTTTATTGCCCAACGGCAAGGCACCCGATACGACGCAAATCACAGAACATGGCAGTTTGAGCAACCGATGTCGAGGGACCGAAAAACAAAAAAGACGGGGCTCGCAATGCGAACCCCGTCTGCAAAGAAATCTGGCGAGAAAGCCTGATTACTTGAGGGTGACAGCAGCGCCAGCAGCCTCGAGCTTCTCCTTGGCAGCCTCGGCGTCCTCCTTCTTGGCACCCTCGAGAACAGCCTTGGGAGCGCCCTCGACGACCTCCTTGGCCTCCTTCAGGCCAAGGTTGGTGAGCTCACGGACGGCCTTGATGACCTGGATCTTGTTGTCGCCGAAGCCCTCGAGCACGACGTCAAACTCGGTCTTCTCCTCGGCCTCAGCAGCGCCAGCAGCGGGAGCGGCGACAACAGCGGCAGGAGCAGCGGCGGAAACGCCGAAGGTGTCCTCGATAGCCTTAACGAGCTCGGAAGCCTCGAGAAGGGTCATTTCCTTAAGAGCATCGATGATCTCATCGGTGGTAAGCTTAGCCATTTCTAAGTCCTTTCGGTTTCCGTGCGGATGCACGGAGATCAGTTAAAACACGGCGCGAATGCGCCAGGGGTGCGGCGTTGCCGCCGCGGGTGAAAACAGCGACTAGGCTGCCTTCTGCTCGGAGACCTGCTGGATCGAACGAGCGAGACCAGAGGAAACGCCGTTGACGCAGACAGCGATGTCGCGAGCGAAACCGGAGATGAGACCGGCGATCTGGCCGAGAAGCTGATCCTTGGTGGGCAGCTCAGCGATAGCCTTAACATCATCAGCGGAAACGGCCTTGCCGTCGGAGATACCGCCCTTGATCTCAAGGACGCCCTTGGACTTAGCGGAGAAGTCCTTAAGGGCCTTAGCGGCCTCGACCGGCTCGGACTCGTAGAACACATAAGCGACGGGGCCGGCGAGAATCTCGTCGAGCTCGGGCTGCTCCTGGTTCTTGAGGGCGATCTTGACCAGGTTGTTCTTGTAGACCTTCATCTCGGCGCCGCACTCGCGAAGCTGATGACGCAGCTCCTGAGCCTGCTTAACCGTCAGACCGTTGTAGTTGACGACGAACAGACCGGCGTTCTCGGCGATACGGGACTCGATCTCTGCAACCTTGTCGATTTTGTACTGCTGGGGCATGAATTACACCTCCTCGAATTCTTTCCGGGCACGGTCCGCCACAAGGACGTGACGGGGGCATGTCCAAAAAGAAAGCCCCCGCGCTGCATGAGCGACGGGGGCGAGAAGACATATCTACTCGACCACCTCGGCTGGCGGGAAGTCCCATTAAGCTCGCGGGTAAGACCCGTTTGCGCCGGCTGTCTCTGGCAGCGGATTCGTGCGTGAACCGAAAGTATTATGGCGGGGACCCCGGCGTCGGTCAACGGGCGCGAGGATTCGTACACAAACCCTGCATACGCTCCGGCCGGGAGGGGCAGGGCGAGTTTTCCGCTCGGTCAAGTCCTGGGCTCGCACGAAGGCCACATTAAGTGGCCTTCGGCTCGTGCGGAATCTACGGAAAACTCGCCCTGCCCCTCCCGGCCGGAGCTACGTTGCCTTTGCTGCGAATCCTCGTGTCCGTTGGCCGGCGCGCCCCACTCATAATGCTTGGGTCGGTGGGCTGATGGTTTTGGGTCCCGCTGGGCTATAGGGTTGAAACGAAGGTTGACAGGCGGTGGAGGCCTTCGTCCAGATCTTTGTCGGAGACGCAGTAGCTTAGGCGGATGTGGCCTTCGGTTCCGAAGCAGTTTCCGGGGACTAGGGCTACGTTTGCCTCTTTGATGGCTTTGATGCAGAAGTCTTCGCTTGTTAGGCCGAATTGTTTGATGCTGGGGAAGGCGTAGAAGGCGCCTGCCGGTTCCACTACGTCGAGGCCCATGGCGTCTAAGGCTGCGAGTACGCGCTCGCGGCGGACTCGGTAGACTTTGAGCATGGGGGCTGGGTCGACGGTGAGGGCTCGGGCTGCGGCGTCCATCTCGAAGGAGACGGCGCTCGATACTAGGTATTGGTGAGCTTTTGCGATCTCGGCGATGACGGGGGCTGCGGCTGCGAGCCAGCCCAGGCGCCAGCCGGTCATAGCCCAGGGCTTGGAGAAGCTCTCGATAACTACCGTCTGATCGCGAAGCTCCGGGTGGCGCTGGGTAAAGCGCTCGTAGCCACCCACATAAACCAGGCGGTTGTATACGTCGTCGCAGACCACGTAGATGCCCGCCTGCTCTGCCACGCGCGCCACGGCGTCGAGCGAAGCCGCGTTGAGGATGCAACCCGTAGGATTGTTGGGCGTGCAGATGACGATGGCCTTGGTCGCCGGCGTCACGCAGGCACGAAGCGCCTCCTCATCAATCTGAAATTGCGCAGGCTCCGTATCCAAAAAGACCGCTTTGGCGTGGTTGGCCACGACGATGCTCTCGTACAGGCCAAAGGCCGGCGTGGGGATGATGACCTCGTCGCCGGGGTTGAGCATAGCCATGAATGTTGCCGACAGGGCCTCGGTCGCGCCGTCGGTTAGGATGACCTCGTCGGCCGAAAACGTAAGGCCCGCGTCCCCCATGTAGGCAGATAACGCCTCACGCAAGGCGGGGCGACCGTTGTTGGGCGGATAGTGCGTGTCACCGCGGTCCAGTGCGGCGATCACCTCGGCACTAATCACATCGGGCGTGGGAAAATCGGGCTCGCCGAGCGCAAGCGCGATGCACCCCGGGTGCTGGGCGGCGAGCGCGTTAATCCGGCGGATACCGGAGGGCTTGAGCATGGCAAGCGAGGTATTCATGGGCAGACGCATGGCGTTCCTTTCGTAAGGGTTGCACTAGGATAGCGCGGCGGGGCGCCACCAGACGGTGTAACCTAAACGGAAACGAGCCGGAAAGGAGATGGCATGGAGACAATCGCGCGTGGCGACGTACCAAAAACACTGCACACCATTGCGTATATCAGTATTCCCAAGAGCGCCGATCTTGAGTTTTTGCTCTGGGACTTGCAGGATGCCATCGCCGCCTATGCTCAGCTTTCTGGCACCGCGCTCCCCCGCCCAGTCGACTTGAAGGCAAATGACGCCGGCAGCGTTGCCGATGGCATCGTGCTGGCCATTGAAGATGTGGCTGACGATGAGACGTTGACAGCTATCGAGCAGGCGCTTGAGCGCTTTGGCAGTACGGGAGCGCGTGTCTATGCCGTGATTCGAGCCGCACAACGGGGCGCTGAGCAGGCGCGTGGGACCGCCGTTCGCCTGCACAAGGCATGTGAGCGCCATGACCAATTGTGGTGTGGCGGCGTTGCCATCTGCGCCGGCAGCGGCATCGCAGCGCTTCGCCATTCCCCACGCATGGGCCTCTTGCGCCGACCATTTTCGGAAGCGATGGATAAGCTTGTGGGCGCTGTGCGCATGGGCTGCTCCGTCGAGCATGCACAGCGACTTGGCGGCGGCAATGCCGCCAACGTCGACGCCGACGGCATGGTTTGCGCCGAGCCAGCCGTGCCCGCGCCGATCTGGCGAGGCGTTCTGAAACGTCTGGGCGCCCACGCTCAAACAAAAATCTAAATTAAATAACAGCCCAGTCAACGGCTTCGTGCCAACGCTCGACAAGACGCTCCAGGCGCCAGGCGGCATTGGCAGGACTTGTCGAGGGCAGGACGATGGCGGGCAGCCCCGTCCGATCTTGCAAGTAGCGTTTGTAGAGTCGCCCTGCCGTACCGCCGTTACAGACAACGAGCTCGATCGACGCGGCATCGGTAATGCGCTCGATATGTGCCGGCACAACGTTGCGGATGCTCGCGTCGCTCGAGCCCTTAATGTCGCAGCTCTCGATTGCATCCCACAGGGCCACGCCGCCGTTCAGCAGCATGGCCCGCTTGGCGGCAATGGAGGCATCGAGCGTCGCGGGCTCACCGCTTGCCAAAGGATCGCCCTCGTTGGGCGGCACAGGCATACCGAGGCACGTGGCCATCACACGCCAAAAGCGATTCTGAGGGTTGCCGTAATAAAAGGCATTGGCGCGCGAAAGCACCGAGGGAAACGACCCGAGCACCAAAACGCGCGAGTGCTGGTCGAACACGGGCTCAAACCCATGCTCAATATGCTGATAGCCCTCGTCCGGCGCGGCCACGAGCTAGGCCCTCAACAGATAGCGCACCTCGTAGGGCGCAAGCTCAAGGGAGCCCGCCAGCTCGACCGTGGGCACGCCGTCGGCAAGCAAATCGACAAAGGAGCCGTTGAGCTCGCCGGCGCCAAAGGTGTAAGGCTCGTCCACGGCGTTCACCGCCACGAGCACCGTCGCGTCGTCGCAGGCGCGCTCGAACAGCAGCTGCTTGTTCTGGATCACCACATTGCGATAGGCACCGTAGTTGAGAGCACGGGCCGCCGCGTCGTTTGCCGAGCGCAGGTGCGCCAGCTGCGTGATGAAGGCCGTCAGCTCGTTGGGCGCAGGCTCATCGAGCGCAGGGCGCAGTGCCCAGTCGCCATCGGGGCCGCCCTTTTCACCAGCAATTCCCCACTCGCTGCCATAGTAGACGCACGGAATGCCCGGCATGCCAAAGAGCATGCCATAGGCGGGACGCAGGCACGACTTGTCGGTGAGGATGCTTGCCAGGCGCGGCACGTCGTGGTTGTCGACAAACGACAGCAGGTGTTTGCCGCGGTAGATGCACCAGGGGTCGCCGCCAAACTGGCGATGCAGCGAATGGGCGATCTCGAACATGTTGACCGAGTTAAAGCTGGAGTACAGGCCCTTGTAGCACTCGTAGTTGGTGCAGGAGTCGAGCATCTCGTCGTTGACGATTTGGTTGTAGTCGCCGTGGAGCGTCTCGCCGATCAGCACAAGGTCGGGCTTGAGCTCACGGGTAAAAGCGTGCAGGCGGCGCATGAAGTCGCGGTCGAGCATATAGGCAACGTCCAAGCGCAGGCCGTCGACGCCAAAGACCTCGGCCCAGCGACGCACGGACTCAAGCAGGTAATTGACCACGGCGGGGTTTTGCAGGTTGAGCTTCACAAGCTCAAAATGGCCCTCCCAGCCCTCATACCAAAAGCCGTCGCCGTAGCACGAGTCACCGTCAAAGCTGATGTGGAACCAATCCTTGTACGGCGAATCCCACTTGCGCTCCTGCACATCGCGGAAGGCCCAAAAACCGCGGCCGACGTGGTTGAAGACGGCATCGAGCACCACGCGGATACCGTGGGCATGCAGTGTGTCGCACACGGCGGCAAAGTCGACATCCCCACCCAGGCGGCGGTCGATATGGCGCAGGCTGCGCGTATCGTAGCCGTGGCTATCGGACTCGAGCGGCGGGTTGATGAGCACAGTGCCAACGCCGAGTTCCTGCAGGTAGTCGGCCCATTTGGCAATCTTCATGATGGGCGCATCGGGGCTAGCTGTGGCATCGGCGGCCTGGGCGAGCTCATCCTCGGCAACGGGGGCGGCGTTTTCGCGCGGAGCTCCACAAAAGCCCAGCGGATAGATCTGATAGAACGTCGTCTCGTATGCCCACATAACAGCCTCCCGGAAATCCTTCACGCAACGCCACCCATTGTATGCCCAGCTTGTATCCTCTCCCCAAAATAAGTTGCGGTGGAATAGTTCCTGCTTGGATCTTCAGAGGCCTTAAACAAGAACTATTCCACCGCAACTGATGAGGAGGATGTGGCTAGGCGACGGGCTTTGCGCGGCGTATGGCCGGGAACAGCACGGTGATGGCGAGGATGACGCCCACGACGGCAATCGTCCCACCCGCGAAGCCGATCCAGGCGATACCGGGGCCCGAAACCACGGCTCCGCCGATCGCGGTACCCGTGCCGATACCGAGGTTGAACAGGCCCGAGAAGATCGACATGGCGACGGCCGACGAATCTGCCGGCGTGTGCTTGATGAGCTCGGCCTGAAACGCCACGTTAAAGGCCGTGGCGCAGCAACCCCACAGTGCGCAGACGGCAAGCACTGTCACGAGCGACGATGCGGCCGGCCCCATGAGCAGCAGGGCCACCGGCACGCCGGAGAGCGTGATAGCCAAGAACGGGAAGCGATGCCCATCGAACAGGCGGCCAAACAGCCAGCTTCCGAGCAAACCAGAGCAGCCAAACGCCGTCAGCGTCATGGTAATGGCGCCCGCATCGACGTGCGCGACCTGCGCCAGGAAGGGCTCGATATAGCTGTAGCTTGCGTAATAGCCGGTCGCCATGAAGACCGTGACTGCGTAGAGCGCGATGAGGAGCGGGTTCTTGAGCAGCTCGGGCAGCTGTTTGACGGTAAAGCGCTCACCCGCCGGCATGGCCGGGAACACCGCTGCCTGGTAGACGACCGCGATGGCTGAGAGGCCCCCGACCACGGCAAACGTCATGCGCCAGCCCACGGCCAAGCCAATGGCGCGACCGAGCGGCAGGCCAAAGATCTGCGCGATGGACGAGCCCGTAGCGATCATGCTGATGGCGAGCGCGCCGTGGCGAGTGTCGACCAGGCGCGAGGCCATAATCGAGGCGACTGACCAGAACACGGCATGTGCGCAAGCGACCACCAGGCGCGCGCAGACCAGGATGGGATAGGTCGGCGCCACAGCGGACAGGAACTGACCGAGCGAGAACACGGCCAGCACGCCCAGCAGCATCCGCTTGAACTCAAAGCGCGAGGCGAACACCATGAGCGGCAGCGACAGCAGCATGACGCCCCAGGCATAGACCGAGATCATGATGCCCGCCTGGGCCTCGGTGAGCGAGAACGACGCGGCGATATCAGTCAAAAGGCCGATGGGCATAAACTCCGACGTGTTGAACACGAACGCACAGCAGGTGAGCCCGACGAGTGGGAGCCACTGCTTGAGCGTGATGCCGTCTTGCCTTGTCTGACTCATATATAACATCTCCAATCATTTTGAGCGGAGGCGATTATATAGCAACGGCCCCGCATCCGTCAGTACAGATGCGAGGCCGAAAACAATTCGATACACAGAGGTTGCGCCGTCAATTCATAACTAAGCCAACCCCAGCAATATGCCCGCCGAATGCACGACAAACGCCACGATCCAGGCAACGGCGACCTGAAACGCGAATACGGCCACGGCATAGCGCGCGCCCAACTCGCTCTTGACGGCGCCGATTGCCGCCACACAAGGCGGGTACAGCAACGTAAAGACCAAGAACACGTAGGCGGTAAACGGCGAAAACATGGTCGACAGCGCCGCGGGCGACGTTGCGCCCAAAAGCACCGTGAGCGTCGAGATGACGCTCTCCTTGGCAATGAGCCCCGTGACGAGCGCCGTCGAGGCGCGCCAGTCGCCAAAGCCGAGCGGGGCCAACACCGGCGCGATGATGCTACCCAGACCGGCAAGCAGGCTTTGCGACTGGTCGGCGACCACGTTAAAGCGGATGTCGAACGTTTGAAGGAACCAGATGACCACGGTCGCGGCAAAGATAATGGTAAAGGCCTTGGTGATGAAGTCCTTGGCCTTATCCCATGCCAGCATCACCGTCGTCTTGACGCTCGGCAGGCGGTAATTGGGGAGCTCCATGATAAACGGCACCGGGTCGCCCTTAAATGCCGTGCGGTTGAGCACCAAAGCCGCGACGCAGCCGACCACGATACCGATCAGATAGAGCGAGACCATGGCGGGAACCGTCGCCTGCGGGAAAAACGCCCCGCACAGCAAGCCGTAAACCGGCAGCTTGGCTGAGCAGCTCATAAACGGCGTGAGCATGACCGTCATCTTGCGGTCGTGCTCGGATGGGAGCGTACGGGTCGACATGATAGCTGGCACGGTGCAGCCAAAGCCGACGAGCATGGGCACGAAACTGCGGCCCGACAGGCCAAAGCGACGCAACACCTTATCCATGATAAAGGCCACGCGCGCCATGTATCCGGAGTCTTCCAGAATGGAGAGGAACAAAAAGAGCACGACGATAATCGGCAGGAAGGTCAGCACACTGCCCACGCCCGTAAGCACGCCGTCGACAGCCAGCGAGCGCACCACGTCGTTGGTACCGAACGCCTTGAGGCCCGCATCGGCCGAGGCGATGATGGCAGCGATACCGTCCTCCATGAGTCCCTGCAACGCCGCGCCGATCACGCCAAACGTCAGCCAAAAGACGAGGCCCATGATCACCAGAAACGCCGGAATGGCTGTGTAACGACCTGTCAGGATGCGGTCAATCTTGACGGAGCGCACGTGCTCGCGGCTCTCGTGCGGCTTGACGACGCAACGCCCGCACACGTCGCCGATAAAGCTAAAACGCATATCGGCCAGCGCAGATAGGCGGTCGGTGCCGGCCTCACCCTCCATCTGGGTAATGATGTGCTCGATCGCGTCGAGCTCATTGCGATCCAGGTGAAGCGCCTCGGTTACCAGCTCATCGCCCTCGACCAGCTTGGTCGCCGCAAAGCGCACCGGGATGTGCGCCGTCACGGCATGGTCCTCGATCAGGTTAGCAATGCCGTGGATGCAGCGATGCAGCGCACCACCGTCCGGACCGTCGGGCGCGCAAAAGTCCAGGCGACCAGGGCGCTCGCGGAACCGCGCCACGTGCAGGGCGTGGTCCACCAGCTCGCCGATGCCCTCGTTGCGGGCAGCGCTAATGGGGACAACAGGCACGCCCATCAGGCTCTCGAGCAAGTTGACGTCCACGGCGCCGCCGTTGGCGGTCACCTCGTCCATCATGTTGAGCGCGATGACCATGGGGCGATCGAGCTCCATAAGCTGCAGTGTCAGGTACAGGTTACGCTCGATGTTGGTGGCGTCAATGATGTCGATGATGGCGTCCGGGCGCTCGTCGAGGATGAACTGACGGCTCACGACCTCCTCGCCTGTGTACGGCGACAGGGAGTAAATGCCAGGCAGGTCGGTAACGCTTGCCTCGGGATGGTTACGGATGGTGCCATCTTTGCGGTCGACAGTCACGCCGGGAAAGTTACCGACGTGCTGGTTGGAGCCCGTCAGCTGGTTGAATAACGTGGTCTTGCCGCAGTTTTGGTTGCCGGCGAGGGCAAAGTGCAGCGGCGCGCCCTCGGGCACGGCCGTCTTTGCCGCACGGGGCGAATACGTCCCCTCGCCGAGTGCCGGGTGCTCCGTCGTGCCGATTGCGGCGTTAGCGCGTGGGCCGGTATCGGTGTCGTGAACACCCACGAGCTCGATGCGCGCGGCATCGTCCTTGCGCAGCGTCAACTCGTAGCCACGCAGGCGAATCTCGAGCGGATCGCCCATGGGGGCGTACTTCATCATGGTGACTTCGGTGCCCGGTGTTAGGCCCATATCCAAAATATGCTGTCGGAGTGCCTGATCGTCCGATGCCACCGATGCGACAACGGCGTCCTTTCCAATCTCGAGCGTATCGAGCTTCACGTCCGTGTTCCTCCCCCGGCGCCCACAGGGCGTTGCATTTATGTTCACCATGGCTAACCGTTTGCCATGGCTAACCAATTTATCCATGCATGATAGCGCGAACACGCAACGATGTTCAATCGACAGATCGGTGCAAGGGGAATTCTGGGCCATTGCCTCCCAGACGGGCCTGCTGCGGAAACCGAATCCCACTCCGGAACACCTAAACGGGACGGGCTTTCCGGTTGAGGCATCTAGCGGAAACTGCAGCCCGGAATCGGCGCTCAGACTGGGATGCAATTTCCCAATGGGGCCCTCGGGGAAACTGCGGCCCGGAATCTGCTCTCGAAACGGGACGCGGTTTCCCCGAGGACCAAAACAGCCGCCCGCCCCTCGACAAAATGATCCGTTCCCTCCGTCGCATGCGGAACATCCAAGGAGTGTCCCAGGGTGCCGGCACAATAGGAACGTCCCCAGCTGCCGGCAGCATTTCGCCGCAACAGCAAAAGCCCGCGCTGGCAACAAATGTCACCTGCGCGGGCTTGGTGGGCGCTCACAAAGGCACGTTACAGAGGCCCACGTCAGTTATGGATTACCGGGCGGCACCGGCACGCGATGCCTCCGTCGGCTTACCAAGCGATGAAGCCTGCCGCAGTCTTAGACTATCGGCGCAATGCCGGCAAAGTGCAGATACAGCGAAATGATTGCCACGACAATGACCACCGCTGCGATCAGCTTGTCGTGCAGATGCGGAAGCACCGGTTTACCGCGGCCTCGCTCGCCCAGCATATAAACGGGAATGGCCGGAGCAAAAAGAATCGTCGTGATCATAACGCCCTGAAGACCCGTCGACCACACCAGGAACAATGTGTAGATGAAGCCGAGCGTACCGAAGAAGCGGGCTTTGCCGACGCTGGGCGCATGCGGCCCGTCCAGATGCTCGTTCTTCCAGCCAATCACCATGTAATAGGCAGCCGAGCAGACATACGGAACCAGAATCGTGTTGACCGCGCAGCTATAGAAGAACTGGTAGGTGCTCGCCGCCACATACGACACGATCAAGAAAAGCTGCGTGATGCCGGAGCTCACGAGAACCGTTACCACCGGGGCGTCGTGCTTGTTCGTCTTGGCAAACGCCAGAGGGAAGGATCCCTGGCGCGCCGCCTCGAACGGCGTCTCGGACGCAATGATGACATAGCCCAGCAGCGCGCCGACCAACGAAAGGATAACGCCAAGGTTTACGATGGCAGCACCAACCGGACCGATTGCGCACTCGAGAATTCCCGCCATGGAGGGCGTTGCAAGCTGTGCCATCTCCTCGCGCGGCATAATGCCGAGCGACAGCATCGAGATGATCAGATACAGCGTGAATACAGCCGCAAATCCGAGCGCCGTCGAGCGGCCGACGTCACGCACGTACTTTGCACGGCCCGAGATAACGACAGCGCCCTCGATGCCCGTGAAGACCCAGACAAGGGCGATCATGGTCGAGACAACCTGCTCGCCAAAGCCAGGACCAGCCGGCTCTCCCCAGAAGTTGTCCATAAAGATATCGACGTTGAACTTACCCAGGAGCACGATACTCAGCACAAAGAGCCCCAGCGGCACCAGCTTCGCCAACGTGACGATCGCGTTAATGCCCGCAGCCTCCTTAACGCCACGAAGCACAAGGGCGGTAAGGAACCACAAAAACACGCTGGCGCAAACGATAGAAAGCAGGTTGTTACCCGCGCCAAACGCAGGGAAGAAATAGCCCAGCGCGCTAAACAGCAAGAGCGCAAAGCTCACGTTGGAAAGACATGCGCTGATCCAGTAGCCCCAAGCGGAGTTGAATCCAATGTAATCGCCAAAACCGGCCGCAGCGTATGCATAGATGCCGCCGGTCAGGTCGGGACGGGCCTGAGACAAACCGTTGAACACCATCATCAGCGCAAAGACGCCAATAAAGCAAATTCCCCACGAGACGATAACCGCACCGGTATTTGCCCCACCTGCTGCCATATCGCCGGCAAGCGAAAAGATGCCGCCACAAATACTGGCGGTAATGACCATCATGGTCAGACGAAAGAGATCGAGGCCATTAGGGTCGATAATCTCTTCATTTTGAGCTTTAGAGGCCATTGTATGTGCACCCCCTTCATCATGTGATCGAACGAAAGATGGCCCGGACGTCCCGAATCGGGTGCCGGGCCATCGGTCAAGCGATCATCAGACTGTTACAGCTATCGCGTTAGAAGCGCAGCGACAGGCAAGAAAGGCCGCCGTCGACCTTGCGATACTCGGAGGTGTCAACGACGAGCGTCTTGTAGCCCAGATCCTGCACGGCCTTGAGCACAGTCGGATAGCCCTCGGCAACGATGACCGTACCGTTGACCCAGATGCAGTTGGCGCCGTACGCCTCGTCCTCGGGCACGACGATCTTGTTGTACTGGGCAAAGTCGGGCTTATCGATGAACTCACCAGAGACGAGCATGTTGTTGTCCTCGATGTAGTTGACGCCCGTCTTGAGGTGCAGGACCTCCTCCAGCGGAACCTCAGAACCCTCGAGGCCCCAGCCCTCGAGAATCTCACAGAACTGGCGGATGCCCTCTTCGTTGGTACGAGCGGAGCGACCGACGTAGAAATGGTCACCGACCATCATGACATCGCCGCCGTCGAGCGTGCCCGGAGAAACGATGTGCTTGACATGCTCGTCGTCAAAGAAGCGACGGACGGCCGGCTCGATCTCGTCCTTCTCGCCGTTGCGGCTATCGGCGCCGGGGTTGGTAATGATGGCGCCGCAGCGAGTGATAACGGCCGGATCTTCGACGAAGCAGCTGTCGGGATACTGCTCGAGTGCCGGCAGCACCGACACGTCAACGCCGCACTGCTCGAGCGCATGCTCGTAATCGTAGTGCTCCTCGATGGCGCGCTCGTAGATGGGCTGGCCAAGCTCGGGGGCACTCGTGATGCCATTGCTCAGGGACTTGCCGGGGCGGCGGATGATGACGTGGCTGAACTTGGTCATGATGATCCTCCTTGGATCTCTTAGCAGAGAGCGGGACTTCTTCGCGCCCGCCTTCCTTTCGATGGCTTTATCTTAGGGCGGTTTTCCTGTTTTGTATATTGTATACAATCCTGAACGGTAGATATTCTTCGGTAAGCGTATTCTTACGTATCGGCGCAAAGTAGCATGATTTAGCTGGTCGTTCTATAATTCAACTGAGCTATTCAAGTGAAACGTATTTGCTTTAAGAAATATACCGTTAAGGAACATAGGCTCATGGAAACGCTCAGAAGGCCCCTGAAGGACCACGTATACGACTATATTTCGAGCCGTATTGACGCCGGCGAGCTTTCGGCCGGCGACCGGCTGAGCGAGCAGGCGATCTGCGATGCCATGGGCGTGTCGCGCACACCGGTCCGCGAAGCGCTCATCCAGCTGGCAAGCGACGGCTACCTGGACAATCTCCCCCGCCGCGGATTCCACGTCCGTGGGTTCGATCAGCAAAACGCCGTTGAAGTCTTTGAGATTATGGGGCCGCTCGACGGGCAGGCCGCATATCTCGCCTGTCCGAATCTAACTGACGACGATATTACGCAGCTGAAATTTCTCGTCGGCTCCATGGACCTCGCGATCCAAGGCGGTCTCATCCGCAAGTATGACGACATTCAGCGAGACTTTCACCTTACGTACTTCAACCGCTGTGGCAACGATCGTCTGCGCGACATGATTTCACAGCTCGAGCGTTGCTTTATCAAGCGCGATTACGAGACTGTTGACCAGGAGACGGCGTGTAAGCTGCTCAATAAAGCCAACAACGAACATGCTCATATTCTTGAGTTGTTCGAAGCACGAGATGCGACGGGCGTGCGCGACTACGTTCGCGATGTCCATTGGAACACAGAAAACGCCCAGTTCACCGTTTGGTAGGAAACGATGCCCTTGCGGAAAGCGTGTCCCGTTATTCCCGCTCGAAACGGGTCGCAGTTTCCCAACGGGGCCCCTCGGGGAAACTGCGACCCAGAATTTGAGCTCGAAACGGGATGTGGTTTCCAAATCGAGGCCCTATGGGAAACCGTGCCCCACCTTGAAGGGCGAGACTGGGGTGCAGTTTCCGGACGGGACATCAAAAACAAAGTTGCGGTGGAATAGTTCCTGGATGGGCTGGTTGATGCCCCAGATCGGAACTATTTCACCGCAAGTTATTGAAGGGCTGGGATGCCCGTCCTCTTACAGATGGCGCTCCAGGAAGCGGAAGGCTAGGCGAATCCAAGGGCGGACCGCCACCTGCTTGTCCTCGTTGTCGACCGCGGTGTTGGCGTTGCCGAGCGAAAGGCCGTGACCACCCTGGTCGAAGACGTGCATCTCGCATGCAACGCCCTCCTCGGCCATGCGCTGCGCAAACGGGTAGACCTGCGCGATCGGCGCCGTCTTGTCGTCGGACACGCCCCACACAAAGGTCGGTGGCATCTGGCGCGAAACATGCGTGGTGGGGCAGATGTCGGCCAGATGCTCGTCAGTTGCCTCGCCGCCCGTCACCATCGACAGGTAGTCGTTGAGCAAATCGCGCCCCGTCTTGCCGCCCGTCTTGGGCACGCGCAAGTCAATGCGCGGATCGCGCGTCTGCATGTCGCGCACATAGGCAAAGTCGAGCAATGGATAGCCCAGCACCACGGCATCGGGACGAATGTCGTCCGGACGCGCCCCGGCAAATGCCGCGAAGGGGCCGGTCTTCCACTGTGTTGCCAGCGAGGCGCAAATCATGCCGCCAGCAGAAAAGCCCACGACGCACACGCGCTTGGGGTCGACATGCCACTCGTCGGCATTCGCGCGCACCGTGGCGACCATCTTGGCAAGATCTGCCTGGGGGTGCGGAAAGCTCACGTCACCCGTAGAACTCGTCACATAGTTGAGCACAAAGGCCTGGTAGCCGCGGTCCAAAAACGCAAACGCCACCGGGTCCTGCTCGTGCGGAGCGATATGCGTAAACCCGCCTCCGCCGCAGATGATCACCGCGGGGCGGCGGCCATTGGGCTTGTCGGGCAGCGGCTCGGCACCCAGATACGTAAAGGTCGCCGGATAATCCTCGGTCGGCTCCTCGCCCCACAGCGCATGGTTCTCGACAATCATATGTGCTCCCTTCGCGCAAATTATGCGCTCTTGTTTTTTGCTTTCAAGCGTACCCCACTTGAACCCGTGGCGCAGAAACACACCGGCAATAAGTTTCCCTTCAACTGATATATCACATAATCCCAGCTCAGAGGTATCGCTGAGCAGCGTAAAATAGGGGGCGTTGACCAAGCCGCGAAACACATATGAAACGTTTCCGGCAAACCAAACGCGCGATATGCGCCTATATTAAGTTGGAGGCAACTATGGGTCTGCTCGATTCGCTTAAGTCCACCTTCACCTCGACCGGCGAGGCGTCCGTTCCGCCCGCAGCAAGCTTCGCCACCCGCGAAGGCGTCATCTATGCCCCCGTCAACGGCGTGCTCGTCAACCTGAACGAGGTTCCCGACGAGACGATCGCCTCGGGCATGCTTGGCCAGGGCTATGGCATCGAGCCCATTACCGGCACCATCTATGCGCCCGCCAACGGCCGCATCGGCGCCACCACCGTCACCAACCACTCCATCGGCATGATCACCGAGGACGGTCTTCGCGTGTTCATCCATGTTGGCCTGGGCACCGTGGAAATGAACGGCAAGGGTTTTGCCCGCTTTGTCGAGATGGGCGATGTGGTCAAGGCAGGCCAGCCGCTCATCAGCTTCGACCGCGAGGCCATTAAGGCCGCTGGTCACGAGGACATCGTAACCGTCATCGTCTCCGAGCTCGATCGTCTTAAGAGCATCGACCATGTCGGCGAGTCCGGAACGCTTATCGGCGGCAACCCGCTCGTCAAGCTTGGCGACCCGCTGCTGGTAGCCAAGACTAAGTAGCCAGGCCCCGCGCCACACAGCCAAAAGGCACCTCGTCAAGCGCCCGCGACCATTTGGCCGCGGGCGTTTTTCGTTTGAAAAACCATCCCGCCAATGCCTTATCTGTATAGCCCAAATGAGCCGAGCTGCTAGAATATCGAACTGTATGGATAACTATCATTCAACCGTTATGGGAGGATACGTGAACCGCACCAAAATCGCGCAGCTCTATGCCGATGCCGAGTCGCTCGGCGGCCAGACCGTCACCGTCGCCGGCTGGGTCAAGTCCGTCCGCGACATGAAGAACTTTGGCTTTGTTACGCTCAACGACGGCAGCTGCTTCCGCGACCTGCAGGTCGTCATGAACCGCGAGGCGCTCGACAACTACGACGAGATCGCCCATCAAAACGTCTCGGCCGCACTCATTTGCACCGGCACCGTCAAGCTGACCCCCGATGCGCCCCAGCCTTTCGAGCTTTCTGCCACCTCCATCGAGGTCGAGGGCACGAGCGCCCCGGATTACCCGCTGCAGAAGAAGCGCGCAACCGTCGAGTTCCTGCGCACCCAGCAGCACCTGCGCCCGCGCACCAACCTGTTCCGCGCCGTGTTCCGCATCCGCTCCGTTGCCGCAGCCGCCATTCACCGCTTCTTCCAGGAGCAGGGCTTTGTCTATGTCAACACCCCCATCATCACCACGAGTGACTGCGAGGGCGCCGGCGAGATGTTCCGCGTGACCACGCTCGACCCCAAAAATCCGCCCCTCACCGAGTCCGGCGAGGTCGACTGGAGCCAGGACTTCTTTGGCAAGCATGCGAGCCTCACCGTGTCCGGCCAGCTCAATGCCGAGAACTTTGCCATGGCCTTTGGCGACGTGTACACCTTTGGCCCCACCTTCCGTGCCGAGAACTCCAACACCACGCGCCACGCCGCCGAGTTTTGGATGATCGAGCCCGAGATGGCCTTTGCCGACCTTAACGACTACATGGATAACGCCGAGGCCATGCTCAAGTATGTCCTCAAGGACGTCATGGCAACCTGCCCCGACGAGCTCAATATGCTCAACAAGTTTGTGGACAAGGGTCTGCTCGAGCGCCTGGACCATGTCGCCAACTCCGACTTTGCCCGCGTTACCTACACCGAGGCCGTCGAGATCCTGGAGCAGGCAGTCGCTGCTGGCCACCAGTTTGATTACCCCGTCAGCTGGGGCATCGACCTGCAGACCGAGCACGAGCGCTTCCTGACCGAGGAGCACTTTAAGCGCCCGACCTTCGTGACCGACTACCCGGCCGAGATCAAGGCGTTCTACATGCGCATGAACGAGGACGGCAAGACCGTCGCCGCCGCCGACTGCCTGGTTCCCGGTATCGGCGAGATTATCGGCGGCTCCCAGCGCGAGGAGCGCCTGGATCTGCTCGAGGCCCGCATCAAGGACCTGGGCATGAATCCCGAGCAGTACAAGTACTACCTTGACCTGCGCCGCTACGGTTCCTGCAAGCACGCCGGCTACGGTCTGGGCTTCGAGCGCTTGGTCATGTATCTGACCGGCGTGGGCAACATCCGCGACGTCCTGCCGCACCCGCGCACCGTGGGCAACGCCGACTTCTAATCGTCGGACGCTAGCTCGCGTCGCCACACGCCAACGCTCATCGCATAAGCGTCTCTCGACATCGGTCGAGAGACGCTTTTTTCAACAGCATCCGTCAAGCTTCTGGCAAGTTTTTGGTCAGTTGAGCAGGGCTGTTGAAAACTCGACCCGCCGTTTGCCGACGACTACCGACCGCCCAGAGCGCCCTGCGCCCCTGGGAAAGCCCCACGTCCTAGGCTCCATACCGTCGCCACCCAAAACGGAAAGGACGTGGGTACCATGACCGAAGCCGCTGTTGAAACCTACGACACCACGACTAGAGGCGCCGCCTCGATGGCAGCCTATCGCGCCGTTCGCATCCTGCAACTATTAAGCGAAAACACCGGCGAGGACAAGGCCATGCTTTCCGATGAGTTGATCCGGCGCCTCGCCCATCCCGACGACCCCGCCCGCATGCCCATCTCGGCGGCGCGGCGCAGCATCTACACCGCCATCTCCGCGCTTCGCCATGCCGGATACGAAATTGAGTACAAACGCGGCGTGGGCTACAAACTTCTTACCCGCCCGCTCACCGATGAAGAGATCATCCGGCTCCACGGTATGGTCATGCGCAACCGCTCCACGCCTATCGCTATCCGCAAGAGCATGGCGCAGCACTTAGTTGCCATGGCGAGCGCCGACGTTCGCGGCTACCTCGATACACCCGAACCCGCTCCAAGCGCAGGCAGCAAGGCTACCAAGGCAACACGCACGCCCATCAAGCGCATCGACACGTGCGAGCTCGTCGAGCAGGCCATCGACCACGGAACCACGGTGAGTTTTGATATTTCGAGCGTCACGACACGTGGCGAAACCGAAGCAGCACGGATGACACTCCGTCCCTTTGCCATCAGGCAGCGCGATGGCATCTCGTATCTGCTGGGAACGGTCTACGACGCCCGAGGCGCCGATGACACGTTGCGTACTGTAGAGATTGGCCGAATGAGAAACGTCAGCACGCGCCTGCTCGACGGCAAGAAGCTCTTCGCCGCCTTGGACGAGGACGACGCCTCCTCCGCCGCATAAGACCCTCCGCCGCCCATTCGATTACCCGTACCGCCCATCCGATTCTGTATTAAAAAACCCGCCAGGCTGTTGTAAAAATGGACATCAGCGCTACTATAGTTCCACTTGCACTTTGTCCCAGTGCAGTGTTTCCAGCCATTTTTATACTGGGGGTAATGATATGAAGGACATCACCATCAGCCGCAGGAGCCTTCTGGTCTCCGCCGGCCTGCTCGCGCTCGCCCCGCTCGCCGGATGCGGCGGCAACTCTGGTTCCGGCTCTGCTGCCGCCGGTTCCGACTACACCATCGGCGTTCTGCAGCTCACCGAGCACTCCGCACTCGATGCCGCCAACGACGGCTTTGTCAAGGCCATCAAGGAGAGCGGCCTTAAGGTCAAGATCGACCAGAAGAACGCCCAGAACGACCAGTCCACGTGTAAGTCCATTGCCGACAAGTTTGTGGGCGACAACGTCAACCTGATTTATGCCATCGCAACGCCCGCCGCGCAGGCTGCCGCCGGCGCCACGGCCGATATCCCCATCGTGGGCTGCGCCATCACCGACTACGCCGCCTCCGGCCTGGTCCAGGACAACGACAAGCCCGGCACCAACGTCACGGGCGCTTCTGACCTCACCCCGGTCGCCGAGCAGCTCGAGATGATGCAGAAGGTCCTGCCCGACGTTAAAAAGGTCGGCCTGCTCTACTGCACCGCCGAGTCCAACTCCGACGTCCAAATCAAGGCCGCCAAGAAGGAGCTCGACAAGCTGGGCCTCGAGTACACTGACTTCACCGTCTCGAGCTCCAACGAGATTCAGTCCGTCGTCGAGTCTGCCGTGGGCAAGGTCGACGCGCTGTACTCCCCCACCGACAACACCATCGCCGCGGGTGCCTCGCAGGTCGGCCAGATCTGCAAGGAAAACAAGCTTCCCTTCGTGACTGGCGAGGAGGGTATGTGCATGGCCGGCGGCCTGTTCACCCTCTCCATCAATTACGAGGACCTGGGCTACGCCGCGGGCGAGATGGCCGTTAAGATCCTGAAGGGCGAGGCCAAGCCCGAAGACATGCCGATCAAGCACCTCTCGAGCAAGGACCTGGTCGTCGTCAAGAACGACGAAATGGCCGAGGCCCTGGGCATCGACCTTTCCGCTCTGGACGCGTAATGCCATACGCGGCATGCGTCTAGAGCCCGTGCTCGCGCTTTAGCCGCGTTATTCAATATCTGAGCCACAGGGGCGGGCGCTGTAGACCGGCGTTCGCCCTGCTTGTTTCGGATGAGTCAAAACATCCGGCCGCAGCTCTTTTATGCATTGTTACCGCTATCATGGTGAACCACGTGTCCACCCTATCCTAGGAGGTATGAAGCATGCTCATTGCATTGCAGGGCGCCGTTTCGCAGGGCGTCCTCTGGGGCATTATGGTGCTTGGCGTGTTTATCACGTTCCGCCTGCTCGACATTCCCGATATGACCTGCGACGGCAGCTTTGCCCTCGGCGGCTGCGTCTGCGCTGTGCTCATCGTCAATAACAACGTCGACCCGCTGCTCGCCGTGCTGGCCGGTATGTGCGCCGGCGCCATCGCGGGTGCCGTCACGGGCATTTTGACCACCGTCTTTGAGATTCCCGCGATCCTCGCCGGAATCCTCACCCAGATCAGCCTGTGGTCCATTAACCTGCGTATCATGGGCAAGTCCAATACGCCCATTCTTGCCAAGGGCACCGTGTTCTCGGCCGTCAGCAATATGACCGGCCTGCCGCAGTCCACCGTTGCCATCATCTTGGGCATCCTGCTCGCCGTGGCTATCGTTGCCATCCTGTATTGGTTCTTTGGCACCGAGATCGGCTCGGCGCTGCGCGCCACCGGCAACAACGAGTACATGATCCGCGCTCTGGGCGTCAACACCAACTCCACCAAGATGATCGCCCTCGTGCTCTCCAACGCCCTCATCGGCCTTTCGGGCGCGCTCATCTGCCAGAGCCAAAAGTATGCCGACATTGGTATGGGCACCGGTGCCATCGTTATCGGTCTTGCCGCCATTGTTATCGGTGAGGTGCTCGGCCGTCTGCTGCCCGGCGGCCTCACGCAGTTTAGCGTCCGTCTTGCCTCCGCCGTCTTTGGCTCCGTGGTGTACTTCCTTATCCGCGCCATCGTGCTGCAGTTGGGCATGGACGCCAACGACATGAAGCTGCTCTCCGCCGTAATTGTCGCTGTGGCCCTGTGCGTGCCCGTGGTTTGGGAGCGCTATAAGCTCCGCAGCTCCTACACGAAGGGAGATGAGGCAGATGCTTAAGCTCTCGCATGTCAAGAAGACCTTTAACAAGGGCACCGTCACCGAGAAGCGCGCGCTCACCGGCGTCGACCTCACCCTGAATGACGGCGACTTTGTAACCGTGATCGGCGGCAACGGCGCCGGCAAGTCCACGCTGCTCAACATGATCGCCGGCGTGTACCCGCTCGATTCGGGCGTTATCGAGCTCGACGGTACCGACATCTCGCGCCTGAGCGAGTCGCAGCGCGCCAAGTACCTGGGCCGCGTGTTTCAGGACCCCATGCGCGGTACCGCTGCCGACATGCAGATTGCCGAGAACTTGGCCCTCGCCAAGCGTCGCGGCCAGCGTCGCGGCCTTTCGTGGGGCGTCACCAAGGCCGAGAAAGATGAGTACGTTGAGCTGCTCAAGCGCCTGGACCTTGGTCTGGACACGCGTCTCAACGCCAAGGTCGGCCTGCTCTCGGGTGGCCAGCGCCAGGCACTCACCCTGCTGATGGCCACGCTCACCAGGCCGCGCCTGCTGCTGCTCGACGAGCACACTGCGGCCCTCGACCCCAAGACGGCCTCTAAGGTGCTCAACCTGACCGAGGAGATCGTCGACGAGAACCACCTGACCACGCTCATGGTCACGCATAACATGAACGACGCCATCCGTCTGGGCAACCGTCTGATCATGATGCACGAGGGCCATGTGATCTACGACGTGGCCGGCGACGAGAAGAAGTCGCTCACCGTGGCCGACCTGCTACAGAAGTTCGAGGAGGTCTCGGGCGGCGAGCTCGCCAACGACCGCATGCTGCTGAGCTAAAACCTGCCAAAAAGGGACAGGTTTATTTTGGTAGGTTTTATCTGCGCAAACGTCAAAACCGCCGCAAAGGGACAAACGCCCTTGCGGCGGTTTTCGCATATTATGTCGATAATCCGATATTCAACCAGACATTCTGGCTAAGGACTAAGGAAACTGCCATGAAAAGACTCCCCCGCCTTGCGTTAGCCGCCTCGTTGTTTGCCGGCGCGCTCGCAGGCATCCCAAGCCTCGCTTTCGCGGGGAACCTGCCCGCCGCTATTGACGGCTCCGTGGCCGTCATGCACACCAACGATATCCACGGCAGCTACAAGTACAGCTACAACGAAAGCAAGGGCACCGGCACTGTGGGTTTTGACGGACTGGCGGTTCTCTATAGCGCCCAGGGCAACGCCCCCGATCTTTTGCTCGATGCGGGCGACACCTTCCACGGACAGTCCTTCGCCACCATGAGCGAGGGCAAGAGCATCGCCGAGCTCATGGACACCTTCTACGCCGACGGCTACGACGCGACCACGCCAGGCAACCACGACTGGAGCTACGGCGCGGACAAACTCCGCGCCATGACCGGCTACAGCACCACCGGCACGCCCTTCGCCATGCTCTGCGCCAACGCAAAGTCCTCGAACGGCGTATGGAGCTCGAGCATCACGAAGACGCTCGATCGCACCTGGGAGGATAGCGAGGATCACTCCACATTCGACTACAAAATCAAGGTCGGCGTCGTGGGTGCCATGGATGAGTCGCTAGGTTCCTCGCTGCGCGCGGACCTGGTCGCGGGCACCAGCTTCTCGAGTGCCACGAACGCCATCAATACCGAGGCAGAGCAGCTGCGCAAGGAGGGCTGCGATGTTGTTGTGTGCATCGCGCACACGCTCGACGCCAAGACCTTTGCCACGCGACTCCGTGGCGTCGATGCCCTTATCGCAGGCCACGAGCACATCAACCTTAACGAGAAGGTGACGGGAGCCGACGGCAAGACAATCCACGTTGTCGAGGCGGGCAGTGCCTTTGCCGAGGTGGGACTGCTTTCCATTCCGTACAAGTACGACACCAATGGCACCGAGTCGACCGACGATGACACGGTCACGGTCCCTGCAGACGGCAGCGACGAGAAGCTCTACACCGCCAAGAACGTCAACGACCTTTTGGCAGACCCCGACAAGGGCTCCGACTACCAGAGCCGCCTTGAGGCCGTCCGCAACAAGATCAAGCCGCTCGACGAGGACTTTGAAAACGAATCGAACAAGGTGCTCGGCACATCCACCACCAACTATTTCTACGGCGAGGACGCCGCAGGCACGCATGGTTGGGAAATGGTGCGCACCACCGATTTCCGCCCCAGCAAGGAGGACGACACCACCAAAGCCCAGACCATCGGCCACGTGATTTGCGGCTCCTATCTTGCCTTGACGGGCGCAGACCTCGCTATCGAAAACGCTGGCGGCATCCGCGGCGGCATCGCGGCGGGCAACGTGACCGCCGGCAACGTCATCGCCATCTCGCCCTACGGCAACACCGTGGAGACCTGGACCATGACCGGCGCGGACTTCCTCGCAGCGCTCGAGCACTCGCTACAAATCAGCGACGAGTGCAATCACAGCTACGAGCTTCAGCAAGCCTACGTGGCAGCCGGCCATACCGAGCAGGAGGCGCAAGACAAGTACAAGTGGCGCGATGACTCTGGCAGCGTCCTCTCCTTTGGCGGTATCAACGTGACGATTGATTGGACGCAGCCCGAAGGCAAGCGCATTGTGAGTGCCACACTCACCAAAGACGGCAGCACGCTCGACCCCGCCAAGACCTATACCGTCGCCACCAACAACTACATCATTACCAACACGACCGATTTTCCCACCTTTGCACACGCCACCAAGTACACCGAGTGGGGCACGTGCGAGGCGGCGCTGAGGGCACTGATCGGGCAGGACAGCTGGGAGAGCAAGATGGCCGGACTCGCCGGCACCATCAGCTTTGGCTCCGCTGCCGTGGACCCCACGCCCACACCGGCCCCGACGCCTAAGCCCTCGCCTAAGACGGACACGGCGACCACGAAGGTCATCACCAAGAAGACGACCGGTAAGCTCGCCGCAACGGGAGACCGCACGCTGGCAGTAGTTGGCGCGTGCCTTATCGGCGGCATCATCGTCATCATGCTCGGCATTATCTGGAAGCGTCGACGCTAAGCTACACCGCCGGGCCTTGCAGCCCCACCGCGTAAACCTTATATCGAGCACAGAAGCCCGTCCGAATTTGATCGGACGGGCTTCTTGGTGGGTATCATGGTTGGACGATCATTAGGAGGTTTCCCTACATGGAATTGTTTGAGCCGATTCTTCATTTCTTTGAGCAACGGTGGGTCCACAACATCATCTGGGCCGTCATCTTGGCGATAGGCACCGCCGTCGCCGCCAAGGTCGCATCCAAGACCCTGCACCATCTGCTTAACCGAGACGATAACCCGCTTCCGGCATCGAGTATCTTCATCAACATCGCGCGCGCCGTCATCTGGATGATCGGCGGCAGTTTTATCCTCGACAACTGCTTTGGCATTAACGCAAACGCGCTCGTCGCCGCTCTTGGCGTCGGCGGCATCGCCATCTCGCTCGGCTTTCAGGACACGCTATCAAACCTTATCGGCGGCATGCAAGTGACCTTTATGGGCATCATCAAGCCCGGCGACAATATCGAGGTCGGCGGCGTGTCGGGCGTGGTCCAGGACATCACTTGGCGCCACACGACCATCGAAGATGCCTGCGGGCAGACCATCATCGTCCCCAACTCCAACATCTCCAAGAACACGCTCGTGCATTTGATGCCCTTTGGGCGCGTAGCCGTCCCCGTCGCGGTGAAAGACCCCTCAAAATGGGCGTCGCTCGATGCACTAGCAGACGAGCTCGTCAGCGCCACCAAAACGGCTGTCTCGCCCATCTCGGGTTTTGACAAGGAGCCGTATGTGCTCTTTAGCGAGATTGGCGACTTTGGCATTAAGGGCAAGATCATCTTTATCGTCAGCGACGACAGCACCACTTTCACCGCCGCTGACGCCTGCATCCGCGCCATCGCCCCCATCATCGCCTAAACCACCACACAGGGGACAGGCACCTTTGTGGTGGTTTTCATTCGTGGTACCATAGTTCATATAGTTGTTTAAACGACTAAGGGAGCAAAACTATGGAAGAGGCCTATCGTCAAGCACGCAAGCGCGGCGAGCAAGGACGTCGACACGCCATTAGTCAAAGCGAGCATCCGTACCTCACGGACCTCGATAGCTTGGTTGCCCAGCTCCCCTTAGGTCAGCGAGAGAGCGTCGGCCTGAGGGACATTCCACTCGAAATGGTCGTCGGTACGGTTACCAAGGGCCGTCAGTCCGCCTTTTCATGCAACTTTATGCCCCTGCTGCCGTTTAGCACCGAGTTCGCCCGCAAGTGGTCCAACCTCTACGACATCCAGGTAACCGAGGGCTATCGCGACCCCATCATCGTCACCGAGTTTATGCATCGGTTTTACGTCCAAGAGGGCAACAAGCGCGTCAGTGTCCTCAAATTCCTTGACGCTCCAACGGTTTCGGCTAGGGTCACCCGTCTCTACCCCGGCAAATGGGATTCCGTCGAAAGCCGCCTGTACGGCGAGTTCTGCGCGTTTTGGCGCGTCTGTCCTCTATACGAGATCGAGTTCTCGCGTGAGGGAAGCTACGAAACGCTCGCCAAGATGCTCGGTCAGAACCTTATCGAAAAATGGCCGCAGAAAAAGGTCGACTACCTGCGCCACACCTTCCTGCTCTTTAAGCGCGCCTACCTTCGCGCAGGCGGCGACCACCTGGACATTACGCCTGCCGACGCCATGCTCGTGTACCTCAATGTGTACAACCAGGACCGCCTGTTGGATACGCCGACAGATATCGTCGTAAACCGCCTGTGCAAGATTTGGCGCGAGCTGGTCATTGCCGGCAAAAATGACGAGGACAAGGTCGATCTTGTCGAAGCGCCGAGCGTCGATGAGGATATAACGCCTATCAAGTCCACCTCCGGCGTGCTCAACTTCTTTATGGGCAAGACCGTCTATTCGGCGGCCAACCCCCTGCGCATCGCCTTTATCCATGAATTCCCCTGCGCAACGTCGAGCTGGGACAGCCTGCACGACCAAGGGCGTCAGTATCTCGATGAGCACTTTGGCGGTATCGTGCGCACCGAGGCGTTCGAGGACTGCCACGATCCGGACGTGTTCTACGCCGCCGTGGAAACGGCTGTCAAACATGGAGACAACGTCATCTTCTCGACCTCGCACCGTCTGATGGAATACACGCTCAGGGCTGCCGTTGAGTATCCCCAGGTGCGGTTCCTTAACTGCTCTATCGGCCTTCCCCACCAAAGCGTCCGTTCGTACTTTGGCAAGATGTACGAGGCCAAGTTCCTCCTGGGCGCCCTTGCCGCCAGCATGGCGGACAACCACCGCATCGGTTACCACGCGTCGGTCTTCGCCTCGGGCGCACTCAGCGAGATCAACGCCTTTGCGATTGGAGCCTCGCTGCTCGACCCCCGTGCGCAAATTATCCTGACCTGGGGCGATGTGCCCGCCGGAGGCCTTGCCGAGGCCATGTGCCGCGAAGGTGTAAGCGTCATGACCGGCGCCGACATGTCAAAGTCGCTCGAAGACCCCACGGCCTACGGACTTCACCGCCTGGTCGATGGCAAGGTTACCGGCATTGCCATGCCGGTATGGAACTGGGGCCGATACTACGAGCTTATCGTGCGAAGCCTACTGCATGGCACCTGGGATGAGACCAGTGACGACAGCCAGGTTCGCGCCGTCAACTACTGGTACGGCATGAGCTCCGGCGTTATCGACATCCGTTACGCTCCGGGCCTACCCTACCAGACGCGCAAACTCGTGCAGTTGCTCCGCAACGGCATTGTCGAGGGATCCATCAACCCCTTTGGCGGCGAGCTCCACAGCCAGAACGGCGTGGTACAGATCGAAGGCTTTCCTCCGCTGCCGAGCACGCAGATTGTCGAGATGAATTGGCTGGCGGATAACGTGGTAGGCACCATTCCGCAGCTCGACGATGAGCCGAAAGTCCCTGCCCTATGAAAATCCTTGCCATAGCCGATACCGAAGAACGATGCCTTTGGGAGTGCTTTCGCAAGGAACGCTTTGAGGGAGTCGACCTGATTTTGTCCGCCGGCGATCTGGACCCGGACTATCTTGAGTTTTTGGTTACGATCATCAACAAACCGCTCATCTACGTGCGTGGCAATCACGATGACCGCTACGCACGTCATGCACCGGGCGGATGTATCTGCGTGGAAGACAGCGTGTACACGTACCGAGGGATTCGCATTGCGGGCCTTGGCGGGTCCATGCGTTATCGTGACGGCGCCAACATGTACACCGAACGCGAGATGTCCAAGCGCATGCGTAAGCTGTCGCGTAAGGTTAGGATGGTCGGCGGGTGCGACATTCTGCTTACCCATGCACCCGCCGCCGGTATGGGTGATCTGGACGATCTGCCGCATCGAGGGTTTGAGTGCTTTAACACGGCGCTTGAGTCCTGGGGGGCCGACTACATGGTGCATGGGCATGTACACCAAAGCTACGGTTACGATTTTCAGCGCAAGCGGCAGCATGTGTGTGGAACGACGATCATCAACGCCTGCGGCTATACGCAGTTTGAGCTCGACCAGACGCGCTACCCCATCCGTGGCTGGCAGGCAGCCTGGCTCAATTCGCAAACCATGCGCCGCGAGCTCAAACGCCACGATGCCATCGAGTCCTCAACAGCCAGAACACCCTGGTAACCACCACAAAGGGGAGACCGTCCCCTTTGTGGTGCTTTTGACGCGATAGCAAGAAACCCGGTCCTGCACAAGGCAGAACCGGGTTTCTTTAGCAATGCTTGCTTTGCTCAGGCAGTAACTAGCAGTTACTCAGCCAGGAAGTCACGCTGGACAGCGGGATCGACCTTGACGCCAGGGCCCATGGTGGAAGACACGGAGATGGACTTGACGTACTTGCCCTTAGCAGAAGAGGGCTTGACGCGCAGGATCTCGGTGTACAGGGCAGCGTAGTTCTCGACGAGCTGCTGCTCAGAGAAGGACTTCTTGCCCAGGGGCACGTGGCAGATGCCGTAGCGGTCGGCGCGGTACTCAACGCGGCCAGCCTTGAGCTCGGAGACCATCTTGGCGACGTCCATGGTCACGGTGCCGAGCTTGGGGTTCGGCATGAGGCCACGGGGACCAAGGATCTTACCGATGCGGCCAACCTTGGCCATCATGTTCGGCGTAGCGATAGCGGCGTCGAAGTTGATCTCGCCCTTCTGGATCTGGGCGACGAGCTCGTCGGAACCGATGATGTCGGCGCCGGCAGCCTCGGCCTCGCGGGCCTTCTCACCCTCGGCGAAGACGGCAACACGAACGGTCTTGCCGGTGCCGTGAGGCAGGGAGATGGAACCACGGATGTTCTGGTCAGCCTTACGAGTATCGATGCCCAGACGGAAGTGGGCCTCGACGGTCTCGTCGAACTTGGCGGTGTCGAGCTCCTTGATGAGCTTGGCAGCCTGAAGGGGGGTGTAGAGCGTGGCGCGGTCGATCTTCTCGGCAGCGGCGTTATAGCTCTTACCATGCTTAGCCATGTGCATTACCTCCTGTGGTTAAACGGGCGTGAGCCCTCCCACATCGTATCGTGTGCCCTATTGCACACATTTAACGGGCGCCCCGGTCGGAGCACCCGTCGTTACCATAAGAAATCGCTACTCAGCGATGGTGACGCCCATGGAACGGGCGGTACCGGCGATGATCTTTTTGGCGGCGTCAATGTCGTTGGCATTGAGGTCCGGCATCTTGATCTCGGCGATCTTGGTGAGCTGCTCCTGGGAGAGCTGACCAACCTTGTCGGCCTGGGGCTTAGCGGAACCAGACTTGAGGTTCAGCTCCTTCTTGATGAGGTGAGCCGCCGGCGGGGTCTTGGTGATGAAGGAGAAGGACTTATCCTCGTAGACAGAGATCTCAACGGGGATGATGTCGCCCTTCTTGTCCTGCGTCTCGGCGTTAAAGGCCTGGCAGAACTGCATGATGTTCACGCCAGCAGCGCCCAGGGCGGGGCCGACGGGAGGAGCGGGGTTAGCTGCACCAGCAGGAATCTGGAGCTTAATGACGTTGGCAACCTTCTTCTCAGCCATGGTCATTCCTTTCGAATCACGAGTGTGAAGTACTTGCTATATCGTAAGCACGCACGTGTTAGAAGCACTCCTGAGATGAGCAGTCACAGAAGAAGCACGCTCGCGCGAACGGACGAAAACTTAAGCGATGACAGCGACCTGGTTAAAGTCGAGCTCGACCGGCGTCTCGCGGCCAAAGATCATCAGCGTGACCTTGAGCTTGCCAGCCTCGGTGTTAACCTCGGAGACCTTGCCATCAAAGTCGGTAAGCGGGCCATCGGTGACGCGGACGGACGTGCCGACCTGAATATCAACCGAGGTGCGCTTGGGCGAATCGCCCTTACCGGGACGACGAGTCATCTTGTTGTACTCGTCGCGGGAAAGCGGAGCGGGCTTGCCGTTGCCGCCTAGAAAACCGGTGACGCCGGGCGTGTTGCGAACACACGTCCAAGCATCGTCATCCATCTCCATGCGGACCAGGACATAACCCGGGAAGATCTTGGAATCCTTGGTCTCACGCTTGCCACCCTCTTTAATCTCGGTGACGCGCTCCATAGGAATCTCGATATCAAAGATACGGTCCTGCATGCCCATGGACTCGATACGATGCTCGAGATCGGACTTTACGCGGTTCTCGTATCCGGAGTAAGTGTGAACGACGTACCAACGCTTAGACATGGTTTAGCCCCTCAATCCAGAGAACAGAGCAAGAGCCTCGCCAAAGCCAGCATCGAGCAGAGCGATGACGACGCCGACGACGACCAGAGAAGCGCAAACGACGACCGAGTAGTTCACGAGCTCCTTTTTATCGGGCCACGTGACACGCTTCATCTCGGACTTGACCGAAGCGAAATACTTCTTGGTGCGGGCGAAGAAACCAGGCTTCTCGTTCTTCTTGGACTTCGCAGCCTTCTCGTTCTTCTTGGCAACGGCCTTCTTGGCCTCAACCTTGGAGTTGGCGGCAGCGCTGTTGGCAGGTGCCGGCTGCTGAGCCTTCTTCTTGTTCTTCTTGTTGGCCATTTGGGTTACCTCCGCGCAATGCGCTTATACATGAGTAAACCGTAAGCCCCCAAGTGGGAGCTTACGGAATAATGACTGGCACGCCAGGAAGGACTCGAACCCTCAACACTCGGTTTTGGAGACCGATGCTCTACCAATTGAACTACTGGCGTATGTGACTAGAGACTAGCGAGTCTCTTTGTGCAGCGTGTGGTGACGGCACCAGGGGCAATACTTCTTGATCTCCATACGATCAGGCATGGTCGACTTGTTCTTGGTGGTCGTATAGTTGCGGCGCTTGCACTCAGTGCACGCAAGAGTAACTAGAGTACGCATGTATCCTGAACCTTTCATTTCCGCCCCGTACGGGCACGAGTTGTTACTTTATCAGCTCCACGTAAGTGCTGTCAATGAAAACCTCGAGTCAATTGGTTCTCGGTGGATCCATTCATATTTGGAACACATCAATGAAGCCATCGAGATCTAATCGACGGTGCATCCAGGACCATTATCGATCCTCTCGACACCAGCAACGGCTCAATATCCATTGCAGAAAAGAACCCGGCACCCATATAAGTGCCGGGTTCTCTAAGTCAGCTATATCAAAGAGCTAATTTACTCAATGATCGTGGAGACGATGCCCGAACCGACGGTGTGGCCACCCTCGCGGATAGCGAAGCGCAGGCCCTCCTCCATGGCGATCGGGTGGATGAGGTCGCCCTCGATGGTGATGTGGTCACCAGGCATAGCCATCTCGGTGCCCTCGGGGAGCTTGACCGTACCGGTAACGTCGGTGGTACGGAAGTAGAACTGAGGACGATAACCATCGAAGAACGGGGTGTGACGGCCGCCCTCCTCCTTGGTCAGAACGTAGATCTCGCCGGTGAACTTGGTGTGCGGGGTAACCGAACCGGGCTTGCAGAGAACCTGGCCGCGCTCGATGTCCTCGCGCTTGATGCCGCGGAGCAGCAGGCCGACGTTGTCGCCAGCCTCGCAGAAGTCCATGGACTTACGGAACATCTCGATACCGGTAACGACGGTGTTCTGGGTATCCTTGATGCCGACGATCTCGACGGGCTCGTTGAGCTTGAGCTCACCGCGCTCGACACGGCCGGTAGCAACGGTACCACGGCCGGAGATGGTCATAACGTCCTCAACGGCCATCAGGAACGGGAGGTCGTTGTTACGAGCAGGCGTCGGGATGTACTCGTCGACAGCGTTCATGAGCTCGCGAATGGCGTCCATCCACTTGGCGTCCCCCTCGAGAGCGCCCAGAGCGGAACCACGGATGACCGGGATGTCGTCGCCGGGGAAATCGTACTCGGAGAGGAGCTCACGGGTCTCCATCTCGACGAGGTCGATGAGCTCGTCATCGTCGACCATGTCGCACTTATTCAGGAAGACGACGATGTAGGGAACGCCGACCTGACGGGCGAGCAGGATGTGCTCGCGGGTCTGAGCCATGGGGCCGTCGGTAGCGGCGATGACCAAGATAGCGCCGTCCATCTGAGCAGCACCGGAGATCATGTTCTTGACGTAGTCAGCGTGGCCCGGGCAGTCAACGTGAGCGTAGTGACGGGCAGCAGTCTCGTACTCGACGTGGGAGACGGAAATCGTAATGCCGCGCTCGCGCTCCTCGGGAGCCTTGTCGATGTTCTCGAACGCAGTGAAGTCAGCCTTGCAGCCCTCGGTCTCGGAGAGAACCTTGGTGATGGCAGCGGTCAGCGTGGTCTTGCCGTGGTCGACGTGACCAATGGTGCCGATGTTAACATGCGGCTTAGTGCGCTCAAACTTCTCTTTGGCCATAAAGCCCTCCTCTAAACAGGTCGTCCCCGGACGGGACTTTGCCTTTATACCATAGTGGCCTCTCAACATACTATTGAGAAGCCACCGTGTTACCTATGGTAGCGGTGACTGGATTCGAACCAGTGACGCCACGGGTATGAACCGTGTGCTCTAACCAACTGAGCTACACCGCCGGATGGAGCCTGCAACCAGACTTGAACTGGTGACCTCTTCGTTACCAACGAAGTGCTCTACCGACTGAGCTATACAGGCACTTGACGGGTGGGAGCTATAGGATTCGAACCTATGTAGGCAGAGCCAACGGGTTTACAGCCCGTCCCCATTAACCACTCGGGCAAACTCCCAATCGTTCAAGTATCCGCAGGTTCTTTGGTCTTTTGGACCGCCGCCCCCGCGAACGAAAAAGATAATACGATGCAACCTTGGGGGCTGTCAACGAAAACCTCTAGATACACGGTTCCGGGCGTATCTATGTACCTTTGACCTGCGGTTTTGCTGGGTTTGGATATGAAGGACGGTGGATTTGCATGTAGCGGTGACATTTCTCGAGGGAACACTTTGGCGTAGTGGAGTGAGCCTGCAGAATATTGCTTCGATAACGACTCATTTGCACCTATATATAGGTCGTGATCGAGCTTCCCAGACAGAAGATTGCTCTTCCCAGGCAAAATCGGACGTGGATAATCTCCCACTTTTGCCGTGCTATCGAGTCCAAAGTGGCCGATTATCCACGCTCATTTACTAAGCGGGGGATTTTCCACCCTCGTATGTCCAATAATCCACGCTCGACCAGGATGACCGGGACCGGTCCGGCCTTTGTCTCAATCTGTAACATCTAGAGAATATTTTCTCCCCTATCTGTTACAAATCGAGATATTACGCAGAGACCCCAGCTTACGTCTCATTCTGTAACAGCTAGAACGGTTTTCAGCCTCTTCGTGTTACAGATCGAGACAAACCTGAAGCTAGGTTGCGCCAAACCCGCCGACTTATCGACAAAAAAGAAACGGGCTCTGTCCCACAGGGGAACAGAGCCCGAAACTCTCATGGAGCCAGTGACAGGAATCGAACCTGCAACCCACTGATTACAAATCAGTTGCGCTACCGTTGCGCCACACTGGCACACTTGGCGCTTTCGCGCGAAGCCAGTTAAGAATAAAGGAATTGCGGACGAGGCGCAACAGGCCCTTCACCCGACCACATCTCAAAACTATTCGCCAGAACGAATAGTTTTATCCGTTCGCCAAAACAAAAAACTATTCGTTTTGGCGGCGGCAAGTCCACAACCCATTGACTACAAGCCAGCGGATTGACCGACCGAGTAACCGGTCTCTATAGATGCTCCCCTACCTCCCGCGCAGGGCCTTGAGCTTGGCCAGGGCATCGGGACTCAGGCGGCTGCCCAGAGTCATCTTAATCTGCGGAGCTTCCTCTGCCTCGTGAACGTCGTTATCGATCTGTTTGATCTCGTCCACCAGCATACGGCTCGAGATGCGCGTAACGCCCTTCCCCATGACGACAGCCTGGATCGTGCCGTCACTCGATACCACGGAGCACGCGCGGCCTTCCTCGCGTGCCTCGATGCAGAGCTTCTGCACCACGGTATCGGCAGAGACGCCCGTCGGCGAAAACTCGATGCGCACACCGCGGGCCGGCAGGTTGGGGCGCTCGCTGGAGATATTGCCCGCGCCGTCAAATACGATCACAGCCTCGTAGCGGCCCTGGGCAAACGCAGCTACGTCATTAATGAGCGCCGTGCGCGCCATATCGTGAACGTCGCTGGAATACGGATCGTCGGAATGGTCGTACACGAGCTTTTCGTAGCGCGGCGTGCAGTGGATCACGTTGTAACCGTCGACCACCAGCAGCTCGGGCTTGTTGGAGTGCACCGTCGAGACTGGGTCGGCGATAGCCTGCGCAAACGCATTGCCGCCCACGCCGTAGGTCGCGGCCGAAACAATCGGCTTGGCCGAGCCCTCACCAAAGCGCTTGGCTTTGGACTTGGCACGGTTCTTTTTGGACATGCGCTACTCCTCCCCCATGAGCTCGCCGGCGTTGCGGCGCAGCCACTCAAAGCACAGCGCCGTGGTCGCCTGGGCAACATTGAGGCTCTCGGTCATGCCGCGCTGGGGAAGCTTGGTCAAAAAGTCGCATTTCTCGAGCACCAGGCGCGAGATGCCGTCGCCCTCGGAGCCCATGACGAGCGCCACGCGGCCCTCGAAGGGAGCATCCCAGCAACTGCCTTCGGCGTGCTCGGAGGCACCGCCCACCCAAAAGCCAGCGGCCTTAAGATCGTCGAGCGCACGGGCGATGTTGGGCACCTGCGCGATAGGCAGATGCATGACGGCGCCGGCTGAAGTCTTGTAACTGCCCACGGTCACGCCGGCGGCACGCTTATTGGCAATGACGACGCCCGCCGCGCCCACAACCTCGGCAGAGCGCACGATCGCACCAAAGTTGCCATCGTCGGTCACATGGTCGAGCACGACGACGAGCGCCGGTCCGTCACCCGCGCGGTCGAGAATATCGGCGACATCGGCATAGGGGAAGTTGCCAACCTCGAGCGCAATGCCCTGGTGAGCGCCATGGCTCGACAGTGCGTCGAGCTGCGCGCGCGGCACATACTTAATGCGGACGCCCGCAGCGTTGAAGTCGTCGACCAGGCGCGACAAGGCGGCATCGCGCTCCCCGCCCTCGGCAATGAGCGCGCACTTGATGGGAAAACCAGTGCGTAGCGCCTCGGCGGCAGCACGACGACCCTCGATGAACTCACCCTTGGGAGCCTGAACGTTGTCGCGGTTGCGCTGCGGACGCGCAGACTGAGCTTGGGAGCGATTGTGCTGCTGGTCGCGGCCATCACGCTGCAGACGGCCGGTACGCTGGTCGCGACGGCTGCCACCCTTGCCGGGGTTATTGGAACGAGACCCCCCTCGCTTGCGGTTATCAGCCATGTGAAAATCCTCGAGATATAGAAACAGAAATGGACGAGACGCCCTGGGACAGGTCCGGAAATTACGCCTTCGGCATTATTTTTCAGGCCAGTCCCGAGGCGTCCCTACTCAAGCGCTTTGCCTCTAGAGAGTCTTAATGCGGGTGCCAGCGGCCGTATCCTCAATGGTGAGGCCCAGGTCCTTGAGCTGGTCGCGGATGGCGTCGGCCAGATCCCAGTTCTTGGCGGCACGGGCCTCGGCGCGGGCTTCGAGAATCTTGGCAGCAGCCTCGTCCACGTCGTCGCCCGTGTAGGCGACCAGACCGGCGGCAACACCCAGCAGACCCAGCGGCAGCTCGACCTTGGGCTCGGGGAGCTCAATACCAAACGTATCGAGCAACTCGGCCAGCGTGTCGGCGGCGGCAAGCGCGGCGGCCTTGTCGGCAGCGTCGCCCGCCTGCTCCAGGTACTGGTTGCACTCGGTCACAAAGCCAAAGACGGCACCCATGGCACCAGCGGTGTTAAAGTCGTCGTCCATGCACTCCTTAAAGGTGGCACGGGTCTCGGCGGCCTTGGCGGCAAACGCCTCGGATGCCGCCTCATCGGCATCGGCCGTCGCATGGTTCGCGGCCCAACGCAGGTTCTCGACCGTACCGGCGATACGCGTGAGCGAGTTCTCGGCACCCTCCAGGCGCTCCCAAGAAAAGTCGAGCGGCGAGCGATAGCTCGTCTGCAGCATCAGCAGGCGCAGGGCGGCAGCGGAGTGCTGCTCGAGGACCTCGGCCAGCGTAAAGAAGTTGCCGAGCGACTTGGACATCTTCTCGCCGTCTACCAGCAGCATGCCCGTGTGCATCCAGGTGTTGGAGAAGCCCTGGTGCCAGGCGCAGGTGGCCTGAGCGCACTCATTCTCGTGATGCGGGAAGGCCAGGTCGGAGCCGCCGCCGTGGATGTCAATCGGAGTGCCCAGGTAGCGATGCACCATGGCGGCGCACTCGGTGTGCCAACCGGGACGGCCCTCGCCCCAGGGGCTCGGCCAGCTGGGCTCGCCGGGCTTGGCGGCCTTCCACAGGGCAAAGTCGAGCGGGTCGTTCTTGTCCTCGTTCTCCTCGATGCGTGCGCCAACCATAAGGTCGTCGATGTTGCGGCCCGAGACCTGACCATAGTTGGGATCGCTGCGCACAGCAAAGTACACATCGCCGTTATCGGCTGCGTAAGCGTGGCCCTGCTCGATAAGCGTCTTGATCATGGCGATCATGGGGCCGATCTCCTTGGTGGCGCGGGGGCGCACATCGGGATCGAGCACGTTGGCGGCGCGCATGACGCCGATGAACTTGTCGGAGAACTCCGTCGCGACCTCGGCGGCCGTGCGGCCCTGCTCGTTGGCGCGCTTGATGATCTTGTCATCGACATCGGTGAGGTTCTGGGCGAACGTGACCTCGTAGCCGCTCGCGATGAGCCAGCGACGAATCACGTCAAAGCTGATGAACGTGCGGGCATTGCCGATGTGGATGTTGTCGTAGACCGTGGGGCCGCACACGTACATGCGGACCTTGCCGGACTCGATGGGCTGGAACTCTTCCTTTTTATGGGTAGCGCTGTTGTAGATACGCATTCGTTACTCCTTAACGGTTTTCTGTAGCAGGCAGACGGCCCAGGCGCCGATTCCCTCGCCCTGGCCTTCCCAACCGAGCTTTTCGGTCGTAGTGGCGGCGACGCCCACGTTTTCGACGTCAACACCCAGGGCATGGGCAAGGTTGGCGCGCATGGCATCGCGGTGCGGGGTGATCTTGGGTTGCTGACAGGCAATGGTGCAATCGGCATCGACAAACTCGAAGCCCAGCTCGCGCGCATAGTCCATCACGCGAGCGAGCAGCACCATCGAGTCGGCGCCCTCATAAGCGGGGTCGGTATCGGGGAATAGCTTGCCGATGTCTCCCCCGCGGCAGGCGCCCAGAATGGCGTCGGCCAAGGCGTGCGCGAGCACATCGGCATCCGAGTGGCCCAGCAGGCCGCGCTCGTAGGGAATGTCGACACCGCCGATGATACATCGACGCCCCTCCACCAGACGGTGGACGTCGTAGCCATGGCCAATGCGCAGGTTACTGAACATGGGGAAGGTCCTCTCCCTCGGCCATGCGACCGAGCAGAATCGCGGTTACGGGACGCAGGTCCTCGGGCACCGTCACCTTAAGGTTGTCGCGCGGGCTCTGAACGCAACGGACGCGTCCGCCCATGCGCTCGACCAGTGACGAATCATCCGTGCCGATAAAGCCCTCGGCAATCGCCGCGGCATGGGCGCGCTTCATGGCGTCGACACTAAAGATCTGCGGCGTCTGCGCGGCCCAATAGAGCTCACGCGGCGGCGTCTCGACGATGTTATCGCCGTCAACGATCTTGAGCGTGTCGATCGCGGGTTGACCGCACACGACACCGTCGAGCGAGCGGTCGCCCACAAGCACGTCGATCGCATGATCGATGGCCTCGGTCGTGATGAGCGGACGAGCGCCATCGTGAATGGCGACGTATTCAAAGCGCGCCGGCACCGCGTGCACGCCGGCACGGGTGGAGTCCTGGCGGGTATCGCCGGCATCGGCAAAACTGATGGGCGTGTCATAGTCAAACGGGTCGATGGCCAGGCGGCGCATCTCGGCACGACGCTCGGCAGGACATACCACCACAATGTGGCCGACCTTATCGCTACGGTCAAACGCGCGGATGGACCAGCTCATAAGCGGACGGCCCGCTACATTGACGAGTTGCTTGCCACCGGGGTTACCAAAGCGCTGGCCGCTGCCACCGGCAACGACCACGGCGCATACGGGCGCCATTATGCGTTCCCCTGTTTGGTGCCCTTCATGCGGTACAGGGAGTCCGCAAGAATGGCAGGGTTGTTAACGCCAAAGTCGCCCAGGCGCTCCGGATCCTCGCTGATGTCGTCCATGAGCTCCTGCAGCGAGCCGTACTCGTCGACGATCTTCTCGGCCACGCCGTCGCGCACGACGGACACGCGAGAAAGCGTGCGCAGGCCCAGCGGCGTCATGACGGAGTCCTCGTCCAGGTCGTCATAGCCCAGAACTGCCGCCACGTGCTGCGGGTCGGACAGATCCTTAGGCGTCATGCGGCTCAGCTCGGCGCGGATCTTCTCGGCGTTGGCCTCAGAGGAATCGCTTGCGTAGTCGCGGATCATCAAGTCGTATTCGGTATCCATGCTGGAGCCCGCGAGCTGCTCGAGCTGCATCTGCACGAGCTTGCCCTGGTTGCCCAGCTTGACGATGCAATCCTTAAGCTCGGTCTTTGCCTGCTGCATGATCTCGAAGCTCGAGAAAATACCGGTAATGTCGGCGAGCGTAACGTAGTCGTCGAGCTCGAGAGCCGTCAGGCGCAGCAGGGAGCGATCGAGCGACTGACGGGTAGTCTGGAGCGTGGCGACGAGCTGGTTGACCGAGCTCATGATGGTGGTGACGGGCTGGATCTCGTAGCTCTTGCCGTGAACGTACACGTTAACGACGGCACGACGGGCCGAGACCGAGATCACGATGGCATCGGTGAGCACCGACATGCGAGCGGCGGTGCGGTGACGCATACCTGTCTCGCTCGTGGCGAGCGAGGGATCGGGATTGAGATGGAAATTGGCGCGCAGGATCTGGGTGAGGTCGCCGTCGATGACGATGGCGCCGTCCATCTTGGAAAGCTCGAACAGGCGGTTCGAGGTAAACGAAATGTTGAGCGGGAAGCCGTCGTTACCGGCAGCGAGCACGTTTTCGGTGTCGCCGACGCAAATGAGGGCGCCCAGGTGACCGGCGATGATCATGTCGAGGGCGGTGCGGATCGGCTGACCAGGTGCCGTCAGGCGAATAGCCTGTTCCATACGCTTTTGCAGCTCGTTCTTATCCAAGGCATCGCTCCCATCGTATACGCTCCATAAACGCCAATAAGTTTCTCACGGTTTGCCCCTGTGACGCCCGCAAAATCCGATGCTTACAGAATGAGCGAACACAGCTGAGAGCCCCAATCCAAATGAGCTGCTTATGTGGTAGCATCGGGATTCGCATAAATGAGGGAGTAGTCGCGTGATCGGGTTCGCCTCCGGTGGCGCGGTAAGTCAACACACTGGCCGATGCGGCCTGGCTTGCCTTAATGAACGAGACTCGTGGCTGTGCGCGCAACGCGTACGCCACGGGTCTTTTTTGTTACTCCCCCAAGAGGTACACGCGGGCCCGCCCGCAGAGAGGGAGCCAGACTATGGGACTCGCAGAGCTCGTGTTGCTCGCCGTTGGCCTTTCGATGGACGCCTTTGCCGTTTCCATCTGCAAGGGCCTTGGCATGAAGAAAATCAACCTTAAAGTCGCCGTGGTGCTCGGTCTGTTCTTTGGCGGCTTTCAGGCCGGCATGCCCGTAATCGGATGGGCGCTCGGCAGTCAATTCATGGGCTTCATCGGACCCATCGACCATTGGATCGCCTTTATCCTTTTGGCCTTCATCGGCGGCAAAATGCTGTGGAAAGCCTTTACCGAAGACGAGGATGGAGGCGACGGCAAGGATGCCGAAAAGATTGACCTGGGCGAGTACCTGATCCTCGCCATCGCCACCTCAATCGACGCCCTGGCCGTGGGCATCTCGTTCGCCGCGCTTTCGGTCGACATCGTTCCCGCTGTATCGCTTATCGGCGTCACAACGTTTATCTTCTCCGTCGCCGGCGTAGCGATCGGCCACACCTTTGGCGCGCGCTACGAAAAACCCGCCACCATCGTGGGTGGCGTCGTGCTCATCCTCATCGGGTTTAAGATCTTGCTCGAGCATCTGGGGATCCTCGCGCTGTAACGAATAACGGCCGCCCGGCATTATGCCAGGCGGCCGTTTTCATAGCCAGCCGTTTTAGAGCGGCTTCACAGGCGACCTTTACGCGGCAAGGCGCTTGAGGACGTCGATAAGCAGCTCGTAGAAGCGCTCGGCAGAAGCGAGCTCCATGCTCTCGTCCGGGGTGTGGACATCGGAGAGCGTCGGGCCCACGGCGATGGCGTCCAGGCCGTGCAGGGCCTCGGCAAACAGGCCGCACTCAAGGCCGGCGTGAATGGACTCGATGCGCAGCTCGGAGCCAAAGAGCTCGCGATAGCTCTCGACAAAGACGTCGCGGACCGGCGAATGCTCGGCATAGCTCCAGCCGGGATACTCGAACTCAAACTTGGCGTCGAAGCCCAAGACATCGGCCAGCGTCTGCAGGCGGTCCTTGAACTCGTTCTGCAGCGAGGTGATCGAGGAGCGCGGGGACAGCATGATCTTGACCTCGTCGTCAGAAGTGGCAACCACACCGATGTTGGAGGAAACCTCGACGGAGCCGTCGGTAGCGACGTTGCGGCGAATCACGCCGTTAGGGGCAAGACGCAGGGCGCGGATGAGGGCAAGCGCGGACTTCTGGTCCATAGCCTCGACCTCGGCGTCGTCGGCAATCTCGACGGTACAGGTAAAGCCGGGGTCGAAGACCTCGAGCTCGGCAGCGACGTCGGCGATGATGCCCTTTGCGATCTGGGCCGCGGCCTCGGCGGCAGCGTGGTCGGCGTAGACCAGAACAGCCTTGCACTCACGGTTGATGGCGTTGTCCTTGGTGCCGCCGTTAAAGCTAACGATGGCGGGCTCGCCGGCAACCATCAGGCGGTCGATGATGCGGGCCATGATGAGGTTGCCATTGCCGCGCTCCAGGTGGATATCGCTGCCGGAGTGACCGCCCAGCAGGCCGGAGATGTCGAGCGTGAGGGTGCTACCGGTCTTGTGCTCGCGCGCGATCGGGCAGGTGTAGGTAACGACGACGCCGCCGGCGCAGCTGACGGTGGCAACGCCCTCTTCCTCGGAGTCAAGGTTAATCATGGTGCGGGCGCTAATCTGGGACTTGTCGAGCGTCTCGGCGCCGACCAGGCCAGTCTCCTCGTCGGTGGTGAACACACACTCGAGAGCCGGATGGGCAATCGAATCATCGTTGAGCACGGTAAGCATCAGAGCGACGGCGATACCGTTGTCGGCGCCCAGAGTGGTGCCGTTAGCGGTGAGGACGCCGTCCTTGACGACCAGGTCGATACCGTCGGTCGTAAAGTCGTGCTCAACGGAACCCAACTTGTCGCACACCATGTCGATATGACCCTGCAGCATCACGGTCGGGGCATTCTCGGCACCGGCAGATGCGGGCTTGCGAATGATGACGTTGTAGACCTCGTCCTGGTACACATCGAGGCCGCGCTCCTTGGCAAACGCAACCAGGAAATCGCTGATGCCCTTCTCGTTGCCAGACCCACGGGGGATCGCGCTGACCTCCTCAAAGAAATGGAACAGCTGGGCGGGCTCGTAGCCGGTAATCTTGTAGTCCATGGTGCCTCCTTGGCGCAACTGGTTAGACAGTAAGACATGCGACTTGTATATTCCCAGACTTTGCGTGCATAAACCAGTCGAAAACGCCGAGCGCCCTCGCATCATCGGCTAACGGTGGACCGTATAGCGTAACGGTCACAACTTCCGCAGTTCTACAAATCGAGGCGCCCTTTCCGGAGCGCCTCGATTGCGCGTATCAAATTGTCGCCACGCCCTACAGCGCGCCGGAACCGGCTTGCATCATGCCGCCGGGGCCCGAGCTCACGCCACTGCTCACAGGCGCGGCGTTTCCGGTGTGCGGCGCCGCCGGAGCGGTATCGCCCCCGAGTGCACCCGCCGGACGCGGCGCCGGAATCTCACCCGTGCCGTGGCTAAAGACAAACTTGCCGTCGACCACGTCGCACAGGACGGTATCGCCCTCGCCCCACTCGCCAGCCAGCAGTTCCTCGGACAGCGGATCCTCGATGAGCTTTTGGATGGCACGACGCAGCGGACGCGCACCGTTGGTGAGGTCGGTACCCTCCGCCACAATCTTGTCGTAGGCCGCATCGGTGAGCTTGATGTTCATGCCGTTGGCAATCAGGCGCTGACGCAGGTCGTCCACCAGCAGGTGCGCGATCTTGGTGAGGTTCTCGCCCGAAAGCTTCTGGAACACCACGATGTCATCGATACGGTTGAGCAGCTCGGGGCGGAACAGGCGCTTGAGCTCGCCCATCGCACGGCCGCGGATCTCACTCGACGTGAGACCCTGCTCGCCGGTGGTGCCAAAGCCCACGCTCGCATCCTGCGCAATCTCGCGGGCGCCCACGTTGGACGTCATGATGATCACGGTATTGCGGAAGTCGACCGTCTTGCCCTGGCTATCGGTCAGGCGGCCCTCCTCCAGCACCTGCAGCAGGATGTTGAAGATATCGGGGTGCGCCTTCTCGATCTCGTCGAACAGCACGACCGAGTACGGATGGCGACGAACGGCCTTGGTGAGCTGGCCGCCCTCGTCGTGACCGACGTAACCCGGAGGGCTACCGATGAGCTTGGAGACCTCGAACTCGCTGCCGAACTCCGACATGTCGAAACTGATGAGCGCGTCCTTGCTGCCAAAGAGGTACTCGGCGAGCGTCTTGGCGAGCTCGGTCTTGCCTGTGCCAGTGGGACCCAGGAAGATAAAGCTGCCGCCGGGACGACGCGGGTCCTTGAGCGGCGAGCGACTGCGGCGCACGGCCTTGGCGACGGCCTCGACTGCCTCATCCTGGCCGATGATGCGCGTCTTGAGCACGCTTTCGGTCTGCAGCAGGCGCCGGCTCTCGCTCTCGGTGAGCGAGGAAACCGGCACGCCAGAGGTCACGGACACGATGTCGGCAATCTGACTCACGTCGATGGTGAGCGGGCTGGCGTCGAGCTCGGCAGTCCAGGCGGCCTTGGCCTCGGCGAGCTCAATCTCGGCGGCCTTCTGCTGCTCGGTGATCTCGGCGGCCTTGTTCATGTCGTCGCTCTCGGTGGCCTCCTGCGCGGCGGCCTTGAGCTCCTCTATGCGATGCTCGGCCTCGCGCACCGGCTCGGGCGCGCGATTCGCGGCGATGCGAGCGCGGGCACCGGCCTCGTCGATGAGGTCGATGGCCTTATCGGGCAGGAAGCGATCCTGGATGTAGCGGTTGGAAAGGTTCGCGGCGGCCTCGATAGCACCCTGCGTATAGCGCACATGGTGGTGCTCCTCGTAGCGCGGCTTGAGCGCGGTCAGGATCTTGACCGTGTCCTCGACGCTCGGCTCCTCGACATCGATGGTCTGGAAGCGACGCTCGAAGGCCGGGTCCTTGGTGAGGTACTTGCGGAACTCCTCGGCCGTGGTGGCGCCAATAATCTGGAAGGCACCGCGTGCAAGCACGGGCTTGAGCATAGAGCTCGCGTCGATGGAGCCCTCGGCAGAACCGGCACCGATGATGGTGTGCATCTCGTCGATAAACAGGATGACGTCGTCGGCTTCGGTCGCCTCCTGGATCACGTTCTTGAGGCGCTCCTCAAACTCACCGCGATACTTGGCACCCGCAACGAGGCCCGGCAGGTCGAGCGTCCAGATGTTCTGGTTCATAAGGTTCTCGGGCACGTTGCCGGCAGCGATCTGCTGTGCCAGGCCCTCGACGATGGCCGTCTTGCCCACGCCGGGGTCACCCAGGATAAGCGGGTTGTTCTTGGTGCGGCGCGAAAGAATCTCCATCATGCGCTGGACTTCCTTTTCGCGGCCAATCACGGGATCGAGCTCGGCGTCGCGCGCCTTTTGCGTGAGGTTGGTGGCGAACTGCTTGAGCGTGTCGGTGCCGCTCCCCTTTTGCTGCGAGGCGTCCGAGCCGCTAAAGAACGGCAGGCCCGCACCGGGACGCCCGGCACCGGCACCGGCGAGCGGACGCTTCTTGTCCTGGTCCTTGGCGGTGAGTTTCTCGATAGCCTTTTTGATGGAGGCGGACGACACACCCAGGCGCATGAGGATGTCCATGGCCATGCCGTTACCCTCTTCGACGATGCCAATCAGCAAGTGCTCGGTCGACACGTAGGTCTGGTTGTTCTCACGTGCCACGCGGAAGGAGCGCTCCATCACGCTGATGACGAGTGGCGTAAAGGCGAGCTTAGCGGCCTCGGTCTCCTCGCTGGGCTCGGGAACGGTGGTCTGGACCTCTTTGAGTGTGTCCATGATGTCGTCGTAGGAGATATCGAGCGAGCGCAGCGCCTCGGCGGCAATGCCCTCGTCCTCCTTGGCAAGCGCGAGCAGCAAGTGCTCGGTGCCCACCTTATTTGAGTGTAGATCGAGCGCCTCTTGCTTGGCCATGGACATGACCTTGCGCGCGCGATCGGTAAAACGGTCTAACATGCTAGTTCCTCTTAGACGAGCTAGTTTTTCAAACGCAAAGCGCCACTCGTGGCGGCGCTTTGGTCTCTTTACCCATATGGAGTATATGTTAACCGCTGGGGCCTTTTCCGCATGCAGCCATACGACAACGTCTACAAAAAAGGAATCGCCAGGTGCGGCGGGCGCTCTAGGTTAGAGGCTGTTGCCTAGCAGGCAGGCTCGGCGTCCATGCTCTCGGCAACGCCATTGACGGCATCGGCAACGGGAGCACCAGGCATGCGCACGAGCTCCATATGCTGCTCTTCAAAGACGGTTCCCATGGGGAAGGCGCGGCGGAAGACAAAACGAGCAACCGGACCGGCCACCAGCAGGTTCCAGGGCAGGGCCATGATAAAGTTGCGCGGAATGTTGACGAGCCACATCATCGGCAGCAGCTGCAGGTTGGCGAGCGGACCACCGGGCATGTGGAACAGGCCTTCACACGCGCCGTAGAGCGACATGATGATGACCATGGGAACGACCATGCAGGAGCTGACAGCGAGCGTCATAGCGAGCGGCGAGCTCTTGCCCGGCGTGACCAGGAATTTAAAGGCAAAGCCCTTGGCGAGGGGGCTGGCAACAAACCAGTCGCAGCACATGGCAAAAACGTAGGCAACGGGGAAGCCGAGCCACGCGGCGGCAATGACCTCGCCGTTGATGGCCCCATGCTGCAGGGCAACGTTGTAGATGCTCATCCAGAGCACCATGCAAAAGCACATAATAAAGGTGAACAGCAGGCTCTCTCGTTTGTTGATAGGCATAAAGGGCGTGGTCCTTTCTGTGTTACGCCGCGGCACAACGCAACAAAAACGGGCGGGCAAGATGGAGCTGTTGGGACTTCATCTCGCCCGCCCGTGGTACGTGCGTCTGCGACTACTTATGTGGTGTAACCAGCCTAGCACGAAAAGCACATGCTTCGTAAGCGTTGAGTTTATGAAGATGCAGGGCACCAATAATCCCCCGACCCCATATGTTGCGGTGGAATACGGACTGTTTTGACCCTTTAAGCAGCAATTCAGTCCCTATTTCACCGCAACTCATTTGGTGCAAAGTAATCTGCCCCCCTTGCACCAATTAGCTGGTGTGGCGCCAGCGAGGGTCGGTGAGTGTACGTGCCACACCCAGACCAACGGGCAAAAACGCCACGATGAGCACTGCACGCACAAACCAACCGAGCATATTGACCGTATCGAAGGTGCACATGTAGTACATCGAGCGATACAGATACAGGCCCGGCACCATAATGACAATCGAAGGCACCGTGAGGGCGATACGTGGGTAGGTGAGCTTGACTTCGGCCAAGCTTGCCAGCAGCCCCGATACCAGCGCGCCGATAAACGCTGCCGCCTCGGGAGGCATTCCCGCGCTGAGGCCCAGGAAGGGAATCATCGTCGGCGCATCGACAAGGGTCAGACGCAGGGTATTGGACACGGCGCCGATGAGCCCTGCCGCCGCTGCCATCTTTACCGGGCTGTTGAACATCACTGAGAAGCCGAATACGCCGATAAAGCTCATCAGTATGCGCAAGAGCGTAAGAGCCAACGGTGAGAGGCCGAGCGGGGCGAAGTCATCCGGCGCCAGTCCCACACACTCGGCAACCATCCAGCCCACAAGGGTCGCCATCACAATAATCGACACGGCATACGAAAGACGCTCAATGCCACTTCGCATATCGAGCTTAGCGATGTCGAGGCCTGCCGTAATGAGGGGAAAGCCGGGAATCACAAAGAGCATGGCGCCGATATAGCCTTCTTGGTGCGACATTGCCCCCGGTACGACCTGGCCAAGGCCGAGCAATGCCAGCAGATACGAAACGCAAGCGAGCGCAACGCCCGTCGTCAGCGCGCTAAACTGGCCAAGACCCCGCTTGAGAATATGGGAGCGAGCAAAGTTGCCGACACCAGCGCCCACGAATGCACAGGCCATCTCGATGGGGCCACCGCCGAGCAAAAAGACGAAAGCGCCGCAGGCACAGGCCGCGGCAAGCCCCTGCTGCCAGGGAGTGTAATCGGGCTTTGAGCTCTCAACGGTCTTGAGCATCTCGTGGTATTCGTGCACGGTAAACCGGCGCCCATACGTCTCGATTTCCTTTAAGAAGCTCTCCATCATCCAAATGCGATGGGTATTGACCCCCGTTGTGGGCAGGCTGACAACCTCGTTAAAGCAGTGGCCATCTTCGATGCAGGTGCACTCAAACGACAGAAGACTCAGGTCGACGTGAATCGTGACGCCGAGCACGGCAGCAACACGATTCATGGTATCGCGCACGCGCCAGGCACCTGTTCCGCTTGCCAGCATAAGCATGCCGGTGCGGCAGATGATGGATGACTTATCGGTGAGTGGCGCATCGACGGCAAGCTCATCGCCTGCCGTCACGATCTGGTGCCAGTCAGTTTTCATATGGAGCGCGCCGGCACGAACGCCGTGGTGCATAGGGGCTCTCGAAAGCAGCGAGTCAAGGCGCGAAGGCTGTGGGGGCTCCGCTGATTCACCCTCAACCTCATCAGCCTCTTCATCGACCAGATCAAAGGAATCAAGCGGCGCCGGCTCGCGACGGTCGATCAGCTCCTCGTCCTCATCATCAAAGTAGTTGAACTGATCGAGCATGTCCTCTTCGATTGAACGCTCGCTCGCGTCGTCCATATAGACGCTCCCTTCCTGCCGACTAACTCTCATCCTAGGCAGCGACGGCTAAAGGAAACATAAAAGAGACGGCTGTCGCACCAACTTGGTGCAAAGCAACCTGTCCCCCTTGCACCAAAACTAGGAGTGTCCCCAAGGGATCAAACGACCAGTCAAACAAGAACGTCCCCGACGACTAGTCGTTTAAGAACGTCCCCAATGACTACATCAAGAACGTCCCCAATGACTACATCCAGCTTGACAGCCAAGGAAACGCCGATACCTTGGCACCGACAGACACTATGACCCAATCCGAGGGCACTAAAAAGATAGGAGCCCCCGCTCG
>CABUPH010000015.1 GCA_902493375.1 uncultured Collinsella sp.
TACATCGGACTCCCTCCTGGACCCAGATTGGGTCCGAGATTTTGTCCGAGGTCCCGGTGCTACCCCTACGACAATCTGGGCAAGCTGTCGATTGCGGCGCTGCTGCCGTTGCTGTTTGGCGGCAGCATTGGACCGGAGGCCGGCCTGACCGGCGTTATCGCCGGTCTGTGCAGCTGGGTCGGCGACCGCATGCGTCGCTTTGGCGCCGAGTTTAGGGAGCTCACGTTGCTGGGCACCCAGGCTGCCCTGACGGCGCTCTTTACCGCGCCCGTCTTTGGCTTTGTGGCGCCGCTTGCCGGTAGCACCGACGGCCAGGGTGAAGACGCCGACGATGAGTCCGCGTCCGGCGAGATCACCATCAAGCTGCCCAAGGCGCAAAAGACGGTGGTCTACGGTATTGCGATTGCCGGCGGTCTGGGCACCTACCTGCTGCTTGGACAGCTTGTGGGCGGCGGCATGGGCATGCCCAGGTTCGAGTCCGCCGAGGTGGGCAACCTAGAGCTTACCTGGCTCGTCCCTCTGTCGTTGATCGGCACCGTCTGCGGCTGGCTGCACTTTGTCTCTGAGCATGCATGCGAGGCACTGTCCCATGCAATAGGGGAGCGTCCTGTCGTCAAGGCCATGCTGGCCGGTTTGGCACTCGCCATCTGTGGCACGGTCCTGCCCTATACCATGTTTGCCGGCGAGACCCAGGCCGACGTGCTCATGGAAACCTATCTGACCATTCCCGCCGGTGTGCTCATCGCGACCGGTCTTGTTAAGGCTATGCTGACCCCCGCCCTCATCAACCTTGGTTGGCGTGGCGGCCACTTCTTCCCGGTTATCTTCTCGGGTGTGAGCCTGGGCTACGGCCTTGCCATCCTCACCGGCGCCGATCCGGTCTTTTGCGTCGCCGTCTGCACGGCATCGACGATGGGCGCCGTCATGCGCCAGCCGGTCATGGTCGTGGGCCTGCTGCTCATGTGCTTCCCACTCAAGGGTATCGTCTGCATGATCATCGCCGCCGGCATTCCGCTGCCCAAGCCGCTGCGCAAGTAGCGCGGTTAATCGTGAGTCAACTCCAGAGGGGTACGAGATGATCCTGTACTTTAGCGCGACGGGGAACAGCGAACATGTGGCGCGTCGCATTGCGGCGGCGACGGACGACAGGGTTATGTCAATTGAGCGTTTTGATGCCGAGGCCTTTCGCCTTGCCTTGGCGGAAGGTCCCTGCCAACTGGGGTTTGTTGCTCCGGTGTATGCCTGGGGTTTGCCGACGCCGATGATCGAGTTTTTGAAGACCGTCGACCTGTCGGATAGCGCCGATGCGAACGGTGGCAAGCAGCCCTATACGTTCTATGTTTCGACGTACGGTTCGACGACCGGCCAATCGGCCAAGTTTGCCCGCGATCTGCTGCGCGAGCGTGGGCTCGAGCTGCATGCGGCGATGAGCGTCAAGATGCCCGATACCTGGACGCCTGTTTTCGACCTATCTGACCCTCAAAAGGTTGAGGGCATCAACAGGGCTGCCGAGGCGCAGATCGATGCTGTGATTGAAGCGGTGCGGGAGCGGCGCACGGGCGACATGATGCGCCATCGCGTGCCCCTGTTTGCATCGTGCGCGTATCACGCGTTTGGGCTGCCGCGCATGCAGCAGACGAGCAAGTTTGCCGTTGATGCTAGCCGTTGCATCGGCTGTGGCTTCTGCGCTAAACGCTGTCCCATGGTGGCAATTGAGATGCGCGACGGTCTTCCCGTGTGGGCAAAACCGGAGTGCGCCGCCTGTCTCCGTTGTCTGCACTGCTGCCCAAAGTTTGCCATCTCACGCGGCAAGCGCACGGCATCCCACGGTCAGTACAGGCATCCCAAGCCAGGTGTGAGGATGTAACGACTACGGGTCTGCTCTCTAAAAGCTCATGGTAAGAAACAAGCCGCGCGAGGCCGTATGTCTACGGTCTCGCGCGGCTGTTAAATGGGTTTATCCTGCGAGCGGGGTGGGCAAGAGGATATCGCCTTGACATGAAGGTTTGGTATGGCTGCGGCAAGACGGAGTCATGTTTCGAGGGAGCATTTGGTTGGGGCCTGAATCGAAGGTGAATACTTTTCCGCGAAGTGAACGAGTAGATTTGGACCCCTGGAGCATGCGCACTTTTTTCGAATAAAACCGCAGGTTTTTAAGACAAAACCGCAGGAATTGGGTCATTAAAAATGTCGATGATTCGGGGGTCCAATTTAGCTCGTTCACTTCGCGGAAAAGTATTCACCTTCGATATGCTGTCGGCTTCTTTCTGGTTGCCAGAAACTAGCCGGCATGTCGTGAAGGGCGGCGGCGACATTGTGGCCACCTCACCTCATCTTATAAATGAGTGGGGTGCCACCTAAATTTCTTCAGCCGTCGCTTACAAGTCGCGTGCTCGATAAACCTTGGTGCTGACAGCGCAGCTGATTGCACATAGCGCGAGGGCCAGCACGGCAATTCCTGCGCACAGGCAGCCCAGAACGGCAGGATCGGGATTCGCTCCGGCAATCGACATGAGCCAGTTGCTGATGGGGTTGGAGGAGCTCAGCGTTGCCATGGCAAGGCACCCGAGCAGGGCAAACAGGCCAACGGATAGGCGCAGCGCCTCCATGTGTCCAAAGCGAAAGAACAGCGGCTGCGCCAAAAACACCATCATGAGGGAGATGAGCATCGATGCTGCCGAGGCTATTGCGATCTCAAAGACGGTCTGTCCTGTCGAGGGGATACCCGCGCTGTTGAAAAGCGGGATAGAGACGATGCCCAGAAGCGCGGCGACGCATGCCATGACGACCGAGAAGACAACGATGCACAGGTAGCGTGCGCAAATAATGTCTTTGCGCGAGAAGGGCAACATTGCTCGATAACGCTCCCAGCCGTTTTGGTTATCGTAGCCAGCTAGCGAGTTCATGATTATGATGGGCGACATTGCGCTGGCCGCACAGGCGCCGGCGCTCATGCCGGAATCGCCGTCTGTCGCGTTGGCAAGGGTCAATACGACGAATATGAACAGGCCGACGCCCGCGATGCTCGGGATGAGCGTGCGAACGATGGCGAGCTCGGACATAAAGGCACGTTTCATTTCGAAGCCCCTTTCAGCATGAGGCGCAGATAGTCATCAACGGTTGCCCGATCGCAGGGAATCTCGGGGAAGGCCTCGAGCGTTTCGCGACGGTTGGGCACGAGCACGTCCACGCTATAGGCGTGGTGGACGGCACGGGCGCCTTCGACGCAAGCCATAAGCTCGGCGGCCTGCGCTTGGGTGCAGTGGGCGATGCCAGCGCGGTCGGTAATGTCCTCGCGCGGCAGGTCAAATACAATCGAGCCGTTATCGATGCAGATGACGCGGTCGGCGGCGCGATCGAGGTCGGACGTAATGTGGCTCGAGAGCAGCACGCTGCGCTGACCGTCGGAAACAAAGGCAAGCAGCTCATCAAGCAGTTCCTCGCGTGCCATGGGATCGAGGCCCGCGGTGGCTTCGTCCAAAACGAGCAGTTCGGCCTTGTGACTGAGTGCGCAGACAAGTTGCAGCTTCATGCCCATACCGCGGGAGAGGTCCTTGACCTTTGCCTTGGGATCGAGGCCAAATCGGTTGATGAGGCTAGCGAAGGTGTCATGGCTCCAGGTGGGGTACGCCGGGCTTACGAGTGCCTCAACTTCGGTCACCTTGAGCGTGGAAGGGAAGGGACACGTGTCCAGCACGAGGCCGACACGGGCGCGTAGACAACGCTGTGTCTCATCGGGCGCGTCGGCGCCACAGCGCTGCCCAAACAGGTGCACCTCGCCGGCATCGAGCTTTATAAGTCCGAGCGCGGCTCGAATCGTCGTTGTTTTGCCAGCGCCATTTGCGCCCACAAAGCCAACGATCTGGCCGGGCTCCACAGCGAACGTGACATCACGCAGTGAAAAGCGGTCGCTTACAGTGCGTGAGATGCCTTTGAGTTCTAAAAGGTTTTGCATGGTATAGCCTTTCTTGCAGATGGCTACTGCATGGTTTCGGGGGCTACGAGGTCGAGCATCTCGTGCAGCTTGTCGCGCGTGACGCCCAGGGCTTCGGCTTGGCTCGCCGCCTGCGTAAGCAGCTCTTCGATATGGCAGAGCTGGTTTTCACGCAAGAGTTCTTGGTTGCCGTCGGCAACAAAACAGCCCTTGCCCTGCATGGTGCAGATAAAGCCGAGTTGCTCCAGATCGGCGTAGGCGCGCTTGGTGGTGATGACGCTCACGCCCAGGTCGCTCGCGAGTGCGCGGATGCTGGGGAGTTTGGCTCCCGCAGCGAGCGCTCCCGATAAGATCTGAGCTTTGACTTGCGAGGTTATCTGCTCGTAGATGGGTTTATCACTCGAATTGGATAGGATAATGTCCACAGCGGCTCCTTAGCTGATGGGCTACACGTGTATATAACCGGTAAGCACAGTATATATACACTATGCACAGTTACGCAAGAGGTAAGTAGGGATTGTCCGCCCGTTCATTCATCTCAATCTGTAACAGATGGACCCGTTTTGAGTGGCTAGATGTTACAGATCGAGATCTTTCTGGGACGCCCATCCGTTTGTCTCGATCTGTAACAGGTAGAGGTTCAAAACCCGTCTAGATGTTACAGATTGAGATAAACTGCTGCGGAGTGCCGCCATCGACGGCTACCCAGGCCCCAACTGATGAATTTGTCCTGATAGGCGCCCTAGAGCGGGATTTCGCGGCTACAATAGTGCGGTTACAACGACGTAATGCACTCAATGCAAGAAAGGATCCGCATGGCAAGCCTGTCGGATGAAATCTCGTCGCGCCGCACATTCGCGATCATCAGCCACCCGGACGCCGGTAAGACCACGCTTACCGAGAAGCTGCTGCTCTATACCGGCAGCATTCAGACCGCCGGCTCGGTCAAGGGCAAGAGCTCGGCCAAGCATGCCGTCTCGGACTGGATGGACATCGAGAAGGAGCGCGGCATCTCCGTCACCTCCTCGGTGCTGCAGTTCACCTATAACGGCGCCTGCGTCAATATCCTCGATACTCCCGGCCACCAGGACTTCTCGGAGGATACCTACCGTACCCTCATGGCCGCTGATGCCGCGGTCATGGTCATCGACGGCGCCAAGGGCGTCGAGGCTCAGACCAAAAAGCTCTTTAAGGTCTGTACGCTGCGCCATATCCCCATCTTCACCTTTGTGAACAAGCTCGACCACGAGGCTCGCGATCCGTTTGAGCTCATGGAAGAGATCGAGAATGTCCTGGGCATCAATACGTATCCCATGAACTGGCCGATCGGCAGCGGCCGCAACTTCCGCGGCGTGTTCGATCGTCAGACTCGTCACGTCATTGCCTTTGAGGGCGACGGCCACGCCAACGCCACCAAGAAGGTTGCCGAGGTCGAGGCCGAGCTGGGCGATCCTTCCATGGACGAGCTTATTGGCGAGGAAAACCACAAGAACCTGATGGACGACATCGAGCTGCTCGATGGTGCCGGCGACGAGCTCGACTTGGATGCTGTGGCCTGCGGCAAGCTGAGCCCGGCGTTCTTTGGCTCGGCGCTTACCAACTTTGGCGTGGAGCCCTTCCTCAAGGAGTTCCTGCGTCTGGCCCCGACGCCGCGCGCCTATACCGACACGCTCACCAGCGAACCGGTCGATCCCTGCCGCGACGACTTTAGTGGCTTCGTCTTTAAGATCCAGGCCAACATGGACAAGAACCACCGTGACCGCATCGCCTTTGTGCGCATTTGCTCGGGCAAGTTCGAGCGCGGCATGGACGCCTTCCACGTGCAGGGCAACCGCAAGCTTAAGCTTGCCACGGGCACGTCGATGATGGCCGATGACCGCGCCATCGTGGACGAGGCGTACGCGGGCGATATCGTGGGCCTGTTCGACCCGGGTATCTTTAGCATCGGCGACACCGTGTGCTCCGGCAAGCGCCACGTGCAGTATCCGCAGATCCCGACGTTTGCCCCCGAGATGTTCGCTCGTATTACGCAGGTCGACACGCTCAAGCGCAAGCAGTTCGTCAAGGGCATGGAGGAGCTTGCCCAGGAGGGTGCCATCCAGATCTTCCGCGAGCTGGGTGCCGGCATGGAGAGCGTCATCGTGGGCGTGGTCGGCGTGCTGCAGTTTGAGGTACTCGAGCGCCGCCTCAAGGCCGAGTACCGTGTTGAGGTTCGTCGCCAGCCACTGCCCTATACGGACATCCGCTGGATCCAGAACGACCCCGACACCATCGATATCCCGGGCCTTTCGCTCACGCGCGACACGCTGCGTGTCGAGGACATGCGCGGCGGTAAGCTGCTGCTGTTCACGAGTCCGTGGAACGTGGATTGGGCAACCGATCACAACCCCGATCTTATCCTGTCGGAGTTTGGCAACGTAGCCTTTTAACGCATCGGCGCGGTGGTCCTGCGGGGCTGCCGCGCCGTTTGCTTGCCTGATGCCGCGTGAGCGGCTATCATACCCACCGTCGTCTCAAGACCGGGGCGTCCGAGCAGTTCGGGTCCGATATCCTGCTCGTTAAACCTAAAACCAAAGGAGTACATAATGATCAAGAAGGTCATGGAGGACTATAAGGTCCTGTTGCGGAGCATTCCCGCGGCAACGGTTTCGCTGTTTTTCGTGAGCGTCATCATGATGAACCTGCTGGCCAACAAAGAGCTCATCAGCCTGCCGTATCTGGCACTCGACTGCGGCTTTGTGGTGAGCTGGGTCTCGTTTTTGTGCCAGGACATGATCTGCAAGCGCTTTGGCGCCAAGGCATCCATTAAAATCTCTATCCTCGCACTGGCGGTCAACCTCGCCGTGAGCCTGTGCTTTTGGGCATGTTCGCTCACGCCCGGCATGTGGGGCGCCTACTACGACACGGGCATGATCGAGGTCAACACCGCCCTTAACGCCACCATCGGCGGCACCTGGTACGTGGTGCTGGGCTCTTCGCTGGCAATGCTCGTTTCTGCCGTGGTTAACTCCACGCTCAACCAGTCGCTCGGTCGTATGCTCAAGAAGAATAACTTTGCGAGCTTTGCCTTCCGCTCCTACGTGTCCACGGGTGTTGGCCAGTTTATCGACAACTTGGTCTTCGCCATCGTGGTGAGCCATACGTTCTTTGGTTGGACCTGGGTGCAGGTCCTTATGTGCTCGCTGACCGGCGCTGTCGCCGAGCTGCTGTGCGAGGTCTTCCTGAGCCCCGTGGGCTACAAGGTCGTGCGCGGCTGGGAGCGCGAGAATGTGGGCTCCGAGTATCTCGAGCGCCACGCAACCGCCTAAGGAGCAAGTATGCGGGTTTTGATCACGGGTGCTTCGGGCGGTATCGGAGCCGCGTGCGTGCAGCGCTTTTTGGACGAGGGCCACGAGGTCGTGGGCTTTGATCTTTTGCCGGCGGCGATCGAACACGAGCGCTACCGCCATCTGATCGTTGATGTCCGCGAGCCGGGCTCGTTTCCAGGTGACCTTGAGCCTCAGGTAATCGTGAACGTTGCCGGTACGCAGGATTCGGCCGACGATATCGCTGCCAACCTGTGTGGCACCATCAACGTGACCGAGCGCTACGCCTTTGTGGGGGAGGGGCTTGCTGCCAAGCCGGCGCCAGCTATCAAATCCGTGGTCAATGTGGGGTCGGCGAGCGGGCATACGGGATCGGAGTTCCCCGCCTATGCTGCCAGCAAGGGCGGCGTTATCGCCTACACCAAGAACCTTGCAAACCGCCTGGCGCCGCAAGCCATCGCCAACAGTGTGGACCCGGGCGGCGTTATCACGCCGCTCAACCGTTGCGTGATGGAAGACGAGCACCTGTGGAACCAGATTATGGAGCTCACGCCGCTTAAGCGTTGGGCCACCGCCCAGGAGATCGCCGAGTGGATCTACTTTGTGGGCGTGACCAACCGGTTTATGACCGGGCAGAGCCTGCTGATCGATGGCGGCGAGGCCGGCCGCACACAATTTATTTGGCCCGAATAGGAAACGCGCCCGATGGAAAGCCGTCGGGCGCGTTTTTGATGTATCGATTTTTAGTCGAGGCAAGTCCAGTTGACGGGGGTCGAGCCGTGTTGTTCGAGTAGCCGATTGGCAGCGGAGAAGGGGCGCGACCCCATAAAGGCGGGGAGTTCTGCCGTGGCACGGTTGGCCGAAAGCGGCGAGGGGTGCGTAGAGGCCAGGCAGAACTTGCCGGTTGCCTTGCCCGCGCCGGTAGCGGCGAGCTTGCCTTCGACCATCTGCTGGGCAAAGCGGCCCCATGCCAAAAAGACTACCGGCTGGGGCAGCTGACAGCAGCGTTCGATAACGTAGTCGGTGAGCGTGCTCCAGCCCAGTTTGGCGTGCGAGTTGGCGGCATGCTCGCGCACGGTGAGCGTGGTGTTGAGGAGCAGGACGCCCTGCTGTGCCCATGGGGTTAGGTCTCCCGTGGCGGGAATGGGGCAACCCAGATCGGCTTTGAGTTCCTTATAGATGTTGCGCAGGCTCGGCGGCAACTTGGTTTGCGTCGCGGGGACCGAGAACGACAGCCCCATGGCCTGGTTGGGTCCGTGATAGGGGTCTTGACCCAAGATGACAACTTTGACCTGGTCGGCCGGGGTGTAGGCGAGGGCATTGAGGATGTCGTCTTGTGCCGGGTAGATAGTCTGCTCGGCACGCAAAAGGGCGATGCGCTCGAGCAGCTGGTTCGTAGTGTCACGTACCGGCTGCGGCGCATCGCTCAACCAAGTTGCTATGTTGCGGTCGCGGGTTACGGTGTCCATGGGGCTCCTTTATGGCAGATGCTCTGTTGGCATCTATTGTAAAGGCGCACCGGTTGCCTTTATGCCGCGGCAGTATAAGGAGTGGGGTCTACGAGACGCGCTCGGGCGCTCCTGCCATGCGAGCCTGTCCATGTGCACGGAGGCGCGGAAGCTCGACGGTTGCCACCATGACGCCGGTGAGGATGAGGGTGGCGCCAAAGAAGGCGATGGGGCCTAGGACCTCGCCGACCAAGAAGAACGAAAAGACGGCGGAGCAGACTGGCTCGAGCGAGAAGGCGAAGCCGGTGGTCTCGGCGGGCACGTGGGGCTGCACGAGCGTCTGGGTGATAAAGCCGTAGGCAGAGCAAATGAGTGCGAGCGCGACAACAACCACGATCTCGCTGGGCGTACTGGGAAGTGTGAAACCGCCAAAGACGCATGCGGCAATGCCCGAGAACAGGCCGCCAAAGCCCAGCTGCCAAACGCCCAGGGACAGCGGATCGACTTCTTCGACAAAGCGCTTCGCCACAATGATATGTCCAGCGTAGACAAAGGCGGAGAGCAGCATGATGAGCGCGCCCGGGTTCAGGCTGGTAAAGTCGGCGCCCGAGAGCAGCAGCATGCCGCAGGTGACGATGGCGGTGCCGACGAGCACCTTGCGCTCGGGGGCGCGGCGCAGCAGGGCAGCGTTGGCAAACGGCACGATCACGACCGTCAGGCTCTGTAAAAAGCCGGCGGTGGAGGCGGAGGTGAGGCTGGAGCCCAGGCACATGCAAGTGAGCTCGGTTGCCATAATGGCGCCGATGATGGCGGCGCGGACCATAAGGTCGCGGTTGATGCGGAACGCGCGCTTGTGGAAGAGCAGCAGGCAGGCCACAAAGGCGATGATGCAGCGCAACGCAACGATGCTCGTGGCGTTCATGCTGTCCATGCCGATCTTCATGAGGGGGTACGAAAAGCCCCATGCGACGGGAACGGAAAATGAGAGCGCGATTGCTTTTTTGCGATCCATGGGACTCCTTTTGTTACAGAACGGTTTCGTAAAAAGAATTCTGCTCCCAGATGTGGATGTAGTAAAGCGAATGTATCTTCAGTATGATTAAGTAAAGCTAAAGTAGGTACGAAAAGTGCTGGCAAACGTTTTACGGCTGCATTGATGTGGAGGCACGATGGCATCGCGGTATCAGATTGTGTGTATGGTGGTCGATCGCGGCAGCCTTAAAGGCGCGGCGGACGAGCTGGGCTATACGCAAAGTGCGGTGAGCCAGGCCGTCAAGGCGCTCGAGCGCGAGCTGGGTACCACGCTTATCGAGCGCGGAAAGCAGGGCGTCTCGCTTACGCGCGACGGCAAGCAGTATCTGCCGTACCTGCGCCAGATCGTGACTGCCGAGGCCGAGCTCGAGGGCAAGCGCCAGGAGTTACTGGGGCTTTCGTCGACCGATATTCGCATTGCGACGTTTACCAACGTGAGCCGTACCGTGTTGCCGCGCGTGATCCGCGACTTTGGGGCCCTGCATCCGGGTGTGCGTTTTACCCTCAAGCAAGGAGATTACACGCGCAACGCCCAATGGGTGCACGACGGTGTGGTGGACTTTTGCTTTACGGCGCGCGGATTTACGGCTGGGCTCCAGAAGCGCGTGGTCTATCACGACGAGTTGGTGGCATTGTTGCCGGCCGCGCATCCGCTGACGGCAAAGGAGAAGGTGACGCTCGCCGATCTGGCGTCCGAGCCGTTTGTGCTGTTGGATGAGGGCGAACAGAGCCTGGTGCTCGATGCATTCGCGGCGCATGGCCTGTCGCCGCACGTGACGAGCGAGGTGACCGACGACTACACTATCATGGCGATGGTGGAGGAGGGCCTAGGCGTGAGCATGCTCTACCGTCGTACTGTGGAGGGCATGCGAGCGGATATTCGTGTGCGGCCCATCGTGCATGCCCCCTCGCGCGACGTGGTGGCAGCCTGGCGCAGCTGGGACACCATGCCCATCGCCACGAGGCGCTTTATCGACTATATGAGCTCGCATATTGTCAATTAATGACTGGCGTGGCGTTGAGTGCGGTGTTTAGCGGGCTGTCGCTTTGGCTTGGGTGGCGCGATAGGTGCGTGCCGGGTGGCAGAGTAGCACCGCCACGACCATAAAGAACGCCGTGGTGCCCAAGCTGATGGGATAGACCATCATGATGTTCGCAAAGGTGCGGAAGTGCGGGAACACGCAGAACACCCAATAGAAGCGGATGCCGCAGACGCAGATCATGGTGATGAGGGCGGGCGTGAGCGAGATACCAAAGCCGCGCAGGTAGCCTGACATGTTCTCGTAGAACATGCTAAAGGCGTACGCCGGGAAGATCGAGCACACGCGGATATAGCCGATCGAGACGATGTTGGGATCGCTGTTGAACAGCGATAGGATCTCGCGCCCCAGGCCGACAATAACGATAATCGTGGTGAGTGCAACGATGCCGCCTTCGACCAGGCAGACCTTGAGCGTCTTGGTGCAGCGGTCGATCTGGCGGGCGCCGTGGTTTTGTCCCACAAAGGTGGTGCAGGCCTGACTAAAGCTGTTGAGCAGGTTGTAGCATACGTACTCCAAGCTCATAGCGGCGCTCGATGCCGCCATGACCTCGGTGCCCAGGCTGTTGATGGCAGACTGGATGATGATGTTGGCGACGGCAAAGACGGCGCTTTGGATGCCGGCGGGCAGGCCGATTTTGACGATGCGCTTGAGGGCGACGGGGTCGATAGCTAGGTCGCGTAGGGTGACGCGGACGACGGAGTCGGTCTTGAGCAGGCGGATAAAGAGCGTAGCGGCGCTGACAGTGTAGGCGATGGCGGTGGCGATGGCGACGCCCGCGACGCCCCAGTGGAGTATGGGGACAAAGATGAGGTCCAGGCCAATGTTGAGGACGGTGGACACGGCAAGAGCCTGCAGCGGCATGCGGGTGATGCCGACGGAGCGGAAGATCGCGGCTTCAAAGTTGTAAAGCAAGATTGAGGGCAGGCTGAGCAAAAAGACGCGTAGGTAGAGCGAAGCGAGCGGCATGGTTTCGGCGGGAACGTTGAGCGCGGCGAGCATGGGCTCGGCAAAGATCTCACCCAGAGCGATGACGACAAAGCCCACGAGCGCCATTAAAATCGAGGTATGGACGGCGCGTTTGACCATGTTCTGATCGTTGCGGCCGATAGCATTGGCGATGACCACGTTGGAGCCAAGCGACATGCCAATAAACAGGTTGAGCATAAGACTGGTAAGCGGAACATTGGAGCCGACCGCCGCCATGGCGAGGGTTCCCTGGTCTCCCGAGAAGTTTCCGATGATGACCGTGGCGATGAGGTTCGACAGCTGCTCCAAGATGCTCGTGGCGGCCACGGGGAAGGCGAACAGGGGAATATTGCGCCACAGCGAGCCGGTGGTCATGTCGATGTGCTTAGATGCGGTATCAGCCATACGCTCTCAATCTCTAATATGCTTTTTCGTGCTTATTTGCGCAGACGATGATACTCCTAATCGCCCAGTCATTGGGGACGTTCTTAAACGACTAGGCGGGGAAGGCGTGAGACAATAGTGGGCGTTGTGTTGTTCGCGCTAAGGAGTTGCCATGTTGTTGTGTCCCGTTTGCCATGAGCCGCTGGTGGACGACGAGCGCGGTGCTGCATGCACGGGCGGACACCGGTTTGACCGTGCGCGCGAGGGTTATCTGTACCTACTGCGCTCGTCCAAGAGCGGCGACTCTATGGGCGATCCTAAGTCGCAGGCGCGCAGTCGTCGTGACTTTCTAAACCGTGGCTACTATGCGCCGTTGCGCGATGCAATGGTCGAGCTGGTGCGCGAGCGGGCGGCTGGGTGCGCTGCGTCTACGAACGGCCCCATGACGCTGCTCGACATTTGCTGCGGCGAAGGCTACTACACGAGTGCCATGGGCGCGGTGCCGGGCGTGGATGCTTACGGTTTCGACCTGGGCAAAGAGATGGTGCGCCTTGCCGCCAAGCGCGGCGACGCGACCTATTTCGTGGCCAACATGAAGGATATCCCCGTGGCTGATGGCGCCTTCGATATGGTGACCGAGCTCTTCGCTCCCTTTAACGAGCGTGAGTTTGCCCGCGTGCTGGCGCCAGAGGGCTCGCTCTACACCGTGGTGCCGGGCGCCCGTCATCTGTTTGGGCTCAAGGAGGTACTCTACGACACGCCGTATCTTAACGATGAGAAGCTGCCGAAGACCACCGAGCTCGAGTTGGCCGGAACGCAGCGGGTGTCTGCGAATATTACGCTTCAGACCCAGGCCGACATCGAGGCGGTGTTCCAGATGACGCCGTATTACTACCGCACGCGCCCTACCGACAAAGAGCGGCTGGCAAACTTGGACACGCTCCAGACCGATATTGACTTCATCGTCGCCGAGTACCGCCACAGCTAACAACCTGCCAAAAAGGGACAGGTTTATTTTGGTAGGTTTTATCTGGGCAAACGTAAAGGGCCGACCGCGGAGATGCGCAATCGGCCCTTTTTAGTTGCTTGACTGCAGAGGTTATGAGAAGCGAGCGCTTACAGGCGGTCCTTGTTCTCGGCCTTAACGGCGTGCGCCTGCTGAACAAAGAACAGGTCGTACACCACGATGACAAAGGCGCCAAAGTTGATGGCGTCGCCGCCAAACGCGGGAAGCGTGAGCACCGCTTGGGCAAGCGTGGCGACCGCGGCAACAATACCGAGCTTAAACGCGCCGTCCACCTGCGAAGGCTTGTTGGCGCCCTTGATACCGGCGACGCCTGCGGCAAGGTCGACGAGACCCTTGGCGATAAGCACGACCGCTGCGGGCGTGGCGTACGAACCGTACGTGGAATCGAGACCGCCCGTGGCGATACCGACGCCGGCGGTGACGAGGCTGGCGATGCCCAAAACAAAGTAGATGAGAGCAAGGATTTTGAGAGTCTTGCGAGTGAAGCTCATGGCTGGTCCTTTCGATACGAGTACGCCAACTTGGCGCACCCAATGTACTGCACATATGGTGAAGCACATTGTAGTTCAACGCGGCGATGCATGCGTTTGAAAGCGCATTGAGCCCGCGCAGCCAAACCCAACCTTTCAAAAAGGAAAGCTGGGCGTAAGTCAAATCGATGGCAGCGTATGCGCGGCGCTGCGATGATGAGGCCGTAACAAGGAGCTGGTCTCAAGGAGGAGTCATGATGTACGGAGCAGGGCAAGTGCGTGAGCCGCGGTCGCTGGGAAGGCGCATGGATGATTCTGTGATCGCTGCCGTGTGCACGGGATTGATGGCGGTGCTTTGCATTGCGATGCTGTGGGCCATGTCGCATGTGGGACAATAGCGGACGGTTGGGTGCCGACATAAACGGCACTCACGTATTCGTTTTGCTTGTTAAGGAGTACCCATGGGCGTCGTCGATCCCTTTTCTGTTGCTCGGGCCGCGGGGCTTGAGCTGATCGGGAAGTCCGAGGGTCTCACGCTCACCGACGGCACGATGGAGCTGTGTGCCGATTTTACACGCATGCTGCCGCGGCTCAAGCGGGGCCGCCTGCAGCAAGAGCTGTTGGTAAAGGCTGCGCGCACAAAAGGCATCGAGCAACCATGGGCGATTGATGCCACGGCGGGCTTTGGCGAGGATTCGCTGCTGCTGGCGGCCGCGGGCTTTACCGTCGATCTGTATGAGCAGGATTGCGTGATCGCGGCGCTCCTCAAGGATGCCCTGGATTGCGCGGCAGATGATCCGGCGCTTGCGGCTGCCGTGGCTCGCATGCGCCTTCATGCGGGCGAGGACAGCATTGCCGGCCTTCGCCATACAGCTGAGCTGATCGGTCAGGGCGAGCTCGCGGCTCCCGACGTGGTGTATCTGGACCCCATGTTTCCCGAGCGCACCAAAAGTGCGGCGGTCAAAAAGAAGTTCCAGCTCTTGCACCATCTGGAACGGCCATGTACCGATGAGGAGACGCTGGTCGAAGCCGCGCTTGCGGTGCACCCGCGCAAGGTCGTTATCAAGCGGCCGGTGAAGGGCCCGCTGCTTGCCGGCGTTAAGCCGAGCTATCAACTTGCGGGCAAGGCCGTTCGTTACGATGTTTTGGTGCCGCCGCGCCCGTAGCTTGCGTGCGATGGCTGGCGCTCCGTCAATGCCGTGCCGATGCGGTGCCTATTTCCAAGGGTGCGACGTCAGGTGCCAGCCACCGCAGTATTCGCATTTGTAGCAGGCCAGCCCGCGGCGTCCGCGGTTTTCGCAGTCGGCCATAACGGCCTCTGCCAAAAAGGGACAGGTTTATTTTGCCAGGTTTTATCTGGGCAAACGTAAAGGGCCGACCGCGTTGCTACGCGATCGGCCCTTTTTAGCTGCTTGATAGCAGAGGTTGTGAGAAGTGGGCGCTTACAGGCGGTCCTTGTTCTCGACCTTAACGGCGTGTGCCTGCTGAACAAAGAACAGGTCGTAGACCACGATGACAAAGGCACCGAAGTGGACATGACGTATTTGATGCGCACGCATGACGCATGTCGCGAAGCATATCGTAATTCAACAAGGTGCTGTGTACGTTCATCCAATAGTTGAATGCTCCGCTCATGACGGGGATGGCGCTTGCGCTGTGCTAGGTTTTTGTTTAACTGGATTAAACTGTGCATTTTTTAGGGGCGAATGGTGAATATCAAGCAGGTCGGCTATTTTGTCGCCGTATTCGAGACGAAGAGTTTTACTGCTGCGGCGCACCAGCGCAACGTGACTGTTCAGGCCATTTCCAAGTCAATCAGCGAGCTCGAGCAGTTTTTTAACGTTCAGTTTTTTGAGCGTGGAAGTAGCGGTGTCAGGCCGACTCAGGCAGGTCGCAGCTTTTATGCCAAGGCTCGCCCCGCCGTCGAAGCGTATCGCGAGGTTGAAAACTTTGACCCGTCTGGATGCGACCTGACCGTCTCGTCGGCCCCTGGTCCGCAAACGATTCCGGAACTCTCGATTGGCCTGTGCGCCCCCGCATTCGATAACGAGGATAAGCTATATAAAGGGCTATCTGCGCTTATCATGCGTGGTGTGCGCGTGCGGGTGAAGTTTTGCACTGTGCATCCCGGAGTTGCCCAGCAGGAGCTCGAACAGGGAGGCCTCGATGCCTTGCTTACGGTGGGTACATATGACAATACCAATGATGACTGCGAACAACTGGGAACCCTGCCCACGGGTATTTTCGTCGCCGCCGACCATCCACTTGGCAAGAGGCCCTTTGTGACTGTGGCTGATCTGAGTTCCTATCCGGTGGGACAGTCGACTGCGTTCGATAGCTTTAACAACTCGATTTTTTGGCAGTACAAAAGCCGCGATGTCCTAGGTGAGACGCGCGTTATCGATAGCCCCGCTCAAGTTGGGGCGTTTTTGGCGGTCGAGCGCGGCTATTTCTTAAATGCCATTCTTCCCGTTCCCGGTCAGGTCGCTAGTGGGTTTGAGATTGTTCCCATAGTGGGCGAAGGGGCCCTGACGGTTCCGGTGTGCTTAGTTTCCCTTAAAGATGAAAAGTCCCAAGCTTATCACGTCGTAGAGAACTACTTGATTCGCATGGTGGGCTGTACCAACGGGTCTGCTGCTCGCTAGCACATCCGTTGACGCGCTTGCCGCTGCCGGTTCGGTTGTGTCTGGCATTATGCTGACGATTGTGCCGTGCCGTGGCAATCGAATGAATGCAAAGACTATCCACAGCAAGCCGCCCTCCGTTTCTTGTTTGCTCGAGAAACGGAGGGCGGCTTTCATATACAGCAATCTGTGCAGGCGGGTCAGATACCCTAGCTCAGGCGCTCCTGGCTTTCCTTTTTAACGCGGTTGGCGAAAACGAAGTACACGGCACTTACGACCACAGCGGTGACATCGGTGGCGCTGGTGCCGACTCCGCCCAAGAAGGGCTCGGAAAGCAGCAGGCTCACAACGGCGCATACCAGGCAAATGATAGCCCAGACCCAAACGACACCAATCTTGCTGGGGCTATTTGAGGCGCGGATGCCCAACACGGCAGCGATGATTTCGACGATGCCCATCACGATGATGACAACGCTGTAAACCGAGAGATCGCCGCTGGTGTCGCCCGAAGCCGCAGTGAGTGCCAACGCGCCCGCGGCGATGCTAAAAATACCTCCCAAAAGATAGATGATGGACATGACCTTTAGGACTTTACGGTTGTTGCTCATGTTAAGTTCCTTTCCCTTGAGCCTTAATGGCACCGTGCGGGTGTTGCCCGGTGCCATGAATTACTGATTGGTAGGTTCGTTACCCAGGTCTTGCGAGGCGAGTTTCTGCTCTTCGCTAAACTCGTCCGCTTCGGCGAGTTCTTCGGCGGTAGCTGCCCTTGGAACGGACTCGTCGGCATCGCAATGATCGAAAACGAGTTGATAGGGGGCGATGTCGCGGCGGGAAAGCATGAGCTTTACCTCACGGCGCAAAGAACGCATGACGCTGCCGCGATCGGTCTCCTTGCAGGTGGCGACGACGCGAATGGTCATAGCGGTGCTGCTAAGGTCAACCACGCCCTTGTAGAAGGGGCCATCGATAATGGCGGGAACGCGGTCATGCACGCTTTTGAGCTCGTCTTTAAGCACCTTTTCGACATAGGGTAGAGATTCTCCCACCGGGATGGTGATGTCTATGCTGGCGTAAGAATTAAGTTTGGTCATGTTGGTGACATTCGAAATCGAGCTGTTGCGTAGGAGCAGAACATTGCCGTTGCCGTCATTGATCTTTGTGGTTCGCACACCAATCTCCATAACGGTGCCGGTATTGCCGCCAACCGAGATGACGTCTCCAACGCGGAACTCGCCTTCAAAGATAATAAAGAGCCCGCATAAGATATCCGTGATGAGGTCTTTGGCTCCAAAGGAGACGGCGAGCGTGATGATACCTGCCGAGGCTAAAAGCGTTGCGGTATCGACGCCCAAAACACCGAGGCACCAATAGAGCATAGCGATGAGAGTCCCGTATTTTGCTAGGCTCGAGAGAAGTCGACATATCGTCTCGCCGCGCGCTCCAAGCACATTGGACAACATGCGAAGAAGCGCCTGCGCGATTGCGCACACTGTGAGAGCCACACAGGCGTACATGATTGAGGCGGTGAGCGCGAATATGTTGAGACCGTGCTGCCAGTCGTTACCTAGGATATAGGTAAATACCGAATTCGGGCCAAACAGAGTGTCTTTAAGCAAGACGGCCAAAAAGACGATAAACACCGCGATGCCGGTGAACCATCTAAGGACTGTGCCGAGTTTTTGCTCGGGGGTTTTGTCCTCCCATTTAAAGGAGATGTTGAGCCATCGGCCAATGGCGCTTTCGCTGTGTTTGACACGGCCGTCGGACGTCGTGACAGTGATGTTGTGCCGTCTTGTCGCGAAATCTTCTTCGTGCTTCGAACGCTTTTCTTTGACTCTTATGGTGTCGAGCGTCAGCAACGGGTAGATAAGGGCAAAGCAAATGGTGGCGATGATTCCGGTTGCGATTGTGAGCGGAACGCGCTGGTGCATAAAGGAGTCTTCGGGTGCCGCGACGTAAACGTAATAGTCGCCAGTCTCCAAACAGGAGGCGTAGAGTTTTTGGTTGTCGATGTAGACGAAGTCGCTAAAGCCGTCTACAAGCTGCTCGTCAGTCAGTCCTATTTCGGATGCCTTTTTCCCCAAAAGAAGGTCGTTGGGATGATATGCGACGGTACCGTCTTTTTTCTCGATTGCAAAGGCGAAGCCTCCGGCGCCCGCCTTGATGCCATCGAGCACTGCGTCGATCTTGGTGCTCTTGAGCATTTCTTCCAGGCGCATGGGGCGCACGGCAATCTGCACGATTCCGTCTGCAATGCCATCCTGATCGTAGAGTGCGACTCCGATGTACTGATATGTCTCGCCAGTGGTTCTGTTGATAGAGAGGGGCTGTATATATTCATCCTTGCCTCCCAAAAGCGAGCGGAACTCGTAGGAGGAGTCACCGTACTTGGTCGAAAGGCTGTAGGATCGCTGCGACGTGCTCGAGATCGTCATATTGCCGTCGCCGTCGTAGAGATAAATTGACTCGATGTTGAGCGTTTTTGCCAAGCTGTGCAGGTCGGCTCGCGTGGCGAGCTCCGGATTGTGCTCAACGATGTAGGCGATAATGTGGCAGGCAGTGGCATAGTGCTCGCTATATTGCCTCGTAAGTTCATCCTCGCGCAGCGCATTATTTTTGAGCGTTTGATCAATCTGCTCTAGGCGCTCCCGATTGACCGTCGCCTGGCTCGAAAGGGCAAAGAGCGTTTGCATATAGAAGGTTACTGCCAACAGTAAGACGAGTCCTGCAATGGACAAGGCTGTTGCGCGTCTGCCCACGGAGGGGTTAAACCGAAGGTCACGACCGATCTTGACGTATTCGTGATGGTCGTGGTCGTCATGTTCGTCATCCGCTAGGACAAACAGGTCATAGAGTGCCACGGCGGCGACGATTGCGATGAAGGCAAAGAGGATGACGCCCACGGTGATGTTGCGCGCGGAGGCAGTATCGCTTTCGGGAATGGCGAGAACGTAATAGGTGTCATCGACCAACTTGACGCGACAATACAGGCTTGTGTTTTTGACGGAAGTGATAAATGTCTTGCCGTCCTCAAGATTGCCAATGTCGATGCCGTTGTCGAGCGCATCGGTACCTATCATGCTCTGATCGGGATGGTAGGTGATCAGGTGCGTTTTTGCCGATACGGCGAGGACATATCCGTGGCTGCCGAGCGAGATGTTCTTGAGCATGCTCTCGGTCGAGCCGGTGTCCTTGACAAGGGCGTGCAGCTCTTGGGGATTTTGCTCTACGATGACCATGGTGTCGTCATCGATTTTGGCGGCATAGTATCGCATGACCCAGTCTTGATCGGGAAGATTGACCTCAACTGGATCGGAGGGCTTGCCGGTCTCGAAGCACTGGCGTAGCTGGTTAAAGCGGGCGCGGCTAAAATCGGCTTTGGTGTCAGCCGCTTTGGCGATGATGGAACCGTCACGTCGAGTAACGAGAACGTTATCGACCTTGAGCAGGTCCTTGAACTCGGCCATTTTGGCATCGGTCGCTTCATAACCGGCATTGTTGGCCGCCATAAATGCGATGCTTGCGGCACGTGTGCGATACAGGTCATCAAATGTTTGGGTGTTGTCTTTCGTTTCCGACCGGGCCGTTTTAACGAGATCGGGGAGTTCGGCGGCAACGCGATCGAATTCCAAAGCGTATTCCTCTTGCGATAGACGCGTTTGCATCGAGGCGAGTAGGAGTCCCATCGCTAACGTGCAGACGGCTACGGCAATGGCAAGCGCCACGGACTTCTGTTTTAGTCGCTTGGACATAGGTGGACTTCCTTAGTTCCATTTCTGGATGAGCGTATCGATTGTTTTGTCTTTGAGCATTGAGCGTACTTCGGCGGCAATCTTGGGTGAAAGCTCGGAGCCCTTCTGCGTTGCAACGGCGTAGCGCTGTGGGTTGATGCCAAAATCGGGCAGAACGGTGCGCTCGCCATCGAGATAGGTTTTGGCGATTGCGCCATCGGTCGCCATGGCGTCGACGTCGCCGGCTTCCAATGCGTGGGAAAGCTCGGCGTAGCTTGCATATTGGCTCAGATGCCATGTGTCGTAGTCAATGTTGCCGCTCTTGGCATCCTGCTGCCGGGGGATGCCGTCCGAAAGCCCCAGCTCCAAAAACTTCGCGGCAAGTTGAGGTGCAGCGTTTGTTCCGGATACCGTGCCAATTGTTCCGCCCTTAAGCTGGGAGAAGGATTGAATGAGCGATGTATTTTCGACAACAAGAATTACCGAGTCGGTGTAATAGGCGGCAGAGAAGTCAAATAGCTTTTTGCGTTCGTCGCTTATCGAGTAGCACGCGATCAGGCAATCGACTTTTCCCGACGAGAGCATTTCTTCGCGTGTCTCGGGCGTTACGGATGTAAACGAACAGCCTCCATAGCCAAGACGGTTTGCCAACTCGTTGGCGAGGTCGATTTCGAATCCGTAGTACTTACCGTTGTTGGGATTACGTTCGCTAAACCCGACGATATCCGAGCGGACGCCTACGTTCAGCCTGGCCTTGCCGGACATGCCGGAAGTGCTGTTCGAGCAGGCTGGCAGCACCACAGCTGCCAGTGTGGCTCCGGCTGCCGAGATTGCCAACCGGCAGGCCTTTCGGCGTGTGACTGAATGGTCCATTTGCATTCCTCACGACGAATGTTCAGTCCTTTAATGATATGGACGGGCAAGTATGGAATAGTCGCGAAGCGGCGGGTAAACGGAGGGTTGAGGTGGAGGGCAATACCTGACGGGATTTGGTGCTTTACCGCTAAATAGATGCTCGCATTTTGCGATGGGCGGTGGGTCTTGCAGCATGTGGGACAATAGCGGACGGTTGGGTGCCGACATAAACGGCACTCACGTATTCGTTTTGCTTGTTAAGGAGTACCCATGGGCGTCGTCGATCCCTTTTCTGTTGCTCGGGCCGCGGGGCTTGAGCTGATCGGGAAGTCCGAGGGTCTCACGCTCACCGACGGCACGATGGAGCTGTGTGCCGATTTTACACGCATGCTGCCGCGGCTCAAGCGGGGCCGCCTGCAGCAAGAGCTGTTGGTAAAGGCTGCGCGCACAAAAGGCATCGAGCAACCATGGGCGATTGATGCCACGGCGGGCTTTGGCGAGGATTCGCTGCTGCTGGCGGCCGCGGGCTTTACCGTCGATCTGTATGAGCAGGATTGCGTGATCGCGGCGCTCCTCAAGGATGCTTTGGATCGCGCGGCAGATGAACCGGCGCTTGCGACAGCCGTGGCGCGCATGCGCTTGCATGCGGGCGAGGACAGCATTGCCGGCCTTCGCCATGTAGCTGAGTTGATCGGGCGGGGCGAGCTTGCCGCTCCCGATGCGGTGTACCTGGACCCCATGTTTCCCGAGCGCACCAAGAGCGCGGCGGTGAAAAAGAAGTTCCAGCTGCTGCATCACTTGGAGCAGCCGTGCGCCGATGAGGAGGCGCTGGTCCAGGCAGCGCTTGCGGTGCATCCGCGCAAAGTCGTTATCAAACGGCCGGTGAAGGGCCCGTTGCTCGCCGGCATAAAGCCGAGCTATCAACTTGCGGGCAAGGCCGTTCGTTACGATGTTTTGGTACCGCCGCGCCCGTAGTTTGCGTGCGATGGCTGGCGCTCCGTCAGTGCCGTGCCGATGCGGTCCCTATTTCCAAGGGTGCGACGTCAGGTGCCAGCCGCCGCAGTATTCGCATTTGTAGCAGGCCAGCCCGCGGCGTCCGCGGTTTTCGCAGTCGGCCATAACGGCTTCGGCCTCGGCGCGCGTGTCGTAACGGTTTTTGCGCTCGCACGACTTGTAGCGCCAGGCCTCATCGCGCTCGGCGTCCAGGGCGTCGCGGCGCTCGTCCTCGAGCGCAAACAGGTCGCTCATATCGCCGCCCGTGGCAGCGCCTAAAAACTCGCTTTTGGCCTTTGACCAGGCGGCTCGCTTTTTGCTTCCCATCTGCTTCGCGCCTCTCTCCAAACGCTGGTATCATTGCTCAACCAAAGTGATACCAATAAACGTGAGGTCGCCGCGTGATGATCAGAAAAACCCTCGATACCGACATTCCCGCCGTCATGGCTATCTATGATGCGGCCCGCGCCTTTATGCGCGCGCATGGCAACGCCACGCAGTGGCCCGAGGGCACGCCTTCGGCCGAGCAGCTGGCTGCCGATATCGCTGCCGGTGGCAGCTATGTGTGCGAAGTCGACGGCCGCGTGGTGGCGACGTTTGCCTTTTTACCGGGCCCGGACGAGTGCTATGACGTCATTGAGGACGGTCAATGGCGTAGCGACACTCCGTACGCCGTGCTGCACCGCGTGGCATCCGACGGCACCACGCACGGTATCGCGGCTGCGATGTTCGCCTTTGCCAAAGAGCGTGCCGATCACCTGCGCATCGACACGCATCAGGACAACCTGCCCATGCAGGGTGCGAGCGTCAAGGCGGGGTTTGAGCGTGCCGGCGTCGTGTATGTGTCGGACGGCACGGCGCGTGTCGCGTTCGATTGGCTGCGCGAGGTGTAAGAGCAGGGGCGCGTGTCAACAATTTGCACGAACGAAAATGGCCCCGGGTGGGGCCATTTTCGTTCGCTGGCTGTTTTGCAAGCCGGCTTTCGCAAGGCGCGAACCTACGAAAATCGCTGCGCGGCAACGCGGGGCGATGAGCTCGGTCGGGGGATAGGGCCCGCTTCGCCCGCCGGCCCGTAAATTGTATCATCCAGTGTGGGACGAGGATGCCCGTTGCCGTGTGCGATGGGCTTGCAATAAGAGGAGAGCCATGTCGAAGCAAGCGGTCGTTGGAATCTTGGCGCATGTCGATGCCGGCAAGACCACGTTGGCCGAGGCCATGCTGTTCAACGCGGGTCGCATTCGCAAGCGCGGGCGCGTGGACGATGGCGATTCGCATCTAGATACGAACGAGATCGAGCGCGAGCGTGGCATCACGATCTTCTCGTCGCAGGCCGTGCTCGACCATGGCGATACCCACGTCATGCTCGTGGATGCACCGGGGCATGTCGATTTTTCTGCCGAGGCGGAGCGCACATTGCGCGCGCTCGACTACGCGATTTTGGTTGTGGGCGCCAACGATGGCGTGCAGGGGCATACCGAAACCCTGTGGCGCCTGCTTGCGCGCTATGACATCCCGACGTTCATCTTTATCAATAAAATCGATTTGGAGAATCCCGGCCGCGATGTTTTGCTGGCACAACTTGGACAGCGTCTTTCCGAGGGCTGCCTGGATGCCGGCGAACTGTTGGCGGGCGAGGCCGTTCAGGAGGACGCTGCTGCGTTGGACGAAGCAGCGCTCGAGGAGTTTCTTGAGGCGGGTGAGCTATCTGTCGCAACGCTGTCGCGCATGGTTGCCGAGCGCAAGCTCTTTCCCTGTTTTGCCGGCTCGGCGCTCAAGGACCAAGGCGTGGACGAACTGCTGGATGGAATATGCGCGTTGATGCGCGAACAGGCATGGTGCCCGGAGTTTGCCGCGCGCGTCTATCGTGTCAGCCGTGGGGATCGCGGTGAGCGCTTGGCTTGGGTTAAAGTGACCGGCGGCACGCTGCATGCCAAACAGGTGATCAACGGACGCTCCGGTGCCGAGGCATGGGAGCAGAAGGTCGATCAGGTACGCATCTATAACGGCGAAAAGTATGAGCTTGCCCAAGAAGTTGCTGCTGGCGGTATTTGTGCCGTGACGGGTCTTGCGCACGTTCGCCCGGGTGATGCCTTGGGCGCGGAGCCCGCGGGCGATGCGCCTGTCATAGCGCCGGTTCTCACCTATACGGTGCTGCCGGGCGAGCACGATGTCCATACGGTGTTCCAAGCGCTGACCGAGCTTGCCGATGAGGACCCCATGCTCGGCGTAAGCTGGAACACGCATCTTGAGCAGATTCATCTGCAGCTGATGGGTGCGGTGCAGCTCGAGGTCGTGCAGCGCGTGCTAGCCGATCGCTTTGGCCTCGTGGTTGAGTTTGAGCCTGGCGGCATTCTCTATAAGGAGACTATTTCGCAGCCGGTCGAGGGCGTGGGCCACTTTGAGCCGCTGCGCCACTATGCCGAGGTACATCTGCGTTTGGAGCCGTTACCGGCGGGCTCGGGCGTGCAGTTTGGCACCGTGACCTCGACCGACGAGCTCGATCTTAACTGGCAGCGTCTGGCACTCACCAACGCCATGGAGCGCGATCACCTGGGCGTGCTGACCGGCTCGCCCATCACCGATGTGCGCATTACGCTCACGGGCGGCCGCGCTCATGCCAAGCATACCGAGGGCGGTGATTTTCGTCAGGCAACGTATCGCGCGATTCGCCAGGGACTCATGCAGGCGCGTGAGGCAGGTGCCGCGGTACTGTTGGAGCCATGGTATTGCTTTGAGCTCGAGGTGCCGGGGGAGTGTGTGGGGCGTGCGCTGTCAGACGCCACGCGCATGGGCGCCGAGTACGAGCCGCCGACGATGGTGGGAGACCGGGCGACGCTTGTGGGTCGCGTACCGGCATCCGAGGTGCAGGATTATGCGCTGGAGGTAGCCGCCTACACGAGCGGTCTCGGGCATCTGTACTTGGAGTTCGCCGGCTATGCGGCTTGCCATGATGCTGAGCGCGTCATCGAGGCGGCCGCCTATGAGCCCGAGGCCGATCTGCCCAACACGCCCGATTCAGTCTTTTGCTCTCACGGCGCTGGTTACACCGTCAAGTGGTACAACGTCCCCGAGGCAGCCCACGTAAAGGTCGATCCCGCCACCTTCCGCCCCTGGCGAGCGGCGGACGCCGAGTTTTTCGGCCATAGGTGATAGAGGGTCAGTCTCTTTGTCGCATCCTGTTGGTATAACTCGGTATAAGTTGGTATAACTATTACCAGGGTTTGCCAATCCGAGGAGGCCGACATGAATCCAAATCCCTTTAAGCCAACGGCAGGCAAGCGGCCTCCGATACTCATCGGTCGCGAGTCGGTCATCGAAGATTTCGAGGAAGGGCTCGATAACGGCGCCGGAGCGCCGGGTAGGTTCATGCTCATTACGGGAAACCGCGGCTATGGCAAAACGGTTCTCCTGCGGGAACTGCAACGTCTCGCCAACGAGCGCGGATGGGCGGTTGTCTCCGATTTCGCCTCGCTTGGCTTATGCGACCGCTTGGCCGACGCGCTTCGCTCGAATAAACACGTTGTGACGTCAATGGAGTTTGGGCCGTCGTTTGGCCGGATGTCGGTCGAGGCGGCGCGAGCAAAGGGCGAAACGTTGCGAGGGCTGGTCAACGAGCGCCTCAAGAAGCTCGGTCCAGGCAAGGGCATACTGTTTGCGATTGACGAGGCCCAATCTGCGTCTATCGAGGAGCTGGCGGCGCTGGCCGTTCTCTATCAGCAAGTGCTCGGAGATCAGGATGCCACGGGCTTGTCCGATAGCGACCAGCGCGGTCTTGCGCTGGTGTTCGCCGGCTTACCCAGTATGGTTGATGACTTGCTCGAAGAGCCGAGCGTGACGTTTTTGCGGCGTGCTCAGCAGCGTACGCTGGGGGCGATTTCTTTGCCCAAAGTGCGCGATTCGTATATCCAGACGGTCAAAGACGCTGGTCTTTACATTGATGCGGAGACGGCGAACCTTGCGGCGCGCAGGAGCATGGGGCATCCCTATATGGTCCAGCTGGTGGGATATTACATGTGGCGGTCTGCTGTCCGGCGTGGCTCGCAGGTCATTGAAGAGCGCGATGTTGAGGCTGGGCACGCGGATGCCGTCTCCGAGTTCTACGAAGCGGTTGACGCGCCCCTGTATTACGGGCTGCGCAGTCCACATCGCCTATTTATCGAGGCCATGGCAGTTGACGGGGGCAAGCCGACGCGCATGGCGGACATCATTGAGCGCTGCGACCGCACCCAAAGCTGGGCGAGTAAATATCGCGCAAGCCTGATTCGCGAGCGCGTCATCGAGGCTGCCGGATACGGCCTCGTCCGGTTTACCGTGCCCATGCTGGGCGCGTACATCCGCGAACGCGTTTTATGGCACGAGTAAGGTGATAAAGGTGACGGAACTGAAGATGGGCCCGCAGGCTATCGAGGTGCGTGGCGCGCGCGTCCATAACCTCAAAGACATCGATATCGATATTCCGCTGGGAAGGCTTGTAGGCATTGCCGGTGTGTCGGGCTCGGGCAAGAGCTCGCTGGCGCTGGGCGTTCTTTATGCCGAGGGCTCGCGCCGTTACCTGGAGGCGCTCAGCACCTATACCCGCCGTCGCCTGACACAGGCCGAACACGCCCAGGTGGACGAGGTGCTGCACGTGCCGGCGGCGCTCGCATTGCATCAGCGCCCCAGCGTGCCGGGCGTGCGCTCGACCTTTGGTACCATGACCGAGCTCAACAACAGCCTGCGTCTGCTCTTTAGCCGTTGCGCCCGTCATGTGTGCCCGCATTGCGGGGCGCGTGTAGAGCCGAGCCTTAACGTGGCCGCTGGCCTGGCGCTCACGTGCCCTGCGTGCGGCCGCGAGTTCTACGCGCCGAGTGCCGAGGATTTGGCTTTCAATAGCGGCGGTGCATGCCCCACCTGTGGCGGCACCGGTGTCATGCGCGAGGTGGACGAGGCGAGCCTGGTGCCCGACGAGTCAAAGACTATCAACGAGGGTGCGGTACTTCCCTGGGGCACGCTCATGTGGGATCTGATGAAGCAGGTGGCAGGCGAGATGGGCGTGCGCACCGACGTGCCGTTTAACCAGCTCACGCCTCAAGAGCGCGACATCGTGTTCCATGGTCCGGCGGTTAAAAAGCACATTCTCTACGTTCCGAAAAACGGCGAGGGCGCCACGCCGCTCGACTTCACCTATTACAACGCCGTTTATACCGTCGAAAATGCGCTCGCTAAGGTCAAGGACGATAAGGGCTTAAAACGCGTTGCGCGCTTTTTGCGCGAGGGAGCATGCCGTGATTGCGCCGGCACGCGTCTCTCCGAGGCTGCGCGCCAGCCCCAGGTGCGCGGTATCAATCTGGCTCAGGCCGCGGCCATGACGCTTGGTGATGCGATCGAGTGGGTGCGCGGGGTGCCCGCATCCTTGCCGGCCGAGATGCGGCCCATGGCGACGGATATCTGCGATTCGTTTTTGAGCACGGCTCGTCGTCTGGTCGACCTGGGTCTCGATTACCTTTCGCTCGATCGCGCCGGTGCCACGCTCTCCACGGGTGAGCGTCAGCGCGTGCAGCTCGCCCGCGTGGTGCGCAACCGATCGACGGGTGTGCTTTATGTACTGGACGAGCCCTCAATTGGCCTGCATCCTGCCAATGTCGACGGTCTGGTGGGTGTGATGCGCGACCTAGTGGGCGACGGCAACACCGTGGTTGTTGTCGACCACGATACGCGCGTGTTGGCGGAGGCTGATTATCTGGTTGAGATGGGCCCCGTTGCCGGAGCAGGCGGCGGCAATGTGATCGCCGCTGGTACGGTGGACGAGGTCGAACAATCGCAGGGCAGCCGCATCGCACCGTTTTTGCGCGCAGACCCCAAGCGTTTGCGCCCGCGGGTGGCTGACGACGAAATGTTCGATCAAGGCCATATCCGCATGGCGACCGATGCCATCCATACCGTCAAACCGCTCGAAGTCGATATACCGCGCGGTCGCCTTGTCACGGTGACGGGCGTTTCGGGTTCGGGCAAGACAACCCTGGTGCTCGAGACGCTCATCCCTGCACTCAAGGCTCAGGCAACTGGCGCGCGCCTGCCAAGCCATGTGCGCTGGGTTGACGCCGAGGGCATCGCACGCGCCAACCTGATTGACGCCACGCCCATCGGCGCCAACGTGCGCTCGACGGTGGCGACTTATGCCGACATCCATGATGAGCTGCGCCGCGCCTTCGCCCGCACGCCAGAGGCCAAGGCAGCCGGCTACAAGGCAGGTGCCTTTAGCTACAACACTGGCACTCTGCGCTGCCCTACGTGCGATGGCACGGGCTCGATATCGCTCGACGTGCAGTTTCTGCCCGACGTCGAGATCGTCTGCCCGGCATGTCGCGGCTCACGTTATGCAGACGCGGCTTCGCATATCCATCGCGAGGGCAAGGACGGGAGTCTGCTTACGTTGCCGCAGCTCATGGATATGAGTGTGGACGAGGCCCTCGACGCCACGGTGGGACTCAAGAAGGTTCAGGCGCGCTTGCAGACCTTGCACGACCTGGGCTTGGGTTATCTCACGCTCGGTGAGCCCACGCCGGCGCTTTCGGGCGGCGAAGCGCAGCGTCTTAAGCTTGCGAGCGAGATGGGACGCGTGCAGGACGATGCCGTATTCGTGTTCGACGAGCCTACGATCGGCCTACATCCGCTCGATGTTCAGGTGTTGTTGAGCGTGTTCGACGGCCTTGTTGCCAAGGGCGCCACGGTTATCGTGATCGAACACGATCTCGACCTTATCCGTAACGCCGATTACGTGATCGACATGGGCCCGGGCGGTGGCGACGCCGGCGGGCAAATCGTCTGCGCCGGCACGCCGGGCGACATCGCGGCCTGCTCCGCAAGCATCACCGGTCGCTACTTATAACCGAATGTGACAAAGGGGCAGTTCTTTTGTCACATTCCCGGAAAGTCTGTCTGGCGCAGGGCTTCGTAGAGGACGATGGCGGCGCTGTTGGAAAGGTTGAGGGCGCTGATGCGGTAGTCGTCCGGATTGACGAAGTTGCCGCAGATGTCCTGCTGAAGGATGGCCTCGTGGCTGTCCTGGGTATGTCCTAGCGATTCCTCGTGGGCTTCCCAAGCCTCGGCGTTGTCGAGTGAGTCGCAATCGCGCAGCATGGGGATGCGCTCGCAGCGCTCGGGCGCCGCGGCAAGCAGTGGCTCGGGAATGCCCGAGCTCTCGCTGCCAAAGACCAAGTAGTCGCCATCACGGTAGGTACTCTGCGCATAGGTACGGCGTGCCTTTTTGGTCAGCAGATGCAGACGACCATCGGCGGGGGAGAGGCCGTTGCGCGCAAGGAAATCCTCCCAGCCGGCATAGGTCGTCACGTCCAAATTTTGCCAGTAGCCCAGGCCGGCGCGACGTACCGTCTTGTCGTCGAGCGAAAAGCCCAGTGGCTCCACCAGATGCAGATGGGCACCGGTGACCACGCAGGTACGGCCTATATTGCCCGTATTGGCCGGAATCTCGGGTGCATACAGCACGATATTGAACATGAATCTCCTTGGCTCAGAACGAAAAACCACCACGAAGGGCACCTTCGTGGTGGTTTGGCGGTTACGTAGGCGGAAAAATGGCCGCTTGGATAAACCTAGGCGCGGTGCCAGTCGGTCAGGCAGGCATCGAGGGAGGCGATGAGCGCATCCTTGTCCATGTGACGGCCGATGATGCACAGGCTCGTCATGCGGTCGCCCGTCTCGTCGTCCCAAATCTGCATAATCTCGGGGTTCTCGTCGATGATCTTCTGCTTCTCGCCCTCGGGCGCAGAGTCGACAAACAGGCCGTTTTCCATCAGGCGCATCTGGTGGCCGGCCTGCTCAAACATGTAGCACATGTCCGGATCGCCCGTCTGCCACAGCGGTCCCTTGACGCGGATGACCTCGTCGGGCCACTCCTGCTCAACAAAGTTGGTGAACTTTTGCAGGTCAAATGGCTTGCGGCGCGAGTACACAAAGGTCTCGATGTCGTACTCCAGCACCTCGGGGTCGTCGTGCTCCTCGGGGTGCTCCATGGCCTCGATCCAGGCGGCGGAGTTGTAGGCGCGCATAAAGTCGAAGCGGTCGGTGTCGAGCAGCTCCTCCATAGGAACCTCGCCGTTTTGAGCCTCGACAATCACGGCGTCCTTCTGCAGGCTGCGCACGATAGCCTTGAGCTCGGCGATCTGCTCGGGACTCACGGTATCGGTCTTGTTGAGGATCAGCGTAGAGCAGAACTCGATCTGCTGGATGAGTAGGCTCTCGATGTCGTCCTCGTCGATATCCTCGGCCAGCAGGTCGCGGCCGCCGTTGAACTCGTCGTACATGCGGGCGCAATCGACTACGGCCACGATGTTGTCGAGTGCGAGCTTGGGCTCGCCGCCCACCTTGGCCTCGTCGCAGAAGCTCGAGATGGTGTAGGCGATGGGGATGGGCTCGCAAATGCCCGAGGCCTCGATGATGATGTAATCGAAGTCACCCGAATCGGCGATGCCCTGCAGCTGGTTGGCAAGGTCGTCCGAAAGCGTGCAGCAGATGCAGCCGTTGGTGAGCGGGATGAGGTCGTCGGTCTCGGACAGGCCGCCGTCGGCGATAAGGCTGGCGTCGACATTGATCTCGCCGATATCGTTGACGATCACGGCGGCGCGGATGCCGCCGTCGTTGGCGAGGATGTGGTTGAGCAACGTGGTCTTGCCGGCACCGAGGTAGCCGGTAAGCATGATGATCTTCACGGGTTTGTTGGGCATGTGCCCTCCTTTGTTAGACATGGCTTACAGTTGAATCATATGCCAAACGCCTGCTCTTATACCCACGCGCTGGCAAATAACACAGGCTACTCCCAGGCTCCCCATACATCGGGGCAATAACCGACGGTGGCCTTTTTGTCGTTGCGCACGATGGGCTCGGCTAGAACCTGCTGGTTCTCGAGCAGCTTGTCGAAGCGCTGGCTGGGGGTGAGGTGCTGGATGAGCGCGAGCGTCTCCTCGTCCTTGGCCTTGGGGTTGAGCAGCTTGTCGATGCCGCCGACCGCCTGCATCACGCTCGTGAGCTCGTCCTTGCTCATCTCCTTTTCCTTAAGGTCGATAAACTGCACCTTAATGCGGCGCTCCTTAAAATAGCGCTGTGCCTTCTTGGTGTCGAAGGACTTCTTGGTGCCAAAAATCTGGATATTCATATATTATTCCGCCGTTCTAACGAACGGCGGTCACCTCGACGCTGCAAAGCCATCTGATGGGTAATCTGCCTTTCAATCGTCGGGCGCGGGCAAAAGCCCAGCGCCCTCCTCTTTCAAGGCACCTTGCCTCATCAGCTGGCTTTTCGCTGACATTGACAGTACATCGAGGTGACCACCGCCGGACTTATCGAATGAAGTTGGTGCGCTCGCGATCGGCCTCGGGGGCTTCGATGCCGGCAGCCTTGCCTGCCTCGATGCAATGCAAGAGCCAGGCCATGTTCTTGCCGATGTTTCGCATGGTGGCCAGACCCTCGGCATCCTGGGCAGCCTCGCCCGGCGCAGCGCCAAAGACGTTGTTCCAGTAGGTGGAGGCGACCACGGGCATCTGGTTGATGGTGAAGTACTTGTTGAGTACATCGAACGTGGTCGACGTGCCGCCGCGGCGGGCAACGGCGACAGAGGCGCCCGGCTTGTGCGCAAAGGCCTTGCTGCCAGCATAAAACGCGCGGTCGAGGGCCGAGAGGATGCGGCCGCTGGGGTGCGCGTAATAGACGGGCGAGCCAAAGACAAAGCCGTCTGCCTGCTCGGCGGTGGCAATGAGCTCGTTGACCACGTCGTCGTCAAAGGTGCAGCGGCAATCGAGCTTGCCGCACTGACCACAGCCAATGCAGTCGCGAATGGGCTTGGCGCCCAGCTGGAACACCTCGGTATCGATACCCTCGGCATGCAATTGCTCGGCGACTTCGGCAAGCGCGCGAGCGGTGTTGCCGTTTGCCTTGGGGCTACCGTTGACTAAAAGAACCTTCATCACAAACTCCCTCTGCTTTCGATGACTTATGCAGAGGATTATCGCATGAGCGGGCGGATGGCGTGGGGCGCGATGCCGGCCCCGAGGGCCCACGGCAGGCTCGCTCACCAGGTACGTGCGGGATACGGTCCAGAGGATGTTGGAGTGCGGGGCCTCGTGCGAGCAGATTGTAAGGGGTCTGGGCGGGTCGCCCTCGATGGCGAGCTTTGAGGTCTTGGAAGGCGGGCTGCTGCGGAGGTTATGATTTATACTAAGGCGGTTGCTATCGAGTAATTCACACTTGGTTTGATTCGATTGTGAACGCGCAGCTAGGACGGAAAGCAAAGGAAGTTCTATGGAAACAGAGGATGCTGTCTGTTTGATAACTTCGATTGCCCTGATTCTTCTTTCAATCCAATACAGAAGAGGAAGATGGCTCAGCTCAATTGCTGGATATGATGTCACAAAAAGGGAGAGCGGGATTGATATACGCCCTTACGCAAAGTTGATTTCTTCTGTGACGTTATGGATGGGGCTGCTGTTTTTCTTGTGGGCGGTAGAGGGCTGGGTACGCGATTGGAATACCAGTGTTTTTGAAGTTTTGGTTCTACTTCTGTTCAGCTTGGCCTCTTTGTCGTTCGTGCGGCTCGTTAGGTTTGTGTTTATGAGGCGATAGCCAGCGGAAGCGGGATGGACGACAAAATGGACCAATACAGCCAATTGTCAAAAGAATTTGATAGGGTTGGCTTAACAGATTTACTCGACGGCATATCCGTGGCGGGGGATAGGTTTTATGTTGTTGAGCACTTATTTGCATCGGGTAAAGGAAACCAAGAGTATCGAAAACGGTGCCCCCGGGCCCCGGGAGGGACTGCAGGGGTGTTCGGCTAACTGTGGGTACGACCTATTTGCTCAATGTGTTCGCCTGAGATCGGAAAATAACCATCATGCGCCCCACGACGCTAGTCCAGCTTGGTGCCCGGTACTTGCGGCGCCTCTATAAGCCGCGCTTTGAGCTCGTTCAAAATGGAAACGGGCTGTCGGTCAACGCTGTCCAGATGAAGCGTCGCCACACGAATGGGTGGCTGATATTCAAGCGAGCCGATGAGCACGGGAGAACCCAGGAACCGCTCGATTTCTTCTGCGATCGCGTCGGTCTCTTCGGGATCAAAGTCGTCGAAAAGCGCCACGAATGTCGGCCCCGTCGAGCGGAACATACGGCCCTTGCCGCGCGAGCATTCCATGAGGCAGGCGGCGCTTTCTGCCAAAACGCGGTCGCCCGCATCAAAGCCAAAGTGGGCATTGACATTAGCGATATCGTCGATTTTAATGGCGATCAAACCCGCCTTGCGTGCCACGCGACGCATTTCGCCAATGGCGTTGACCAGGGCGTGAATATCGCCCAGGCCGGTCACGGAATCAGTCGTATCTGCCAAGCTTCGGTTGATGATAATGCCCACATACATGCTGGGCTCGGTATCGGTGCCGTCCAAGCGGTAGCCCGTGCAGTCGCAAAGCACGTACGCTCCGGTGGCATCCATTACGCGATACTGCATGTAGTGGAAGTGCCACGTGCTGTTTATCACCATGTCGAGCTCGGCGCGTACGTTGTCGCGGTCCTCGGGATGAACGCGGGCGAGCCACATGTCGAGTGAGTTAAAAGGGTGCTGGGAGGGCAGGTCAAAATCGCGCACGGCGTTAACCGACCATTGCGATTCTCCCGTATCGAGATTGAGGATAAACGGATAGCGCGTCTCGGAGCTCATGGAGATCGCTTGGAACACCCGGTCGTTGCAGGGAAGCTGATCGACGATTGGGCGCTGCGGCGCGTCATCGTCTTTCGGTTGCTGCACACGATGCATAAGCTTATAGCGATACATCTTGCGATCGGCATCCATCGTCATCTGGCGACGCGTGTCGCCGGCAAGTGGATCGACGCGCGAGCAGCCAAAGCTAAAGCTGCCGATCATGGGCGCCTTGCCACCTGAGCTCGCCTCGATCAGCCCGGCACGTACCTGCTCCAAGCGCTGCTCGAGTTCAGTCTCGTTTGCGGAGAGCGAGATAAGCACAAACTCGTCTCCGCCGATACGGAACAGCATCTCATCGTGCTCCATGGTTTCGGAGAGCGTGCGGCAGATGCCCAGAATATAGCGATTGCCTTCGGCGTGGCCAAACCTATCATTGCAATGTTTGAGATGGTCGATGTCAATATAGGCGCAGGTGAAGGGGTCGCCTTTGTGCCAGAGTTGCTCGACGTGACGGTCGAATCCGTTGCGGTTGCCCAAGTTGGTGAGCGGGTCGATATAGGCGTTGCTCTCAAGCAGCCGGCGCTCTTGTTGCAGGATGGCATGCGTCTTTTGCAGTTGCTCGCCAACGGCGCGTAGCTCAGCAGGCAGCGCGGCAACATCGAGTTCGGCGGTCGAGATGCCATTCGCAAGTCGCTGAAGATAGACAATAATCGATTGCTCGCCCATGCGATATGACTCGTTCATGATGGATAACCTCCTTGGGCGGAACAGCGGTTTGTATCATATCCCCAATTTGGTTTGAATTGGGGATATAAGTTAGCTAATGGAGGCAAATTCCCCCTTCGGCGGTGGCGTTTTGCGCGCGAGCGTATCAGTTGTTATTGCCACCATCGAGCAATGCCTCAAAATCCTTCGCTGGCATGGGGCGGTAGTAGAGGAAGCCCTGAGCGTCGCGGGCACCCATTTGCCGTAGCACGTTCGCCTGCTCATTTGTCTCGACGCCTTCGACCACGACGGGCAGATGGAGCGAATGTGCCATCTCGAGCATTGATGAAATGATTTGCGTGCTGCGGCCATGATCGCCGTCGATGGACACAAACGTGCGGTCGAGCTTGATGACGTCGACGTTGACGTTCTTGAGCATCGCGAGCGTGGACTGGCCGGTGCCAAAATCGTCCATATAGGTCGAGAAGCCGCGGGTGTGCAGGTCGGCTGTCAGTTTGTCCACGGCCTCGGACTCCCCCGTATAAGCCGTCTCGGTGATCTCGATACGCATGAGCTCGGGCGGTAGGTTGTATTGGGCGGCGAGCGCCCCCATATGTTTGGCAACGTCGCAGGCAAGGATGTCCACGCGCGACACATTAAGCGAGATCGGAACCACACGAAGCCCTCGATCGATGCGCTCGCGCAGCCACGAGGCGACACCCTGCCAAATGTACTTGTCGAGCGTCACCACAAAGCCGCTTTCCTCGAGTGCGGGGATAAACGTTGCGGGCGAAATGAGAGAGCCGTCCTTGTCAATCCAGCGGGTGAGTGCTTCGGCGCCAATAATCTCGCCGGTTTCCATATCGACCTGGGGCTGCAGGTAGTACGTGATACGGCCGTTTGAGAGCGCGTATTGGAACTCGGTCAGCGTGCGGTGGAACGCAATCTCGTGCTCATATTCCTCGGGGCGGAAAATAGCAATGCGCTCCTTGAAGTCGTTTTTGGCGCGTCGATTGGTAAACATGGCCTTGGCCTGGGCATCGATGGTGATTTCCTCGCTAGCGTCGATGGGGCATACGCCCATGGACGGCCAAAAGCCTACGCCGTCGTCGTGCTTGGCTACAGCCTCGCGCACGCGCGCATAGACTCGGTGAACGAAATCGTGCTCAAAGGGTATGAGCAGACAAAAGTCGTCTTGTCCCCAGTATCCCGCGACACCCATGTCGGCGTTCTCGATATCCTTGAGCACCGTGCCCACATCGGCAAGCATACGGTCGCCTTCGGTCTGTCCATACCATTCGTCAAATAGGCGCATGTGGCCCATGTCGACGGTGGCGATACACCAAGCGCCGTCGCGCCTTGCCTTGATGAAGGCATTGGCACGGCGCATAAACTCGCTGGGGCGGTAGAGGCCTGTGAGCATATCGAGGTGCTCGGCGACGGCGCCTTTGCGTTCCATCTCGGGTATGGGCAGACTGTCGTTGGGAACAAGTCCGCCGGCCGTGCGAAGGCGACGATCGAGTTCGCCCAAAACAGTCGATGCTTGGGAGTCCAGGCGTTCGTAAAAGGTCGGGACGACAAGACAGACGGGAGCAATGGTGTCGCCTGCGATTTGCACAGGAGCGAAAACAGCCTCTTTAAGGTGGTGGGTCAGTTGCTCGAATGCCTCGTGGTCCAGGTCGTTGCTGAGCACGACGAACTGGACGCTACGTGAACGGTAGACCCTGCTCCTGCCGCGGGTGATCGACAGCATGCGGCCTGCGTATTCGGCGAGCATGTTGTCGACAGCCTCGGCTCCGTAGAGCTCGTTGAGCTTTGTCGTGCCACGAACGCGCACCGCTATAAGGCCCGTCTCGCAACGGTCGCAACGACAGGCGTCGATGGCGTTGACCAACATGCGCTGGGTGCCGAGGCCTGTCGCGGCGTCGACGGTTTCGGCAAGTGAGTGGTTGACGAGCTCGCCGACATAGAGCGAGGGGACATTTTCGTCGCCGTCGATGCGAAACCCGCGAGCACGGCAGAGGACGTAGTCGCCGACGGCATTGCGCACACGATACTGCATGACGCGACGGTGCTTGGTGCCGTTATAGACCTGGTCGATGTCGTTGATGTAGGCCTCAAGGTCATCGGGATGCACGCGCGTTTTCCAGTAATCGCGACAGTTGTCTATGTGCTCCGAGGGAAGGCCAAGATCGCGCAAGGCGCCTTGCGACCAAAGGGTGCGATGTTTGTCCAAGTTCTCGATAAAGAAATAGCGGCCCTCGTTGAGCATCGAAAAGGCGTCGAAAATGCGATCGCTTATTTCGAAGTCGTCGGTGTGGACTTGCGAGATATTGCGCCGATCAAGGTGTACGGCATGACGTAGCTTGTAGTCGTACATGCGATGGTCGGCATCGAGTGTCATGCGATTGGGGGCCTCGCCCAGGGCGGGGTCGGCATGTGACACTCCGTAGCTAAACGAGTGAGGCATCTCGGAATCGTTGTTTTTGAGCAGGACCGTTCGGCAGTGTTCCAGACGTTCGGCGAGGTCGTCCTCGGTCGCAACCGTAGACAGGATGGCAAACTCGTCGCCGCCTATGCGAAACGCCGCCTCGTCCACCTTCATATACAGCTTGAGATAGAGGCTTACCTGCAAGATATAGCGGTTGCCCTCGTCATGCCCAAAGATGTCGTTGCAGTGCTTAAGGTTATCGATGTCGATAAACGCCATGGTCACGGGCAGTTCCTGCTCCCAGATTTCCTCTAAGGAGCGAGCAAAGCCGCCGCGGTTGCCAAGTCCGGTAAGCTGGTCGGTAAAGGCAGTCCTAATCAGATCATCCTGACGCTCGAGAAGGTCGCGAACGGTCTTTTCGAGCGTTTCGGTGTAATTGCTGACAGTATCCATGTCGTAAGCGGCTTTCTGAGGTCGGGCGGATTGCGTCGGGCGAGCTCGTTGTGCACACGCGTTGTTGTTCGGCGCTTTGCGTGTATCCAGGCCCCGCCTTGCTGCGTTGTTGGGTTACTTTACCGGCTAATGTTCGCTGTTGATAACTACTGCGTAGTATAAACAACAGCACACAATTATATATGGGTGCACATGCTGTGGGCGGCCATTATTCGACAAACGGCAGCGCGACGATGCGATGTCCGATAAAAATGCGACTGAGACGATATATGTTGACGGGTATACTTGTCCCGGTTTTAAACGCAGGAACGGAGATGGTCGCATGGCACAGCCGGATACGACGCGCACGGTGGGACTCGCGCTCGAGGGAGGCGGCTACCGCGGTATGTATACGGCGGGCGTGCTCGACGTTTGGATGGAGCACGGTTTGACCTGCGACCATATGGTGGGTGTCTCGGCGGGCGCGGCGTTTGGCTACAACTTTAAATCGCGGCAGATCGGGCGCGCCATTCGCTACAACAAGGCCTATTGTGCCGACAAGCGCTATGCAAGCGTGACAAGCTGGTTGCGAACCGGCGATATGTTCAATGCCGATTTTGCCTATCACGAGGTGCCTATCGAGCGCGATCCCATTGACTTAGAGGCGTATCGCGCCTGCCCCATGCGATTTACGTGCGTGTGTACCGACATCGAGACGGGCAAGGCCGTCTACCACGACCTGCCCTATGGCGACGAGAGGGATATCGAGTGGATCCGGGCGTCGTCGGCGATTCCCGTGGCAACGCGTCCCGTTGCTATTGACGGGCATAAGTATCTGGATGGTGGCGTGGCTGATTCTATTCCCAGCGCATGGCTGTTTGCGCAGGGGTATGACCGCAATATCGTGGTACTCACGCAGCCGGCGGGCTTTGTGAAGCAGCCCAACAGCGTGATGCCTATGCTGCGGCGCGTGTTCCGTCACTACCCAGAGTTTGTCGCAGCGCTTGAGCATCGGCATGAGGTTTACAATGCCACGCTCGATGACCTGGCACGTCGCGAGGCTGCCAGCGAAATTTTTGTGGTGCGTCCGAGTGAATCGGTGAAGGTGCCGTCGCTGTGCCGCGAGCCCGATGAGCTCGAGCGCATCTACCAGATCGGCCGCCACGATGCGGAGGCGACTTTGCCGGCGTTGAAAGCGTATCTGGCGGGGTAAGGGTCGCATGCGGAAAGCGCATCTCGGAATGGAGGTCCAAACCGGGATGCGCTTTCCATTGCTGAAGATATGAGGCTGCGAATCAGCTGCTCGGCCTATGCCTATGCCTGCTGCCAGGTGTCGACAAGCTCCTTGGCGGCGGCGTAGGGGTCGTCGGCACTGCAGACGGCGCTCACCACAAAGAAGCCGTCGACGCCGGTGGCCTTGAGCTGCGGCAGGTCGGCCGTCTTGACGCCGCCGCCCACCACGATGGGTACGGGACTTGCCGCGTGGAGTGCGGCCAGGTCCTCAAAGCTTTTGGTGATGATGGAGCCGTCGGCCGCGCGTCCGCAATCGCGCTTGGTCTCGGTCTCGTGGAGCGGGCCGATGCCCAGGTAGTCGACCAGACTCATGTCGGCGGTCTTGACGTACTCGAGCATCTCCTCGCAGCGGGCCGAAAGGCCCACGATGGCATCGGGGCCCAAAAGTTTGCGGCAGACCTCGACGGGAATATCGCTCTGGCCTACATGCACGCCATCGACAGCAATACCCTGCTCGCGCGCGGCGAGTACGCAGTCCAGGCGGTCGTCGATTAACAGGGCGACCTGACCGGTCTTGCCGGCCTGTGCGATTGCCTGCGCGGCGTCGCCGGTCAGTGCGATGATCTCGCGGGCGCTTGCCACCTTGGAGCGCACCTGGATGCAGGTAAAGCCGGCATCGAGCGCCTGGGCCACCACATCGCCCACGGGACGTCCCAGCGTGTTTTCGGGGCCGAGTACCAGATAGGCCGAGATATCAAGGTTGTCGCGGATGCTCATCGTGCTTCCTCCTGTTTCTTGATCTGTGCTTCCATGCGCTCGAGTTTGCCGGTCATGGTGTCGGTAAATCCGGGTCGAATATCGGCCTTGAGCACGACTTCGGTGCGGATGCCCTTGCTCGCCAACACAAAGGTTGCGTCGCGCACGACCTGCATGACCTCGTCCCAGTCGCCCTCGATCTCGGTGAACATCGAGGTGGTGCGGTTGGGAAGGCCGCTCTCGCGAATAACACGCACGACCTCGGCGACCTCGGCGGAGAGTTCATCGCCGGTGCCGCACGGGGCGATGGCCACGGCGACGAGCGTGTTCATGCCGGTATTGGTTGCAGGCTCGGACATGGCCTATGCCTCCTCGAGCTCGAGCTGGTTGTCGGCAATATCCTGGGCGGTTGCGCGGTAGAGCTCGTCGATAAAGGCGACCTTAAAGCTTGCCGGGGCATCGGCGACGGCGGCGGCACGCGTGCCGGCAACGTTGTAGACCGCGGTGCCGCAGATGGCTGCCGTAAACGGATCGGTGACGCAGACGTACACGGCCAGCACGCCGCCCTGCGAGCAGCCGCAGCCGGTGATCTTTGACATGAGCGGGCTGCCGCCGTGGGACTTGGCCACCGTCGTGCCGTCGGTGATCAGGTCGACTTCGCCCGAGACCACTACGGCGCCGCCGGTGTAACGGGCGAGCGCCACGGCGGCATCGCGGGCGGCGTCGACCGTGTCGGTGGTATCGACACCGCGCACGCGGCTCAGATCAGCCGCCTCGCCCTCAAGACCCCACAGGCCGGCGAGTGCAATGATCTCGGAGGCGTTGCCGCGCACGATGGCGGGCTTGTACTGCTTGAGCTCGTTTACCAGCTGGGTGCGCAGGCTGCCGATGCCCAGGCCCACCGGATCGAGCACCCAGGGCTTGCCGGCGTCGTGTGCCGCCTTGGCCGCGCGGGGGATCGTCTGCTCGTAGATGGGGAAGAGCGTGCCCATGTTGAGATAGATGGCGCCGCCGCCGGCAACGAGCGCCTCGCCCTCGTCGGGCAGATAGACCATGGCGGCCGAACCGCCCACGGCGAGCTGCGCGTTGGCGACAAAGTCAATCGTCACCGTGTTGGTGATGGAGCCGGCCATTGGATTGGTGGCGCGAATCTCCTCCACGGCCTTGACCATATGTTGCTTAAGCTGTTCCGAATCAATCACTGCACATGCCTCCTTGGCATAGAAAAGGGGCGCTGTGCATAGACAGCGCCCCTGCAAAGGCGGCATGCTCCCTACGCCAGCATTAACTGACAGGTTCAAAGGATTGGGCCCCATGCCCTCTCAGCCTTGTGGTTTGCACCGCCGGCACTCCCGCATCGAATCTGTTGTTCCCTATACTAACGCACCTGCCAAAAAGGGACAGGTTTATTTTGGTAGGGGGCAACTGGGGCGTTGCATTTTCCCAGATAAAACCTGCCAAAATAAACCTGTCCCTTTTTGGCAGGTCGTTACAATGGTTACGGTGAAAATGACTGGGGGATTCTATGATCAAACTTGTGCTGACCGATATGGACGATACGCTGATTCCAGCCGGGCATGACGGCGCCAGCGACTACGCCATCGAGGGCATTCATGCCATGCAGGCGGCGGGCCTGCACTTTGGCCCGGTTTCGGGTCGCCAGCCGTCCGCGATGGGCTGGATGTTCAAAAATCGTTCCGAGTGCTTCTCGACCGGCGCGTTCTGCAACGGCCAGGTCATGTTTGTGGACGGCGAGGCGGTAGCCTCGCATGCGACCGACAACGCCGCCCTTATGCGCTTGGCTGACTACTTGGAGCAAGAGACCGACGATACGTATCTGAAGGTCTACAGCCTGGGTGACGACTTTTGGGATAACGATGCCTATTGCGTGACGAGCGACCCCGAGCGCGTGCGCCGCGCCATGGAGTCGGGCGGCAACGCATGGCTCAAAGGCGAAGAGGCCCCGTGCCGTCCCGTCGTCGATGGCGCGCCGGTATACAAGGCGAATATCTGGAGCGCCCGCTCGCGTGAGGAGCTCGCGGAGCTACGCGAGCGCGTTGCCGCTGAGGTGCCGGAACTCTCGCTCGTGTTTCCCAACAACCGAGTGCGCCTGTTTGACATCCTTCCAGCAGGTTGGGACAAGGGTTGCGCTGCGCTGGAGTTGGCGCGCGCTTTGGACCTGACGCCCGATGAGGTGGCCGTATTCGGCGATTCCGATAACGATTTGCCCATGATCGATGCCGTTCCCAATTCCGTTGCAGTCGCCAATGCCAACGAGGCCGTCACGGCTGCCGCGCGCTGGCATATCGGCGCTGCGGCAGATGATGCGGTTGCCGGGGCTCTGCATCAGATTGCCGCCTGCGCCGCGACGGGGGAGATGCCGTCGTTTATGCGTCAGATGGACGCGACGGGTTTCGACGTCACGAACGTCTAGGGAGAAAGCCATGAAGCTCCAGCAGCTCAGATATGTCGTTAAAGTTGCCGAATGCGGCAGCATCACCGAGGCCTCGCGCCGGCTCTTTGTGTCGCAGCCTTCGATTACCGCGTCGATTCGCGATCTCGAAAACGAGATGGGTGTACACATCTTTGAGCGCACCAACAAGGGCGTCATTGTGTCCGAGGAAGGCGAGACCTTCTTGGGCTACGCGCGCCAGGTGCTCGACCAGGCCGACCTGCTCGAGGGCAAGTACAAAGGCACGTCCGAGCAGGTGCCGCACTTTAGTGTGAGCTGCCAGCATTATTCCTTTGCCGTTAATGCGTTTGTCGATGTGATCCGCGAGTTCGATGCCGCGCGCTACGACTTTACCCTGCGCGAGGAGCAGACCCACGAGATTATCGAGGACGTCGCGCATATGAAAAGCGAGCTCGGCATCCTGTATTTGTCGGAGCACAATCGCGAGGTCATCGAGCGCATGCTGGCGGCCAACGAGCTCGTATTCGAAGGACTCTTCTGCGCTACGCCGCATGTCTTTGTGTGCTCCGACCATCCGCTGGCGGGTCGCTCGAGTGTGACGCTCGAGGACTTGGAAGACTACCCGTTCCTGTCCTATGAGCAGGGCAGCTACAACTCGTTTTACTATTCCGAGGAGCTGACCTCGACCTTTGAGCGCCGCAAGAATATCCGCGTGCGTGACCGTGCGACGCTATTCAACCTAGCTATGGGCCTTAACGGTTACACGGTGTGTTCGGGCGTGATCAGCCATGAACTTAACGGCCCCGGTATTATCTCGATTCCGCTCGATGTAGACGAGTACATGGAGATTGGCATCATCACGCGCAAGAACACGACACTTACGCGCTACGGGCAGGCCTATATCGAAGCGATTCGTCAGCACATCTAGACTGCTGCGTTCTGCGCGGGTCAAATCTCTTTATGGCAGTCCAAACTGATATAGGAAGCATCTATATCAAACTGTTATAAACATATATTTTACGATGTCCATATGAGCGCTCATGCTCTGTCCCAGTAAAGCAACCAATGCAAAGGGAGATATCTATGAGCGCCTTGATTCAACCGAACGCGCCGTTTCGCGCCGATATCGTCGGCAGTTTTCTTCGTCCGCAGGCTGTAAAGGACGCCCGTGCCGCCTATGTCGCGGGTAAACTCGACGCTTCCGGCCTTAAGGTCGTCGAGGACGAGGCCATCCGCGACTTAGTGGCTAAGCAGAAGGCTGCTGGCCTGCAGGTGATTACCGATGGCGAGTTCCGCCGCAGTTACTGGCACCTCGACTTTATGTGGGGGCTCAACGGCGTTGAACGCCGTACCTCGCGTACGGGCTATATGTTCCACGACGAGGAGACCACGGCCGATACCGCCGTGGTGACCGGCTCCATCAGCGGCGAGAACCACCCCTTCGTCGAGCACTTTAAGTTTGTCAAGGCGCTCGAGGGGGAGGGCCAGGTCGCGCGGCAAACTATTCCGGCGCCGATCCAGACGTTCTCCGAAGTCACGCTCGACCGCTGCGATGGCCAGCAGGAGAGTCTGCACGCCGTCTACAAGACCGACGAAGAACTTGTCGATGCCATTGCCGCAGCATACCGCACCGTGATTGCCGACCTGTATGCCGCGGGTTGCCGCAACATCCAATTTGATGACTGCACCTGGGGCATCTACTGCGATGCCGATTTTGTTGCCAAAACCGGCATGAGCCCGGTCGACCTGCAAAAGGTGAGCGAGCTGGGCGTGGCGCTCAACAACGCCGCCATCGCGGACAAGCCCGACGATCTGGTCATCAACACGCACGTATGCCGCGGCAACTACCACTCCACCTACGCTTTTGAGGGCGGCTACGACCCCATCGCGCCGTACCTGTTTGCGCATGAGGACGTTGACGCGTTCTATCTGGAGTTCGACACGCCCCGCGCCGGTGGTTTTGAGCCGCTCAAGTACGTTGCTCCCGGCAAGAAGGTCGTGCTGGGCTTGGTGACCACCAAGGCGGCAGAGCTCGAGAACGAGGATGTTATCGTCGAGCGCATCCGCGAAGCCGCAAAGTACGTGCCGCTCGAGAACCTGTACCTGTCGCCCCAGTGTGGCTTTGCCAGCTGCGAGATTGGCAACAAGCTGACCGAGGACGAGCAGTGGGCAAAGATCGCGCTGGTCAAGCGCATTGCCGAGCGCGTTTGGAAATAGCGCTAGCGTTTGCAGGTGACGGCGCGTGCGAGACATGGCGTATCACGTACAATGGTTCGGATCGTATCGTTCGGGCAGGTTATCCGATATGCCTGATCGCCCTTCCATTCGAAAGGACTTCCATGTCCCAGTCTTCGACGCCCGCCGTCAGCGATGCCATCTACGATGCGTCATCGCTCGGCCGCCCGCGCATGTTTGTGTTGGGTTTGCAACACATGTTTGCGATGTTCGGAGCCACGGTGCTCGTGCCCGTGCTCACCGGCCTTTCCGTTTCGACGACGCTTCTGTTCGCCGGCATCGGCACGCTGCTGTTTCATTTTCTATCGCGCGGTAAGGTGCCCGCGTTCCTGGGCTCGTCGTTTGCCTTTATCGCGGGTTATGCCGCCATTGCGCCCAACGGCGAGGCCGAGCTTTTGCCCTACGCTTGCCTGGGCGTAGCTTGTGCCGGCCTGCTCTATCCGGTGCTTGCGGCCTTGTTCCGCGCCTTTGGCGCCAAGCGTGTCATGCGTTTCTTCCCGCCGGTGGTGACCGGTCCCATCGTCATTTCCATCGGCCTGATCCTGGCGAGCTCTGCCATTGCCAACTGCCAGACCAACTGGCTTGTCGCCGTTATCGCTGTGGCCGTGATCGTCATCTGCAATATTTGGGGCCGCGGCATGGTCAAGATCGTGCCGATCCTGCTGGGCGTCGTGGTGAGCTATGCCGTTGCGACTGCGCTGGGCGAGGTCGATTTTTCGGGCGTTGCCGCCGCGCCGTGGGTCGGTCTACCTGTCGTGTGGGACAACACCGTGTTCGCGCTCTTTGGACCGCAGTTCGATAGCAGTCTTGCCACGACGGCCATTATCACCATCATGCCACTGGCCTTTGCGACCATGATTGAGCATATCGGTGACATCTCGGCTATCGGCTCCACTTGCGAGCGTAACTACATCGCCGATCCCGGCCTGCACCGCACGCTACTCGGCGATGGCCTTGCCACGATTCTGGCTTCGCTCTTTGGCGCTCCGGCCAACACCACGTATGGTGAGAACACCGGCGTGCTTGCCCTGACGCGCGTGTTTGACCCGCGCGTGATTCGCATTGCCGCGTGCTGCGCTATCGTGCTTTCGTTCTGCCCCAAGTTCGCTGCCGTGATTGCCGCCATGCCGGCGTGTGTAATCGGCGGCGTGTCGCTTGTGCTCTATGGCATGATCAGCGCCGTGGGCGTTCGCAACCTCATCGAGAACCAGGTTGATTTCCAGAACAACCGCAACGTGCTGGTGGCGGCTCTGGTGCTCGTGCTTTCGCTCGGCATTGCCTACAGTGCCGCCGGTGCCATCGTGTTGGAGCTGGGCGGCGTGACGATTTCGCTTTCGGGCCTTGCCGTGGGCTCACTGGTGGGCATTGTGCTCAACGCCATCTTGCCCGGTAATGACTTTGAGTTCGATACTTCCGAGCTTGAGGAGACTGCTGAATAGTAGCTGCGTTCAGCCAAATTAAAAATGGCGTCCATGCGTATGTACGCGTGGACGCCATTTTTAATGCGCCAGTATCCAGTGGATGCCGCGCGCCATGCGCAGGTCAGTTTGGGCAAAGTGATTGCCGGGGTTGAGCTCCAGCGTTGTTGGAACGTCACGCTCGATAAACAGCTCTTCCATCGCGCGCGTATCGTCGAGCACGTGCCGCATCATGCGGTTGGGCGTCTTGGTTTCCTTTTTACCGAGCGACAGATAGGCGGCGTCGGGCGTAGCTGTCATCGTGCGCTCGCGCGCGTAGTCGATAAAGCCGGGGAACCACAGGGATCCCGATGCGCTTGCGACGCGCTCAAAGACATCTGTTTGCCAAAGTGCCCACAGTGCAAAAAGACCCGCCAACGAGTAGCCGGCAACGCCGCGCCAGGCGGGCGGTTGCGGGAGCGATGATTCGGCCTCTGGGATTATCTGCCCCAACAACTCGTCAAGAAAACCAGCGGCCTGTCCGCCAAAGGGCTCGGCATCTCGTATGGTTCCGTCGCATTCCCAGGGGCTCAGCTCGCGATTCCAATCGAGCCCTCCAATGGCGACAAGGGTGAAGGGTGGGCAGTCGAGCTCTCGGCAGCGCTCGTAGACTCCACTACCGTCGCCCATAACCACGGGGAGGTAAATGACGGGCGCGCCTTCCGTACACTCTGAATAAACGGTTATCTGCTTATGATGCGCTTCCAAGGCAGGCTTCTCTCGGTGTTGTGATATTGACAGCCTCAATTGTCGCACGCTGGCAAGGGGGCAGACGCTAAAAGAAAGGCGCGGAGCCGCTCGATGCGACTCCGCGCCTTGTTGTTTTGCTTTAGCAGACTATGCCGTTACGCCACGAAGAAGTAGACGAGGAAGGCAAGGGCTGCGATCCACATGAGCGGCTTGATCTTGGAGGCCTCGCCCTTAAAGAGCGCGACGATCACGTAGGCGATAAAGCCCAGGCCAATGCCGGCAGAGATGGAGTAGGTGAAGGGCACACCGGCGACAATCATGAACGCCGGGAAGCCCTGCGACACGTCGGACCAGTCGATCTCGGAGGCCTCGCTCATCATGAGGTAGCCGACGTAGACCAGAGCACCGCAGGTGGCGGCGCTGGAAACGATGGTGACGATGGGGGAGAAGAACGCGGCGAGAATGAACAGCACGCCGGTGGTGACGGAGGTGAGGCCCGTGCGGCCACCGTCGGCAGCGCCAGAGGTGGACTCGACGAAGGTAGTGATGGAGGAGACGCCCATAAAGCCACCGGCAGCAGCGGCCACGGAGTCGACGACCAGGATGGGACGGATGTCCTCGACATTGCCGTCCTCGGTCAAGAATTCGCCCTGCTTGGCGACGGCCATCGCGGTGCCCATGGTGTCGAAGAAGTCGCTCATGAGCAGCGAGAAGGCAACGACGAGCAGCATCGGGTCGGTCAGAACCTTCACGATGGCCATGTTGCCGTCGGCGGTGCTGGCAAACGGGGCGCCAAAGGTTGAGAAGTCGAGCGGTGCGATGAGGCCCTCGGGCGCATGGGTGACGCCCAGCGGGATACCGGCAATAACGGCGACGATGATGCCGATGAGCAGCGAGCCCGGCACGTTGCGGGAAGCCAGGGCAACCGTCACGATGATGGAGATGATGCCGACGATAAAGGTGGGGGAGGCGATGTCGCCCAGGCCGACGAGCGTACCGGCGCCAGCGGTGATGATGCCGGCGTCGCACAGGCCGATCATGGCGATAAACAGACCCAGACCCACCGAGATGGCGTGGCGCAGGACCACGGGGATGGCGTCCATGATGGCCTCGCGCAGGCCGCACAGGACGAGCAGCAAGATGACGATACCCTCGAGGAAGATAACGCTCATGGCCACGTGCCAGTCGCCGCCGCACATGGTGGTGGCGATGCCCGCGATCATGGCGTTGATGCCCAGACCCGACGCGCAGGCGAGCGGGCGGTTGGCGAAGATGCCCATGCAGATGGTCATGATGCCGGCGCCCAGGCAGGTGGCGCAGGCGAGCGCTCCCGCATCGATGCCAGCGCCCGAGAGCACTGCGGGGTTGACGGCGATGATGTAGGCCATCGCCAGGAATGTTGTCAGTCCAGCGCGGAGTTCGGTCCCGATTGTGGACTTGCGCTCGCTGACGTGAAATAGTTCGTCCATGCATACCCTTTCCTTGTTCGGCCCCGAGTTTAGGCCGATTGACACGAACTCACCCACTATATCGCCTTTGTGAAGTTGGTGTTCCTCACATGTTGATGTTCGGCGGTTTGTTACGGACGGGCGGTATCTTTCGCATGAAATTGTGTAGGTACCGTATACTTAAGCGGTTACAACGACCCCTATGGAGGAACGTATGATTAAAGAGCTCTGCCGCGACGAGGCTATCCTGTCCCAGCGTTGCGAGGTTGCGACTGTCGAGGACGAGTCGGTCGCTCAGGACCTGATCGATACCATCAAGTCGCTCGATGATGCCGGCTGCTTGGCTGCCAACCAGATCGGCGTCACCAAGAAGGTCTGCGTCTATCTGGACGATGCCGGCGAGCCCCACGTGCTCTACAACCCCCGTCTGGTGTTTGGCCTGGGCGCCAGTAAGATGGAGGAGAGCTGCCTGACGCACGAGGAGGTCACCAAGTCCACGCGCTATATCAAGTGCAAGGTTGCCTTTGACCAGATCGTCGACGGCAAGATGCGCGAGCGCAAACAGGACTTCGTCGGCTTCGAGGCGCAGATGGTCCAGCATATGATCGACCACTGTCTTGGAAAGTTGGTCTAAGGGGACCAAAGCACCGCACTTCGTCTCTTTTGGTCCGGGCGTGACATTGTTGTCATGTCCGGGCTTTTGTGTTTAGCGCCTTTTTGTTTGGTGACAATAACCTTAGCAGGAACGTAAAGCTAGGAGGCGCTATGTGCACGAGCATTCGATTTACCGATTATTCTGGCCACATGTATCTGGGCCGCAACCTCGACTGGAGCTTTGACTACGGCCAACAGGTTCGCGTAATGCCGCGCGGGTTCCACATTCCGTATTCGTTTATCGACGATGCGTCGGCGGCACACGCGGTAATCGGCATGTGCATCGATTACAAGAACTATCCCATGTTTTTCGACTGTGGTAACGATGCGGGCCTCGCCGTGGCGGGTCTCAATTTCCCGGGTTATGCCGAGTATGCCGAGGACCCTGTCGACGGCAAGAACAATATCGCGGCCTATGAGTTTCCCCTGTGGGTGGCAGCGACGTTCTCGACGGTCGATGAGGTCGAGGCCGCGCTGCGCGACACGGTGATTGTCGCCAAATCTGCCGGAGAGGGGCTGGGCGTGTCGCTGCTCCATTGGATTATCGGCGACAGCCAGCGCAGCATCGTGGTCGAGATGATGGCTGACGGCCTGCATGTATACGACGATCCGGTCGACACCCTTGCCAACCAGCCGACCTTCCCGTGGCACATGGAAAACCTGCGCACCTATATCACCGCCACAAGCGATTTTCCGCAGACGGCGACATGGCGTGGCGCCGAGCTTAAGCCCTATGGAGCCGGTGCCGGCATGCGCGGCATTCCGGGCGATTGCTATTCGCCGAGCCGTTTTGTAAAGGCGGCGTACCTCAATGCCAATTACCCGCAAAAGGAGAGCGAGACCGAAAACGTCGTTCGCATGTTCCGCTCGCTCGAGGGCGTGGTGATGATCGAGGGAGCGTCCAGGATGGGCGATGGCAAGTTTGAGAAGACTATCTACACCGGATGCTTTAGCGCGCGCACGGGCAATTATTACTACGCGATGTATGGGGATCCGTCGATTCGCTACGTGAGCCTGATGGATGCCGAGGGCGCGAGCCCCGATAGGCTCGTGGTTCCCGAGCCGCGCCGTTCGTAGCTCGCTGGTCCGTTGCGACATAAAACGGCCTCGCACCTCTTAT
>CABUPH010000016.1 GCA_902493375.1 uncultured Collinsella sp.
GCGGGGCTCATGAAGAGAGGCTAGTTTGTGGGCGCTTTGCCTGGCGCCCACGGGAGAGGCAACGGAGTAGGGGCTACTCGTGGATGCGGGTACCGGAGAGGCCGGCCATGGTCTCGGCGGCCTTGTCCAGGGCGCCGATGATGCAGGTGCGGCCCTTGCGGGAGCGGGCGAACTTGATGGCGGCGCGGACCTTGGGCTCCATGGAGCCCTTGCCGAACTGGCCCTCGTCGGCCAGGCGCTCGGCCTCGTCGGCGGTGAGGTCCTCGAGCTCCTCCTGGTTGGGCTTGCCGAAGTTGATGGCGACGTGCTCGACGGCGGTCAGCAGGAACAGGACGTCGGCGTCGCAGTCCTCGGCCAGCAGCTCGCCGCCCAGGTCCTTGTCGATGACGGCGGGAACGCCCTTGTAGCAGCCCTTGTTCTCGTAGTCGCGGACGACGGGGATGCCGCCGCCACCGCAGGCGATGACGATGAACTCGTTGTCGAGCAGGTTGAGGATGGAGTCGGCCTCGACGATCTTCTTGGGATCGGGGGAGGCGACGACGCGACGCCAGCCGCGGCCGGAATCCTCGACGAAGACCTTGGAGGGGTCCTCGGCCATGAACTCCTTGGCCTGCTCCTCGGTGTAGAAGGGGCCGATCGGCTTGGTCGGGTTCTTGAACGCGGGATCGTCCGGGTCGCACTCGATCTGGGTGACGACGGTGGCGGCGTGCCAACGCTTGTAGCGCTTGTGCATCTCGCGGCCGATGCCCTGCTGCAGGTGGTAGCCGATGTAGCCCTGGGACATGGCGCCGCACTCGGGCAGCGGCATCTCGGGGGTGCCGATGGCGTCGTGGGCAGCGGCGAAGGCGTTCTGGATCATGCCGACCTGCGGGCCGTTGCCGTGGGTGATGATGATCTCGTTACCCTGCTCGATGAGGCCGAGGAGAGCGTGGGCGGTGTTGCTCACGGCCTGGATCTGCTCGACGGGGTTGTTGCCGAGGGCGTTGCCGCCGAGGGCGACGACAATACGATCGGGCTTTCCGTACGGTTTACTCATAGTGTTCGTTCACTTCCCAGCTACTAGCGAAGCGTCGCGTACATCATGGCCTTAATGGTATGCATGCGGTTCTCGGCCTCCTGGAACACACGAGACTGCGCGCTCTCAAAGACCTCGTCGGAAACCTCCATCTCGGTCACGCCGAACTTCTCGGCAATCTCGGCGCCGATGGTGGTCTGCGTATCGTGGAAGCTCGGCAGGCAGTGCATAAAGATGGCGCCGGGGTTTGCCTTGGCCATGACCTCGGGCGTTACTCGATAGGGAGAGAGAAGATCGATTCGGCTCTTCCACAGCTCCTCAGCCTGGCCCATACCGACCCAAACGTCCGTATAGATCACGTCTGCATCCTTGACGCCCTCGTCGATATCCTCAGTGAGCTGGATCGTGCAGCCATTCTGAGCGGCGATCTCCTGGCAGCGCTCAAGAAGCTCGGGATCGAAGTGCGTGGCGCCCTCGACATCGCCCTTGGGTCCGCAGGAGCAGAAGTTAATGCCGAGCTTGGCGCAGATAACCATCAGGGAGTCGCTGACGTTGCCCTGCTCCTTGCCCATATAGGTGAGCTTCATGCCGCGCGTGTCGCCAAACTCCTCACGCATGGTAAGAATGTCGGCAAGGGCCTGGGTGGGATGGTACTCGTTGGTCAGACCGTTCCAGACGGGAACGCCAGCCTTGGCGGCAAGCTCCTCGACGATCGACTGGTCGGAGCCGCGATACTCAATACCGTCATACATGCGACCGAGCACGCGGGCGGTATCCTCGATGGACTCTTTCTTGCCCATCTGCGACGAGCCGGGGTCGAGGTAGGTCACACCCATACCCAGGTCCATACCGCCGACCTCGAAGGCACAGCGCGTGCGCGTTGAGGTCTTCTCAAACAGCAGGACAATGTTCTTGCCCTCGAGAAAGCGGTGCGGATAACCGGCGCGCTTCATATCCTTGAAGTTCTTTGAGAGGTCGAGCATGTACTCGATTTCCTCGGACGTAAAGTCAAGCAGGGTAAGAACGCTTCGACCAGAAAGATTAAGAGCCATGATTTGAGTCCTTTCGGTTGTTGGAACACACAAGGAGGGATGGGCGGCGCAGACGCACACGCGCCGCCCAGATACGCTAACGCTGACTAGATTTCCTCACGCCAGAACGGCATGGTCATGCAGCGCGGGCCGCCGCGACCGCGAGAAAGCTCCTCGGAGGGGGCGACGAGCAGCTCGATGCCGGCCTTGTAAAGAGCATCGTTGGTGACAACGTTGCGCTCATACACGCAGACCTTGCCCGGTGCGACCGCAAGAGTGTTGGAACCATCGTTCCACTGCTCACGGGAAGCCTCGATCGGATCGCCACCACCGCACTCAATCATGGTGATGTGGTCCATACCCGTCGCAAGCTCGAGAATATGCTGCAGGGTGCCCTCGAGCTCCTCGATATGCACCTCCCCCTCCGAATCGCCCTTGGTCAGGCGGTAGGCACGAAGCGTCTGGTAGATGCCGGGATAGACCGTGAACTTATCGCGATCGACCTGCGTGCAAACGGTGTCGAGATGCATGTAGGCATAGCCGTGCGGAATCTTGATGGCATAGATGTTCTCGATTTCGGCCTCATCAGAACCCCAGAACATATTCTTGGCGAGCTCATCGATGGCCGCAGTCTGGGTACGCTCGGAAATACCGATGGCGAGCGTCTTGGCGTTGATGTTGAGAATATCGCCACCCTCGATATGCCACTCGCTATTGTGGTCGTACCAGATGGGGCTACCGGCGTAATCGGGATGGTTGCGGAGCACCGTTTCGTAGAAGATTACCTCGCGATTGCGCTGATTCCAGTACATGCGGTTCATGGTAGCGCCCTTGCCCACGACAGCCAGGGGATCACGGGAGAAATACGAGGCGGGCATGGGGAAGAGGACCATGTCGTCGCCCTTCAGCTCATCGCCGTCCAAGCTGGCAAGAGAGCCGCCGACATGCGGGATCTCGAGGTCGCGCACATACAGTCCGCCCATAGCCGTGAGGACAAATTCCTTGTTGTCCTTAATCGAATCAAGCTTCTCGACAACGGCCTGGCGAAGGGCCGCGTTGGAGATGCCGGACTCACCCATGAACTTCGTCATGAACTCTGCGCGAGTGCCCTCGACTTTGTCAAACGTCTCAGCGAGCAGCTCTTCCATATAGACGACCTCGGCGCCAGCGCCGCGAAGAAGGTCGGTAAACTGATCGTGCTCTTTCTGGGCATAGTCCAGATAGAACGCGTCGTGAATCCAAACGCGGTCGAAATCCTCCGCCTTCATGTTTACAAGATCCATACCGGGGCGATGGACGCACACCTTCTTGAGGGCGCCAATCTCGCTATGAACGTTCAGTCCTTTGTTCATCTCTATCCTTCTTTCTCACAACTTGTATGTGGGGTTTTGCATTTACGGCAGGGGGATAAGACCCGAAACCGCAGTGAATGCCATGCAGATAACGCTTACGACCAGGAAGAATTTCCAAGCGACCTTCCACCACTGGCCAAGCGGAATCTTACAGACACCAAGACCGGCAACGAGCATCGCGCTTGTCGGCGAAATGAGAGACATGGCAGCACTGCCCATGGAAAGGCCGGTAACTGCAGCCTCGGGGTTTAAGCCCATCAGCTCAACAAGCGGGCCGAAAATGGGAATCGTAAGAGCAGCGATGCCCGAGGAGCTCGGAACGAGGATCGACAGAAGGTTATCCACGACGTAGAGAATGCTCGTAAAGATAACTGCCGGAACTCCAGAGAGAGCCGTGGCGAGCGTGTTGAGAATCGTATCGATGATGAGGCCGTCATTGGCGATTACGAGGATTCCGCGGGCGAGGCCAACAACGATGGCAGAGAACGCGAAGTCTGCAATTCCCTTAACGAACTCGCCAGCGATCTCCTTCTCATTCATCCCGGAAACAACACCCGAAAGAAGGGCCATAGCCAAGAAAATCGCAGAGATTTCGTTCATGTACCAGCCCTGGGCCACCAGACCCCAAATGATGGCGGCAAGTCCAAGCACGAAAATAACCATAACGGCTTTCTGCCTACCGGTGAACTCGCTATCGAGGAGATTCTCGTCCGCACCAAACTCTTTGCGCTTCTCGATATCATCGTGGAAAGCTGGGGATGCCTCGGGATTCTTCTTAACCTTGAGGGCATACATCACAACCCATGCGATGGCAACTGCAGTGAGCACGACAAGGGCGATAGTACGCAACCAAAGCTGGGGGTTGCCCTGGATACCGAGGATGCCCTGGGAAATCAGGACGTTGAACGGGTTTACGGTAGATGCGATGTATCCGATACGGGCACCCACAAACACCGTCATGAACGCTGTAATTGAGTCGAAGCCCATGGCCATCATGATCGGCATAAGAATCGCAAAGAACGGAAGCGTCTCCTCTGCCATACCAAAGGTGCTGCCGCCCAAAGCAAAAAGCACCATTAGGATCGGAATGATGAGGACGTCCTTGCTCTTGAACTTCTTCACCACTCGGGCGACGCCGCTCGTGATGGCTCCGGTCGCCGTGATGACCTGGAAGGAACCTCCCACGATCATAATGAATGCAACGACCTCGACCGCTTGCTGGATGCCGATCGCAGGGGCCTCAAGTACTTCGAAGATGCCTTGGCGAAGATCGACCTCGTTGCCGTCCTCGTCCGTATAGACCTTATCGACAGGCTCATAGGTGCCCGAGACCGTTACCTCGCGACCGTTAACCTCCTGGCGCTCAAACGAACCCGAAGGCACGACCCAGGTCAGAACGGCAAATACGGCCATCAAGACGAGAATGATGGTGTACACGTGCGGGACTCGAAGAGTGCGCTTCTTTTCTGTCTCTGCCATCTCTCCTCCTTAATTCAGGGGTTTTTCGTTGCCGGCAAAGCCATTGTGTCATCGCGCAAAACACCCTTCCGTCTCTTCGCCCGCCAACGAAGCGCATCGACCCGTAAACGGATTCCAGATTGATGTAATTCGTCAATTGTCTCTTTAAATAGATGTTTAACATCAATTACTAGCCTTGTTCATGCCATTCTCCTGTGACAAATATGATGTAAATTGAATCAATCTCGTAATGTGCCACTATGGAAGCAATCAATACTCATCGCCAAAGCGAGGTCTTATGTCCGCACTACATGTTCAAAACGAAATAGGAAAGCTAAAAAAGGCCCTCCTGCACTGCCCCGGCTCCGAAACGCGCAATTACCCCGACGGGCAGTTCAATCAAGTCTTTACGCTACGCCCGTCTAGCAGCTCATTCGATCTTGAAAAGGCTCTCAAGGAGCATCATGCTTACTCGGCGATGCTCGAGCGCGAAGGAGTAGAGATTCTCTATCTTGAAAACCTTCTTACCGAAGCCCTTGATGCGACAGACCAAGCGCGTCGCTCCTTTATCGATAGCTTCATTAGAGAATGCGGCGCGTGCGGCATTGAGCTCGAGTCCGCTATTCGCGATTACCTCGAGCACATCGAGGGCTCCCGCGCTCTGGCCCAAGCGGCCGTCAACGGCATCCGTTATTCCCAGGTCTTTGACACGGATAAAGAGATGTTCAGCCTCGCAAAACTGACAGGAGACGCATATTCGCCTGACGACCTTCTCGTAGGCCCCCTTAACACCATGTGGTTCACGCGCGATCCGGCGAGCGTCATCGGCGAAGGTGTCACGCTCAACCATATGTACTGGTCAGAGCGCAACCGTGAGGTTATCGCCTACAAAACGATTTTTAGCTATCACCCGGATTTCCGCGAGATCCCTCAGTTCTTCAAGCATGAATCGACTTACCACATTGAAGGCGGCGACCTGCACAACCTCAATAGCGAGAACGTTGCCGTTGGTATATCCCAACGAACCGAGCCGGCAGCGATAGATACCCTAGCAAATAACTTGCTCTGGGATGAGCGCTCAACTATTGAGTCCGTATGGGCCATTCAGGTTCCCTACGATGATCTCTGCATTCATCTCGACACATACTTCACTCGTGTTGGCTACGAGACATTCCTCGTAGCCCGGGAGCTTCTCGATCAAGCGCGAGTCTACCGCATTACACGGGGCAGATCGGAAAGGACAACCCGGGCGCGCCATGTCGAAGGTGGGCTGAAAGAAGCCTTGAGATTAGCCCTGGGTTCAAGCTCGCTGCAATTCATCCCTTGCGGCGGTTCAAATCCCGGAGCGGCGGAGGTCGAAAGAACCAACAATGCCATAAGCACCCTTTGCCTGGAGCCCGGCAAGGTCTGCGTATACGAAGAGAACGCCGAGACTAACAAAGCACTGGAGCAGGCGGGCATTGAACTTGTGCCCATCTCTATCTTTGAGCTGACAAACGGCTTTGGCGGCCCCAGCTGCCTCTGCCTTCCCCTCGTCCGCGCTTCATAACATGGGAACGGGTCAAAACATAAAGGCTCTTCGCAAGCGCGAGCAGCTCACGCAAGAGGAGTTCGCGGCACTCATCGGCGTCTCCAAAGAAACGGTATGCCGTTGGGAAAAGGACCGCTATGCCATCCGCCGGTCAACATTGCTCAAGATCGTATCGAAATTCAATCTGCCGCTCGACGATCTCACATCTGAAACCGCAGGGCTTGCCGCAAAGCTCGACTACGAGGGGCAGAAGCGGAAATCCAAGGAAACTACTACTGACTCCCTTTGCGATGTATTTAAAATCCAGATGAATGGAGGCAGAACGGGACTTAAGCAGACCGGAACAACGGCGCTCCCCTCATCCGTATTCAAAAACCATCGCGGGTGCTTTTTTGTTCAAATGGACACATCTGCCATGTCCAAATGCTATCCGATAGGATCCCTTCTCCTGGTGGACCCCAACCTGAAACCCTGGAACGGATGCTCCGTCATCGCCTTGGCCGATAATTCCAGAATGGTCATACGGCGATATAGCACCGGCACGAACACAGTGATGCTGTCATCCTACTCATATCGCACGTCGGAACCGGATATTGTGCTGGACAAACGCCGAATCAGGATTCTCGGAGTCATCGTCTGGTTTCAGGCATCCCATGACCTGAGCATCTAATCAGATTGGCTCTTATTCGCCTTCCTCATTTGCTCGCGCTCCAAACAGCAAAAGCCCCGCAGTCGGAGCGGACTGCGGGGCTCATGAAGAGAGGCTAGTTTGTGGGCGCTTTGCCTGGCGCCCACGGGAGAGGCAACGGAGTAGGGGCTACTCGTGGATGCGGGTACCGGAGAGGCCGGCCATGGTCTCGGCGGCCTTGTCCAGGGCGCCGATGATGCAGGTGCGGCCCTTGCGGGAGCGGGCGAACTTGATGGCGGCGCGGACCTTGGGCTCCATGGAGCCCTTGCCGAACTGGCCCTCGTCGGCCAGGCGCTCGGCCTCGTCGGCGGTGAGGTCCTCGAGCTCCTCCTGGTTGGGCTTGCCGAAGTTGATGGCGACGTGCTCGACGGCGGTCAGCAGGAACAGGACGTCGGCGTCGCAGTCCTCGGCCAGCAGCTCGCCGCCCAGGTCCTTGTCGATGACGGCGGGAACGCCCTTGTAGCAGCCCTTGTTCTCGTAGTCGCGGACGACGGGGATGCCGCCGCCACCGCAGGCGATGACGATGAACTCGTTGTCGAGCAGGTTGAGGATGGAGTCGGCCTCGACGATCTTCTTGGGATCGGGGGAGGCGACGACGCGACGCCAGCCGCGGCCGGAATCCTCGACGAAGACCTTGGAGGGGTCCTCGGCCATGAACTCCTTGGCCTGCTCCTCGGTGTAGAAGGGGCCGATCGGCTTGGTCGGGTTCTTGAACGCGGGATCGTCCGGGTCGCACTCGATCTGGGTGACGACGGTGGCGGCGTGCCAACGCTTGTAGCGCTTGTGCATCTCGCGGCCGATGCCCTGCTGCAGGTGGTAGCCGATGTAGCCCTGGGACATGGCGCCGCACTCGGGCAGCGGCATCTCGGGGGTGCCGATGGCGTCGTGGGCAGCGGCGAAGGCGTTCTGGATCATGCCGACCTGCGGGCCGTTGCCGTGGGTGATGATGATCTCGTTACCCTGCTCGATGAGGCCGAGGAGAGCGTGGGCGGTGTTGCTCACGGCCTGGATCTGCTCGACGGGGTTGTTGCCGAGGGCGTTGCCGCCAAGGGCGACGACAATACGATCGGGCTTGCCAAGAGGCTTAGACATTGCTGGAATCCTTTCTGTAAAAGGCCTACAACCCATTAATAACCCGCGTCCGTGCGATACGCGAGTTTATTAAGGTTTATATTCTCTTTATCGCTCATTTTATTCATTTTGAAAATAGCGGAACGGTGAACGGTCGTTTTTATCCGCTCAGCGTACAGAACCCCAGCTCAGACATATCTACGCCATTTACGTGCAACTTTATTTAAATGCAGCGAGGATTATGTCGGATTATGCAAACTACATCTCTGCTAAACACAAAACGGACAGCGCAATATCTTACTCGCACTATACGAGATTCTATGCACTTGCAAGACAAGTATGCACCCCTGCAATAACACGGGGCTTTTCATCCAACAAAAGGGATAGCCAATCGCGCTTCACTTTGCGGCAAGCGATTGTGAGTTCGCAGTATGGAACTTTACCGTCGGATACTGCATGAACGCCGCTGATGCCCTTTCGCTCCTGCCCACCCAAGCAGCCGAGAACGCTAACGGCGTCCCCAGCGTTTTCGCATGGCACCGCGCCGACTCGCTGGCTTTGAGACCTAAGCGAATCTTTGCTATCTGCCAATTTTTGTACGATTTGGGTCAAATCTATTTGCCAATTTTTGTATGATTAGGGGCAAATCTATTTGCCAATTTTTGTCATTGAGGGGTTTTATGCTACGCCGTAAGGTCACTGACAGGCTTTTGAGCTGGAAGAACAACTCCAATAAAGCGTTGCTTGTTACTGGTGCGCGTCAGATTGGCAAGAGCTATGCGATTCGAGCGTTTGGTAAAGACAACTACGCGTCGTATTTTGAGGCCAATTTGCTGCTCGATGCCGAGGCAAGAGATGTGCTCATTGGCGCTAAGAACGCCGTTGACTTTATCAACCGCGTTGCCCTTCTTGCGGATGCACCGCTTGTTGAGGGAGATACGCTTATCTTTGTCGATGAAATACAGGAGTATCCGCAGATCGTCACGCTCATGAAGGCTTTGGTCGAGGACGGGCGCTTTAGCTATGTCTTCTCGGGGTCTATGCTTGGGACTGAGTTTAAGGGGATCTCTTCTTTCCCGGTGGGGTATGTCGAGCACATTGTTATGCGGCCAATGGATTTTGAAGAGTTTTGTTGGGCAAACAGCATCAGCGAGAATGTGCTTGCAGACATCCGCAGCTGCCTTGTCGAGAGGCGTCCCGTCGAAAACTATATTCATGAGGCGATGCTCAAAAACTTTAGAGCTTATATCGTTTGCGGCGGCATGCCGGAGGTCGTTCAGAACTATATCGATTCGGGCTATTCGCTCGTGAGAACGCGTGAGCTTCAAATTCAGCTAGTCGATCAGTACAAAAGCGATATCTCTAAATATGCATCGACTCGAGCGTTTAACGTTCGCTCCATTTTCGAGCAAATTCCCGTTCAGCTTGAGGCGGAGTCCCATCGCTTTATCGTCTCGTCTCTAGGCGAGGGAGCTCGTCTTCAAAAATACGAGCAGGATTTCCTATGGCTGGTGAACGCAGGCGTTGGATTGATGGTCCCCCAGGTGACGGAGGCACGAAGTCCTCTCAAGAGGACGGAGAAAACGACGGCCTTTAAACTATACGAGTCCGATACAGGTATGCTCGCATCGCGGTATCCCGGCAGCACGGCACGCGCCGTCTACCTTGACATGAAAACCCCCAACCTCGGCGGCCTCTATGAGAACGTGGTCGCACAGGAACTCGTTGCCCTCGGAGCAGATACGTGGTACTACCAAACGCGTGAGGTCGGTGAAGTCGACTTTGTAATCGAAGGTGCCCGCGGGCATGTTGTCCCAATCGAAGTCAAATCGGGCAAGAAAGTTCGAGCACATGCAGCCCTCGACCGTTTGATGAGTGTGGGCGAGTACAAAATTCCCGAGTCCGTTGTGCTGAGCCACGAAAACCTTTGCAAAGAGGGCAAGATCCTTTACGTTCCAATCTATATGACATTCTGTCTCGATGAGTTTATGGAAAAGGACGACCCCAACAACGATTTCTCGTTTGCACCCATATCTCTCTAGGTCATCTGAGTCCGCAAGCCAGCCCCCACGCCCAAAGTACTGCGCCTTTCGCGCCAAAGGCGCGAAACAGCAAGGGGATAGAAGGCAGCGACAACCAACTCCCCCACTATGCCCAAAGTGCTGCGATGTTTCGCGCAAAGCGCGAAACAGCACTGGGGCAGCAGAAGGCCACAATCAGCTAGCCCTCCATGCCCAAAGTGGCGCGTGGTTTCGCGGCCACGCCGCGAAACAGCGACCGGGACAAGGCACCCCCACAGCCACGTCCTTCATTCAGCCCCACAATCCGAGGACGTAGTCGTAGCGGTAGTGTCGAGAAAGTTGGTGTAGCGTCCGATCCGAAGCGAGTCGGCCCGGCGTCCAGGAACCTGGAATACGGTTGATATCCTATGCCGCCTCGATCCTGTCCGCAAGCTCGAGGCCGGATTCGATCATCTTCCTGGCCTCAGCCTCCAGCCGCGACCAGTCGACCGTCCCGTCGAGCCCGCGCGTGCGGCCCTCGTCGTAGAGCTCCCTCATCTTCGCCTCCGAGAAGTACCTGGATTCCTGCCATGTCTCGTCCTGCTCGCACATGACCGCGCCCGCCAGCCGCACCAGCGACGCCGTCGAGGGGAACGCCTGCACCACCCTCGACCTGCGCTTTATCTCGCGGTTCGTCCGCTCCTGGACGCTGTTGGTGCGCAGGCGCTTCCAGTGCGACGGCGGGAAGTCGAGGTATGCCAGGGCGTCCGGCTCGGCCTCCTCGAGGATCGCCGCCGCCCTCGGGCAGCACCCCTCCAGCATGTCGCACGCCACGTGGTACATGGCGGTCACGGTGGCGGCGTCGCGCCCGCGGAACACCTGCGAGACGATCCTGCCCACGCGGCGCCTGAGCTGCCAGGAGCCCGCCTCGCGCATGCAGTCGCGCATGAGGTGGACGGCGCAGCGCTGCCATGCCGCCCCCTGGAAGACCTCCGCCGCGGCCGCGACGAGGCCCGCGTGCGCGTCGGAGACGACGAGCTCCACGCCGGAGACGCCGCGGTCGCGGATCTTCCTGAGGAATGCCAGCCACGAGTCGTACGACTCCGTGTCCACCACGTCGACGCCCAGGACGCGCCTCCAGCCGCCCGCATCGCAGCCGATGGCGGTGACCACGGCGGTGGAGGCGACGCGCCCCCCGCGGCGGCACTTGACGTAGGTCGCGTCGAGCCAGACGTAGGGCACCGGCGAGCCGCCGAGCGGCCTTGCGCACAGGTCCTCGATGTCTGCGTCCAGGCTCGAGGCGATGGCGCTCACCTGGTCCTTCGAGAGCCTGGAGACGCCCATCTTCTCGGCCACCCTCTGCACCTTGCGGGTGCTGGTACCCGTGGCGTACATCTCGGCCACGGCGGCCACGAGGGCGCGGTCGACGCGCTGGTAGCGCTCGAGCACGTCCTCCGGGAAGAAGCTGCCGGAGCGCAGCTTGGGGATGCGCAGCGTCAGCGTGCCGACGCAGGTGGCGAGCGACCTCTCGCGGTAGCCGTTTCGGCTGTTCGCCCCGCCACCGCACAGCTGGTCGGCCTCGGCGTCCATCACGGCGTTCACGACCTGCTCGGCTAGTCTGCGAAGCAGCTCCTGCATGTCGATGGCGCCGTCGTCGAAACGGGGCATGGCGAGCATGTCCGGCGTCGGGTCTGATAAGATTTCCATAGCGGTCTTCGTCCTTTCCTAGAACCTGTTGTTGTGGTGATTTCAGATTCTAGGACGAAGGCCGCTCTTCGTTAAACGGACGCTAGGGCGTCACCCTTACACCAACATTTTCGACGCGATCGTCGTAGCAGGATCTGAGGGCCAACCTTCGCGGACACTCCGCAGGACGAAAGAACCCCCGCCGCACGTAGTGCGCAGCGGGGGTTCTTTCATGTCCGAGGACGTCCGCGAAGGTTAGCCCTCAGATCCTGCGGTGGGAGACCTAGGCCTCGTTGTACACCGTCTTGAGCTTCAGCAGGTGAGCGTAGCGGTCCATAGCGGCCTGCTCATTCTCCTTGAAGAGCTCCTCGGCGCGCTCGGGGAAGGAACGCGTCAGCGAAGCGTAACGGGCCTCGTTCATCAGGAACTCCTGATAACCGCCCGCGGGCTCCTTGGAATCGAGCGAGAACTTCTTGCCGGCAGCAGCCTCGGGGTTGAAGCGGAAGAGGTTCCAGTAACCGCACTCGACAGCCTTCTTCATCTCGGCTTGGCAGTTCTGCATGCCGCCCTTCTTGATGGAGTGCATCTCGCAGGGGCTGTAGCCGATGATGAGGGACGGGCCGTCGTAGGCCTCGGCCTCGTGAATGGCCTTGAGGGTCTGAGCCGGGTTGGCGCCCATGGCAACCTGTGCCACGTAGACGTAACCGTAGCTCATGGCGATCTCGGCCAGAGACTTCTTCTTGGTCACCTTACCGGCAGCGGCGAACTGAGCGACCTGGCCCAGGTTCGAGGCCTTGGAGGCCTGACCGCCGGTGTTGGAGTAGACCTCGGTGTCGAAGACGAAGACGTTGACGTTGTGGCCGGAAGCCAGGACGTGGTCCAGGCCACCGAAGCCGATGTCGTAGGCCCAGCCGTCGCCGCCGAAGATCCAGAAGGACTTCTTGGTGAGGTAAGCCTTGTCGGCGAGGATTGCCTTGGAAGCGTCGCAGCCGCACTTCTCGAGCTCGGCAACGTAGGCAGCGGCAGCGGTCTTGGAGGCCTCGGCGTCGTTGACGGAGTCGATCCAAGCCTGACCGGCGGCCTTGAGCTCATCGGATGGACCATCGGCAGCGATGATGTCCTGGGTAGCGGCGATCAGCTTGTGCTGAACGGCCTCATAGCCAACGGCCATGCCCAGACCGTGCTCGGCATTGTCCTCGAACAGGGAGTTGTTCCACGCCGGGCCGTGACCGTCCTTGTCCTTGCAGTAAGGAGCGGTGGCAGCGGGGTTACCCCAAATGGAGGAGCAGCCGGTGGCGTTGGAAATGAACATGCGGTCGCCGGCGACCTGGGTCACCAGACGTGCATAGGCGGTCTCGGCACAGCCGGCGCAGGAACCCGAGAACTCCAGGTAGGGCTGCTTAAACTGGCTGCCCTTGACGTTGGCCGCGATGAGCTCCTTCTTCTCGGAGACGTTCTCGACCATGTAGTCCCAAACGGGCTGCTGGTCCATCTCCTGCTCGGTGGGAACCATCTCGAGGGCGCCCTTGGGGCAGACCTTGACGCAGTTGGTGCAACCCATGCAGTCGAGCGGGGACACAGCCATGGTGAACTTCATGCCCTTGGCCTTGGGGCCCATGGCGTCGAGCGTGCGGGTAGCCTCGGGCGCGGCGGCAGCCTCGTCCTCGGTCATCGCGAACGGACGGATGGTGGCATGCGGGCACACATAGGCGCACTGGTTGCACTGGATGCACTTGGTCTCGTCCCAGTGAGGAACGACCACGGCGACGCCGCGCTTCTCGTATGCGGAGGCGCCCAGCTCAAACTGGCCGTCGGCGCAACCGACGAAGGCGGAAACGGGCAGGCTGTCGCCATCCATGCGATCGATGGGCTCGAGCAGGTTCTTGACCTGCTGGGCGATGGCGGACTTGGTCTCCTCGGAGAGCTCGACGGGAGCGACGTCCTCGGCGGTAGCCCAGTCGGCCGGAACCTCGAACTTACGGAAAGCGGTAGCGCCGGCATCGATGGCCTTGTGGTTGGCGTCGACGATAGCCTGGCCCTTCTTCATGTAGGACTTGGTAGCCGCGTCCTTCATGTACTGCAGGGCGTCCTCGGCGGGCAGGACCTTGGCCAGCGCGAAGAAGGCGGACTGGAGCACCGTGTTAGTGCGCTTGCCCATGCCGACCTTGGCCGCCAGGTCGATAGCGTCGATCAGGTAGACGTTGACGTTGTTGTTCGCGATGTAGCGCTTGGCCACGGCGGGCATGTGCTCGGCGAACTCCTCGTCGCTCCACTGGCAGTTGACCAGGAAGGTGCCGCCCGGCTTGACGTCGCGGACCATCTTGAAGCCCTTAACGATGTAGCTGGGGTTGTGGCAAGCGACAAAGTCGGCCTTGGTCACGTAGTACGGCGAACGGATCGGAGAATCACCAAAGCGCAGGTGCGAGACGGTGACGCCGCCGGTCTTCTTGGAGTCGTACTGGAAGTAGGCCTGGACGTACTTGTCGGTGTGGTCGCCGATGATCTTGATCGAGTTCTTGTTGGCGCCGACGGTACCGTCGCCACCCAGACCCCAGAACTTGCACTCGATGGTGCCGGGGGCTGCGGTGTTGGGCGCATCCTCGGCCTCGGGCAGGCTCAGGTTGGTCACGTCATCGACAATGCCAATGGTGAACTCGCGCTTGGGCTCGTCCTTCTTGAGCTCCTCGAAGACAGCGAACGCGGACGCGGGAGGCGTGTCCTTGCTGCCCAGGCCATAACGGCCGCCGACGACCTTGATGCCCGTCTTGCCGGCCTCGTAGAGAGCGGAGACGACGTCCTGGTAGAGCGGCTCGCCGATGGAACCCGGCTCCTTGGTACGGTCCATGACGGCAATCTTCTGGACGGTCTCGGGGAGAACGTCGACGAAGTGCTTGATGGAGAACGGACGGAACAGACGAACCTTGACAAGGCCGACCTTCTCGCCGTGAGCGTTGAGGTAGTCGATGACTTCCTCGAGCACGTCGCAGAAGGAGCCCATGCACACGACGACGCGGTCGGCATCGGGAGCGCCGTAGTAGTTGAACAGGCCGTAATCGGTGCCGAGCTTCTCGTTGATCTTCTTCATGTAGCCCTCGACGACGGCGGGAAGCTCGTCGTAGACCTTGTTGCAGGCCTCACGGTTCTGGAAGAAGATATCGCCGTTCTCGTGGCTACCGCGGGTGTGCGGGTGCTCAGGGTTGAGCGCGTGGTCGCGGAAAGCCTGGACGGCGTCCATGTCGCACATCTCGGCCAGATCCTTGTAGTCCCACATGGCGACCTTCTGGATCTCGTGGCTGGTGCGGAAGCCGTCGAAGAAGTTAAGGAACGGGGTCTTACCCTCGATGGCGGCAAGGTGAGCCACCGGCGAGAGGTCCATGACCTCCTGGACGTTGCCCTCGGCGAGCATGGCGAAGCCGGTCTGACGACAGGCCATGACGTCGGAGTGATCGCCAAAAATGTTCAGGGCGTGAGAAGCGACGCAACGCGCGGAGACGTGGAAGACGCCCGGGAGCTGCTCGCCCGCGATCTTGTACATGTTCGGGATCATCAGGAGCAGACCCTGAGAAGCCGTGTAGGTGGTGGTCAGAGCACCGGCGCCCAGCGAACCGTGAACGGTACCGGCTGCACCTGCCTCGGACTCCATCTCGACGACCTTGACCGGGGTGCCGAAGATGTTCTTGCGACCCTGGGCCGCCCACTGGTCGACATGGTCGGCCATCGGGCTGGACGGCGTAATGGGATAGATTCCCGCTACCTCGGTGTACGCATACGAAACATATGCGGCCGCCTCGTTGCCGTCCATAGACTTAAACTTACGCGCCATATACCCCTCTCCTCTCATATAGGTATACAGGCCCCGGCGATCGCCGGGATGTTGGCGTGATGGGATTTACGCTGTTGCTTCCAATCATCTGGCAGGCAGGCTCAGCAGCAGGTACGTGGCGTGGAGAGAAGACATGCCGAGGCGAGGGACAGCTGATGCGCCCCACAGACCCGACCGCCCGTCTTGCACATGACCGAGCGCCGCAAAGGCCGCATGCCGGATGCTCCCGGGCACGCCCCGGCGATGGGAAGCGCCCGCAACGGAAATCCGCATGCGGGTTTATTGTACCCCGCCGTCAAGTGTAATTTCGGCAAATATAGGCGGGCGGTAAAGGTTTACCTCAGGTGACCGCCAAGGGCCAAAATGGCCCCTCCATCCCCAGGCGACCGGCTCTGGCGCGCCAAGGAGTGTCCCCAAGTGCCGGCAGAAAAGGAACGTCCCTATCTGCCGGCTAGAGAGCACCGAAGAGGATGGCGTAGGTAGTGGATTCGCCGAGCTTGAGCTCGTCGCCGGGATTGAGTTGGGCGGAACGGCCGGGCTCGACCTGAATGCAGACGCGCGTGGCCCCGTTTACCACCACGGTTCCGTTGGTGGACGACAAGTCCTCGACGTGCCAGATATTTTGAGCATCGCACCAGATATGGGCATGGCGGGCCGAGACATCGTCGCCGACGTCGGTAATATCGCCCTCACCAGTGGCCAGCGCGCCAATCTCAACACCCTGCTCACTCGGCTGAATCCAGCGCGGGGCGCTCACGACAAAACTGTTTTGCACGCGCAGCAAGCCCAAGGGGTGCGCCGGGGCGGGTTCGCGTTCGCCCGCAGTCAGCGACATGCCAAGCGAACGCGGCGTGGATGTGCCTCCGCCACAGGTCGCGTGTGCGTAGTCGATGGAATAGTTCACCGAGGACCGCACATCCGCCGAACAACCGACGGCGACAAACAGCACCAGCACGGCCTCGGCGCGCTCGGCGGGCATGAGTTCCGCCGCCTGGGACAGGCGATCGAGCGCGTTGCGATAGAGATTCGTGTCCTGGTGGCACTCTTCGAGCGCGCGTACCATCGGTTCACCTGCAGGACCGCACACCATATTGATCACAGCCGTGGAGTCCATGGGATTGCGCTGGCGCAGGGCCAGTTGCGACATAATACGCGCAGCCGAGGTACCGTATTCGGCAAAGTAGCGCTGCTGAAGCGTGCCGACCGGCGCGCGAACGATAAAGCGGGAAACCCAAGAGCGATCGGCGGCTCGGCTCTGCGGGCTGCGGCCGTCGGCGAGCGGACGGGACGAAAGCACCAAGCCGCACAGCTCGATATGGCTCAGATGCGCCGCGCGCTTAAAGATGTCAAACATGGCCCCGCATGGGGTGAGCTCAACTTGAGATGCCATGACCTAGGCCTCCTTGGTCGTAGAAATAGAATCGGACGATACTTCGACAGGTCCGCCAAAAGTACGGGCAGCTGCGGCTCCACCGGCAAGCGGAGTCGCCATCTGGGCTTTTGCGCGTCGCGGTGCCGAAACGGGAAGTTCAAAGGCAAAGCCCACCGCAAGCAAAAACCACGTAAGCGTATAGGTTGCAACCAGAGCGGCAACAAGGCCGCCCATCACGGCGCGTTGGGAAAACACGCTACATGCAGCCACGACCAGCACCGGAACCTCGCAGGCAGAAAGCGCAAGCACACCCTGCAGGAACCCCGAGCGCCGATTGCGCGCAAGTGCCCCCGTGGCAACGCCGGCTATGCCTGGCAGCGCCAACGCCAGTGCGGCAATAATACCCGGTAGCGACCCAGACCACACGAGCGATCCCAATGTCGCCGTCACGCGAGCGCCCGACGCCAGCAGCGCGGCCGAAACCACGACCACAGCCCAAACCACGCCACAGACGACCGTCGCGCCGACCATCAGCGCGCGACGAACCGCGCGGCCGGACGCATCCATGGGGCACGGCGTGAGCGGCTCGCCGCGGAGCGAACGACCGACATTTTGCGCATAGTGGTCACAAAACGCCGAGAGCGCCGCCTCGACCGCCGCCGGCTCGGGACGATCTTTTTGATGGCTGGACAGACAGGCCATCACCACGTCGAACAGCTGGGCATCGACAAACGCCAGCGCATCGCGTAGCTCTTCGGAATCCGGCTCAAGCCCTAGCTGCTGGGCCTGCTCGGCCGCGGCGAGCGCCACATCGGGCTCACGACGAAGCAGCTGAGTCAAATCACAACCGGGCGCATGGGCACCAATGGGATAGTCGGGCCGCGTGTCCATCTTGAGACGATAGGGGCTGGCGATGTCGCGCGTCTTTTTGCGCGAACCCGAGGTGCCCGAAGTGCTCGGCACGGCTTCGTATGGCGCGGCGCCGGCAATGAGCTCGTAAACCGTGCTTGCCGCGGCGTAGACGTCAATCGCCGGCGACATACGCAAAGCGCGCAGATCGGGAATATCGTCGGTGAGCATCTCGGGCGGGGCATAGGCAACCGTCGCGCGACGCAGCGTGGCATAGCGCTCCGTAAACGAAGCCTTGCCGCCGGTACCGGCCACGGCCGACGCAGGCTCGAGCGCCAGCGACGAGCCAAAGTCGATCAGGCACAGGTCAAAGGTGCCCTCGGCAAGCTGCCGGTCAAGCGGTAGACGCGCCGTACGCACCATGATATTAGCGGGCGAGATATCGCGATGGACAAAGCCCTCACCCACCAGGCTCATACGGCAAAGCAGATCGAACAGGTCGCGACCCAGACGCGCCGCCACGAGCGGCGACAGGCGTCCGGCATCGTCCACGGCGAGTCGCGAACGCAAGCGGGCAAGCGTCTCGCCCTCGACCCATTCCATGACAATTGCAGGTACACCGTCGACCTCGCCCCAGCCATAGAGGTGGGGAAAGCCCTTAAGGCCCGAAAGGGCGCGATGGCATTCGTATTCCTCGCGAAACGCCGCCTTGAACTTGGCGACCAGCGCCTCGTGAGCGGCATCGTCGTCAAACTCATCGCGCGTCGGCAAGATGAGCTGCTTGAGCGCCACGGCCTCGCCTTGGGCGTTGACGGCACGCGTCACGCGGCCGATACCGCCACGGCGCATGGTGGCATCGTCGGCAAATAGCATCGTAAAACGGCGCAGATAGGCAGGCAGTTCGTCCTGACCGAGCGCAATGGCCGGCTCAAACCCGTCGACACGCGCCAGGCGCAGGCCGACCATGGGATCGCGACCGAGCGATTGTGGTGTGGTGGATGCAAGATCGGTCATCATAGGGCAAGCGCCGCCACGTTATTGTTGAAATTACCGAGCGCGACGTCATCATCGCCGTAATGGCCGACCCATTGACATAAGTTGGTGTAACAGCCCCACAGATTGGCATACTGCTGATACCACTTTGACCGGGGCGAGAATGTCTGACGACCGAACTCGGCTCGAATGACAAACATCTCCCCGACCAGGCTGTCGCACGGCCTGGGATCTCCCGTAGAGTTATAGGTCGAGACCACGTCATTGGCACGAGAAACATAGCCGTCGAGCATGTTGTACTTGGTCACAAGCCAACTGTGAATGTTCTCTTCCTCAGCAGCGGAAAGGACACCGGAGTTTGCACTGTTGTCAGTGTTGCCGCCCGTCGAGCCGCCGTTTCCAGACCCTCCGGTAGAGGAACCCGACCCAGAGCCGCCGCCCGAACTCGATGAATCCGAGCCGGAGCCAGAAGTATCCGAGCTACCGGGCTTTCCGGACTGCTGGGCGTCCTGCTCCTTCTGCTGCTCGACCTTATTCACCGTTGCCGCCACGCTATTGTTGGACAACCGATCGATGATCTTGGTGTTGGTGAGCACGATGGTTTTGCCATTGGCAAGCGTGACTTCGTTGTCCGGGGCCGCGGCGCCGTCCGCATCGTCGGTGCCAAACACAATATGCGCGACCACACTTGCCCAAGCATATCCAGTCGTGGTACCCAGATCACTTTTGACCTCATGCCCCACGCGCGGTTCGCGTGCGGCATGCGCCTGCATCATGGACGGCACGGTCATACCATAGGCAGAAACGCCAGCTATGACCAGCACCAGCGAGCAAGACAGCAGCGCGTACGCCCGCGGCGCCAAGCCCAGTCGGCGTCGCATGCGCACCGCGGCGCCGCGCTTTGTCTGAGTGCCACCGGGCCGCATGCGTTCTCCTCCAACAAAAACACGCCGCTCAGAAGCGGCGCATTCATTCAAATCCATATTTGAGTGTATCAGCGAACCCAAAAGGTTGCGCAACGAATGGGCAAATTAAGGATGTGAGCGGAAGCATCCATGCGATAAGCGGATACGAAGCATCTTTGTTGCACAACAAACTCACAGTCGCACGGGGAAATTATGACTACCCCGTGCGTCGCGAGGAAAACATACGGCAGGAGCAGGCTCGCCACCTAAATCGCGCGACGGGCCTCGATGGCGCGGCCAAGCGTAAGCTCGTCGGCATACTCCAAGTCGCCGCCCACGGGAAGGCCGCTTGCCAGACGCGACACCTCGACGCCCAACGGCTTGATGGTACGGGCCAGATAGCTCGCCGTGGTCTCGCCCTCAATATTGGGGTTGGTGGCGATGATGACCTCATGGATATCCTCGTGGCCCAGACGCGCCAGCAGCTCGCGGATGTGCAACTGCTCGGGACCAATCTTGTCCATGGGGCTGATCACGCCGCCCAGCACATGGTACAGACCATGGTAGCTGCCCGTGCGCTCGATTGCCTGGACGTCGCGCGGCTCGCCCACCACGCAAATGCGAGTGGTATCGCGCATCGGGTCCTGGCAGATGGAGCACTCGTCGGCCGTGGCGTAGTTAAAGCAACGGCTGCAAAAGTGGACCTCCTGCTTGACCTCCAGGATGGCCTCGGCCAGGCGGCGGGCCTCCTCGGCATCGGCCTCGAGCAGGTAATAGGCGATGCGCTGGGCCGACTTGGGACCAATGCCCGGCAGACGGCCCAGCTCATCGAGCAGTTTTTGCAGACTGTGATTCGCACTCATATATATGCGTGTCTTAGAACGGCATACCCGGGATGTTGAGGCCGCCGGTGATGGCGCCCATCTGCTTGTTGGCGAGCTCGTTGACGCCGCGGACGGCCTCGTTGACGGCAGCCATGATCATGTCCTGCAGCATATCGACGTCCTCGGGATCGAGGGCATCGGGATCGATGGTGAGGTTGACGAGCTCCATCTCGCCGTTAACGGTCACCTTGACCATGCCGCCGCCGGCAGAGGCGTCGACGGTCTGGGACTTGAGGTTCTCCTGCGCGGCGGCAAGCTGCTCCTGCATCTTGCGAGCCTGCTTCATCATCTGCTGCATGTTCATACCGGCCATGATGGCTCCTTTACGTGCGGCCGCACGCCGAGCTGCAAGGGCAGCCGGAGCACGGCGGAACTTTCAAACTCAAAAATCGTACCACGGCGCGCGGCCAGCGAGCGGGGCGGTCACGCTACCTCAGTCGATATACATGTCCTGGAGTGCAAGCCGCACCCAAAAATTATGCAAAGTTGAATAATTCGCATCTGCATAATATTGAAAGCTAAATCTTGTAGAGCCGGAATCCGACATTTTATGCGTCCCACTAAATGGCTAAATGCCGAGCCACTACTCGAGGCGGCGCACATGGCGGTGGGGTATAATTTGATTGCTATAGATTGCAATTTGGAGGTACCCCATGAATGCCCCCGACGTGCTCCAAAACATCCGCTCAAAACACCCCGTTGCATATGTGGTTCTCTATCTCTTTGTCGGCTGGGCATTGCTGGTTGTCATCACCCATGCTATAGCCTTTGGAGCAGAACTGCTGGTAGCCAGCTCGGATAAGCCCGTTGTCAAATGGGAGGCGACCGACGAGTGCGTCGACGGAACCCGAACCGTTTACTACAACAGCCCGTCCCTCTACCAAGAGCTCAAGGTCGAGATTAATAACTCCAAGATTGTCGATGCCGAGCTAGGCGACTATTCGACAATCGGAGCAACCGTCGACGCCGAGCAAGTCGAGCACACAGACAGCTATGCGGCGTATCGTATCGACCTCAACATCCTAGGCCGGCCGTCGCGCACCTGTTTGCTCGAATGCGATATACGCGGCACCACACTACACATGTCCGAAATACAAATGCGCCCGGGCAAGGGGTTCTCTTCTTGAGCAGTATACCCGCCCGTACGGCTACTCCACCGGCTTGAAGATGGTGGCCTGACCGAAGACGCTGCGGATGAGGGCTTTGGCCTCGGCCTCGGTCTGCGGAATGCTCGGGGCTGCACCCTGGTGGCCGAAGGGGCTGCCGGCGCCGGGGTTGGACTCCCAGGGAGCTGCAGGAGCGTCCTCCTCTTTGGGGGCAGTTACAGCGGACTTGGGCGCGGGCGTCGCACCCGGCACGTCGAACGGGGGCAGATCGTCCCCGCTCGCATCGCCAGCGAAGCCGCCGACCATAGCGTCGTCGTAGGGCACCTGTTCGGATTCCCACGGCACGGACTGCGCGACAGGCTGAGCCTTGGGGGCAGCCGAGCGCTCGGGCGCACGGGGTGCGGGCTCGGTCGGGAGCTTACCCATGGCAGGAGCGCCGGCGGGGTTGTCGGAGCGTAACCAGGGGGCTTTGCCCAGGTCAGACGACTTGGGCGAGACGGGCTTAGGCGCGGGTGTCGGAACAACCGGTTTGGGCGCCGCGGGCTTAGGCGCCGACAGGGTCGGTGCCGCTACCGGTGCCGCTTTTGGCTGCGTCGCGCTGGCGCTCGAGGATGCAGGGGCCGCCGAGGACACGGGTTGCGGGTCCGCAGATGCCGCAGCCCGTGCAGATGGAGAATGCTCCTCATGTTGAGGAGCCGGCGTGCCACCCCCATCCAGGACATAGTCGACGGTACGACGACCGAAGACTGCGCAGACCGTCGGCAGGACCACCGATTGCGTGTCAGCGCGGCCGAGCATCTTGATGGCAAAGGTCGAGCCCGCAGGGAACGAGACGGTGAGCTTGGAGCCGTCGTCGGCCGTGGCGCGGGCGTTGAGCAAAAGCCCTGCGTAGGAAGCCTGACGCGCCTTGACGCGCTCGACAACCTCGACCCATTTGCGCTGCAGCTCTCCGGCATCCTCGACCGCGGGCGTCTCGGCAGCACCGGCGGCGGCAACCTGGGCGGCATTGTTGGACTGGGGCTTAGGTGCCGGAGCGGTGACAGGCGCGGGGGCCGCAACGGGCTGAGACGTCGGAGCCGGCGCAGGCTGAGGTGCAGGCGCTGCAGGCTTGGAAACTGACACGGACGCAGAACGGGGCGCAGGCTGAGCCGCCGGAGCGGCAGCACCACGGTCCCAAGGCATACCGCCCTGGCGCGCGGACGTAGCAGCGGGGGCAGCGGATGCCGTCGGAGCGGCAGCACGGGCGCCCGAAATTAGCGTCGGCTGCTGGGCAGCAGCAGGTACGGATGCTGCAGGCGCGGCGGCCTGAGCAGCAGCCACGCTCGCCGGCACGGCGCCGTTGGCAACCATGGCCTCCAGGCGTGCCACGCGCTCGGCCAATGCCTCAATCGTTAAATCAGCCTCGGGACGCGCCAGACGCGTGCAGGCGATCTCGAGCACCAGGCGCACGTCGCTCGCGCCCCTCATCTCCAGTGCGGCATCGTCGAGCACCGTCAGCACACGGGCCAGGCGGTCGGCAGGATGCTCGCCAAAGGCAGCGGCCTCGGCAGCAAGCGCCTCGGCCTGCTCGGCGCCGCCCTCAAACAACTCGGCACGGGCACCGGCAACGCAGGCAACATACACGTCGCGCACGTGCGCCACCAGGTCGCGCGTCAGTTCCAGCAGATCGTTGCCTTCCTCGACCTGCGCGCGAATAAGCCCATATAGCTCGGCGACATCACGATTAGCAATGGCGCGCGCAAACTCGCCCAGAATCTGGTCCGAAACTTCGCCCAAAAGCGAGCGGGCATCGTCCGCATGCACGGTGCCGTTGCCGAAGACGCTCAGCTGCTCCAGCGTGGAGAGCGCGTCGCGCATGCCGCCCTTGGCATGGCGCGCCACGATAGCCAGCGCCTCGTCGTCGTAATCGAAGCCCTCCTGCTCGCACACGTATGCCAGGCGATGCTCAATATCCTCGTTGCCGATGCGATGGAAATCGAAACGCTGGCAGCGCGAGAGGATGGTCTCCAGAATCTTTTGCGGGTCGGTGGTGCACAGCACAAAGATCACGTGTGCCGGCGGCTCCTCAAGCGTCTTGAGCAGCGCGTTGAACGCCGCCGTCGTGAGCATGTGGACCTCGTCGATGATATAGATCTTGTACTTGCCGCGCACCGGGGCAAAGTTGACGGAGTTGATGATTTCCTCGCGCACATTGTCCACGCCCGTGCGGGAGGCGGCATCGAGCTCGTAGACATCGGGGTGGTTACCCTCGGCAATGAGCTCGCACTCCTCGCAAGTACCGTCGGGCATGCAGCCGCTTGCACCCTCGGCGCGCGCCGCCTCGGCATTGCGGCACAGCAGCGCCTTGGCCAGGATGCGCGCCATGGTGGTCTTGCCCGTGCCGCGCGGACCGCAGAACAGGTACGCATGGGACAGGCGTCCCTCGGTGATGGCGTGCTCGAGCGTCGAGACGATATGCTGCTGGCCCACCACGGAGTCGAAGGTGAGCGGGCGATACTTTCGGTACAACGATTCCATGGGTGCTCCCCCGGGTATACTGAGTCTTGTTGCCGCGGCGGCCATGCGGTCGCACGGCATACTGCATTCATAATAACCCGTACGGCGAGCCCGCCGCGATAGGAGTCCAAAGAGCATGGCAGACGCAGAGAGCAACCTCGTTCCCTCCGAAGCAGCCGACCAGGTCGAGGTCGCGCTCGAGGAGCAGGCCGCAGCCGACGACGGCATCCTGTACCTCAACGAGTACCAGTACGAAAACGACCTGGTCACCGACTTCGCCCGCCTGGTCGCCTCGCCCAGGCGTCGCGGCTCGCTGTATGTCGCCGCCGCGATTGCCGCGCTCATCGGCATCGGCATGCTGGTGGCCGGCGGCAACTGGATCAAGTTTGGCGTCGTCCTGATCGTATTCGGCGCCTTTTTGGCCTGGTGGAGCAAAAACCTGCACCACACCCTCGCCCGCGACTTTATCGACGCCGTCGAGGCCGACGAGTCCATGGGTGGCCGCTATCGCCGCGTCGCTGCCAACGAGGACGGCCTGATGGTTTGGGGCAAGAGCGGCAAGTCGCAGTTCTTCCCGTTTGAAAAGCTCGACCACGTGCTCGACGGCGAGCGCATCTTTGTGGCCATGTTCGCCGACCAGGGCGTGACGATCCCCAAGGACACCTTTGTCCGTGGCGATGCCGAACAGTTCGGTCCCTTCCTTAAGGCGCGCATCAACAAAAAACTCCGCCTCGAGACCAAGAAGAAGAAAATGAAGGCCGAGAAGGCCGCCGCCGAGGCCAAGCAGGGCGACAAGCTCCAGGAGACCAAGGGCAAGCAGCGCAAGCAGAAGAAGAACAAGAAGAAGCGCTAAGGCCAAGCCAGACAGGCAGCCTCGTATCCCGCTATCCTCCCCATGCACCCGAGCGTGCTACACTAGCAGCATCTATGCCACCGCGAACGGCTCGGCTCCGCGCCCGCCACTCGCAAACGAACTTTAAACGCACGAGGGTTGGCCATGCCGCTTTTCTCGCAACATACCGCCCGGTTCTCGCCGGACGTTCCCTTGGAGGGCACCAGCTCTCGCGAGCTGCTCAAGCGGTACCAGCCGCTCGAGACACTTGCGACCGGCGGTTTTGGCTCCATCGAGATCTGCCGCGACACGCACCTGCGCCGCCGCGTCGCCATTAAGCGCATCCCCCTTATCAACGGTGCCGGCATGCCCGCCAGCGACATCATGGATGTCCTGCGCGAGGCGCACACTGCCGCCATGCTTCAACATCCCAATATCGTGCAGGTCATCGACTTTACACACGACACAGCCTATGCCTACCTGGTTATGGAATATGTCGATGGCATGTCGCTGGCCGAGTTTTTGCACCGCGTGGACGGCCACTCACTTACCTTTGACGAGGCCGCGGCCATTGCCGATGCCCTGGGCCAGGCACTCACCTTCGCCCATAGTAATGGCGTACTCCACCTGGACATTAAGCCCGCCAACGTGCTCATCGACCACTCGGGCAATGTAAAGCTCACCGACTTTGGCATGGCGCGACTGTCGTCCGCCGGTGGCTTTGGCGGCTCACGCGGCGGCACCATCGGCTACATGCCGCCCGAGCAGCTCGATATCGAGACCGGCACGGTCGACGAGCGCGCCGATGTCTTTGCCCTCGCCTGTGTGATCTACGAGGGCCTGTGCGGCAGCGCTCCCTTTATGGCGGCAACGCCCGCCGACTCGCTCGGCCGCATCATCGGCGGCGCCACCTATCCCAGCGAGCTGATACCACACTTTCCCCCGGGAGCCGAGGCCGCGCTCATGAGCGCGCTCTCCCCCATGCCGCAGGACCGCCCCAACAGCATCGAGGCATTTTGCGACCAGCTCCTTGCCGGTCTGGGCAGCGTGCGCGAAGGCCGTCGCAGCCTGGAGCAAATGGTTGGCGAACTTTCGGATGACGAGCAGGAGCTCGACGATATCGAGCCGTCGCACTACGAGGACGACGCCATCGAGGTCGACCCCGCACTCGGCTGGGCGGGCACGCGCTGGAGCCATGCGCGCGACTACACCATGCGCACTATCTCGGCGCTAACGTGCGGCACCTTTAGCTTTTTGCTGATGCAAACGGCCGGGGTCGCGGCGCTTCCCGGCCTGGTCATTGCGGCCATCGCGATCGGAGCGGCGGCTGGCCTGGCCCCCCAAATTGGCTCGGCCATCTCGGCTGTGGGCTTTTTGGTGCTCATGGCCAACGCCACCATGCAGGCACAGGGCATCCTGTCGATGCTGCCCATCGCGGTGATCTTTGCCGCCGCCATGTCCGGTTGGTGGATCGCCTGGGGTCGCACCGAGACTGCCGCGAGCGCCGCGCTCACCTGTGCACTCGCGCTTGGCTGTCTGACCGGCAATACCTTCCTGGCAGCTGGGGTCGCCGCCGGCGTCGCGTCATTTTGGCTCGGCCCGGCAAGCGCCGCCGCGGCAACGGGCATTGGCGCGCTTTTTGCCCGTCTGGCCACGGTCGCGCTTTCAGCCGGAGGCGTGCTGGGGCTCGGTAACGTTGCCGCAGCGCTGGGAGACCCGCTCCTTTGGGCTGCCTTTGTGCTGGTCGCGGCAACTGCCGCAGCGTCATCTGCACTGCTCAATGCCCATGCCAAGCGTGCCGATCAGGGCTCAAACCTTGCCGCAATCGCCGCCATCGCTGTCACCGGCATAGGCTGCGCAGCGGCGTCCTGTCTTGCACACCATATGGAAATTGCCGGCCTTGCAGCCGCGGTCGTCGCCAAGGCGGCGGTTGCGGGAACCCTATCCTCTATAATCGTTGGGATATGCCTATATTTGCTCGGATACCAAAGAACCTATACGGAGAGTGATCTTTCGTGAACTTCCTGAACATCTTCGAGGACCACGTGGCCGGCATCTTCGGTGCCACCCGTGCCCCGTTCTCCTTTAAGAAGCTTGCCAAGCAGGCCGCTCGCGACATGGAGGATCAGACTCTGGTGATCAACGGCGTCAACACGGCGCCGGCACTCTATACCATCCTTATCGCCGCCGACGACGATCCCATGCTCGCCCCGTTCTACCCCGAGCTTTCGCGCGAGGTCCGCGAGTTTGTGAAGGCGCAGGCCGAAAAGCGCCGCTATGTCTTTGTCGGCGAGCCCCTCGTGCGCTTTATGATCGATCCGCAGCTGCGCGCCGGCAAGTTCTCGGTCTTTGCCGAGAACGTCGATGCCCCCACGCTCGGCCGCCTGTACGAAGAAGAGCGCGCCTATCAAAACGGCCTGGGCCAGAACAACTCCGCGGCAAGCCGTGCCGCCAGCGCCCCGCGCGCCGGTCAGCAGCAGTTTGCTGCCCCGCAGCAGCAGCGCCCCGCCGCCATGCCCCAGCAGCAGCCGACGCCTCGCGCCGCTGCTCCCGACCCGGTTGCCGTGGCAGACCCCTTCGCGCCTAGCGTCCCCGACCCCGCCGCCGCACCCATCCCGGTGCCGCAGACCGTCTCGCGCGACGCGCTTGCCGGCATGGGCGGAGCCGCCGCGACCGGTGCCGCCGTGGGCCTAGGCGCCGCAGCCGGCATCGCCTCCAACATGGCGAGCACTCGCGCCCCGCAGCGCCCGCTCGCCCAGCTCGTCGACGTCGTGAGCGGCGAGAGCCATAGCATCACCTCCGCACAGGTGACCATCGGTCGCGAGCGCTCGGTTTCCGACATTGCCCTGCGCGACCCCAACGTGTCGCGCCGCCACGCCCAGCTCACCTTTACGGGCTCGGATTGGTCGATCGAGGACCTCAATTCCACCAACGGCACGCTCGTCAACAACCGCCGCATTACGCGCTGCCCGCTGCGCAACGGCGATCTGCTGACGTTTGGCCTGAGCACCTTTGAATTTAGGGGATAGTCGCTTATGAACATCGATATCGTCCTTTTTGCAGGCCGCATCGTCCTGGTCGCCCTGCTCTATATCTTCCTGTTCGCCGTCATGAAGACCGGCGTGGGACTTGTGCGCGGGCAGCGCCGCGACTCGGCTATCTGGACGATTGATGTGGACAAGGGTCCGCGCGGTATCCGCGGCATCCACGTAGACATGCTCGGCCCCGTCATCGTCGGTCGCTCGCCATCTTCGGACATCTGCATCAACGAACCGTTCGTCTCGGCCTCGCATGCGCGCTTTTCGCTGCAGGGCCCGGCGCTCATCATCGAGGACCTCAACTCGCTTAACGGCACGCTCGTCAACGGCCGCCAGCTCGTGGAGCCCGCGACGCTGCGTGAGGGCGACGAAGTCCAGATTGGCGACGTGGTCATGAAGGTGAACCGTCGATGATCGACGAGGAGAACAAGTCCGCAACTATGACCGAGGCACCGGCCGCCGCCACAGCTGCGCCGGCCCACGCCGCTCCGGCGGGCTCCGCACCCGTGGAGCCCGAGGACACCGTGTTCTCCCTGCCTCTTTCGCATGTAACGCATGATATTTCGGATCTCGCCGATAACGAGGACGAAGAGGATGCCGTAGCGGCGCCCATCGGCGCACATGCTGCGGAACAGCCCACAGCGCCCGAAGCAACCCCGGCGCCGGCTCACTTTGCAGAGCCCGTCGCCGCGGCAATCAACGAGAGCGCTGCAGTGTTTGCGGCACCCGAGCCCGCCGCGCCGGCGTTTCCCATAGCCCCGGCATCCGAGGTTGCGCCCGCGTCTACGCCGACGCCCGAGCCTATAGACGTCAGCCCGCAAGATGACGAGTCGACCGCCCGCGTGTCCGAGGAGCCCGACTCCCCGGACACCGGCGATTCCGAATCAAACGCCGTGACCGACACCGTCTCTCCCGGTGACACAGCTGAAATCGACGTTGCCGCCGTTGAGGCCAAGCTCAAAGACCCCGGCTCGACCATGAGCTTTGAGCCCCTGACCGAGGAGCGCATCGAGACCGACTCGACCTATGATGCCGGCACCACCACGCAACTCATGTGGGGCGCCCGCTCCGACGTTGGCTGCGTGCGCCCGCACAATGAGGATTCCTACCTGGTGCAGTCGCCGCTCTTTTGCGTATGCGACGGCATGGGTGGTCACGCTGCCGGCGAGGTAGCCTCTTCCATCGCCGTCGAGACTATTGCCAAGACGGCCCCACAGTCCGCCGACGCAGCACGCCTGGCCGCAGCCGTCGAGGCAGCCAACGCCGCCGTAATCGAGGCGGCCCTGAACGGCCTGGGCAAGCCCGGCATGGGCTGCACAGCCACCTGCGCCTACATCGAAAACGACACGCTCGCCATCGCCCACGTGGGCGACTCTCGCGCCTATCTGCTCCACGAGGGCACGCTCATCCGCGTGACCCGCGACCACTCCTACGTGGAGGAGCTCGTGGACGCCGGCGAGATCACGGCAGACGAGGCTCGCGTCCACCCCAACCGTTCGGTCATCACCCGCGCGCTGGGCTCGGACCCCGCCATGTATGCCGACCACTTCACTCTGCATATCGAGGAAGGCGACCGCCTGGTCCTGTGCTCCGACGGCCTCTCGAGCATGATTCCCGATAGCGATATCGAGAACATCGCCACGCAGTCCTCAACCGCGCAAATCTGCGTCGACAACCTAGTGGACGCGGCGCTTGCCGCCGGCGGCCACGACAACGTGACCGTAGTAGTCGTTGACCTGGTTGACGATGGCGTCATGCGCGAGGCGCAACGCGTGCGTCGCCGCAACGTTACTATCGCCGCCATCCTGGCCCTCGTCTTTGTGCTGGCAGCTGGCATCTGGGCCTACACGGGTGTCACCGGCTCGTACTACCTGGGTACCTACCAGGGCAATGTCGCCGTCTGGCGCGGCCTGCCCGGCAAGCCGCTCGGACTCAAGCTCCACTGGCTCGAAAGCGAAACCAGCATTAAGCTGTCCGACCTGCCCGAAGACACGCAAAACCGCCTCAAGGCGGGCATTCCGCAAACAAGTGTCGACGATGCGCAGGACACGATATCCAAGTACCGCCACCAGATCGACGAGGAGCAGACCCGCCAGGTGATCGACGCGCAAACGATTCGCGACAACACCAATCAGGGATCAACCTCCGAATCAGATTCCGAGAAAACCGCCGAACAGTCCGCCGAGGCCGAAGCCTCCGATAAGAATTAGAAAGGGAGTGCCGCTTATGAGTCGCCGCAACACCGAGCTGCTCTTGCTCATCGCCTCGGCGTTCCCCGTCATCCTGCTGTATGCGATGTACGTCCTCACCGCGGGCGCCGCTATCTCCTTTGAGACGCTCGCCGTGCCGATCGGCCTCTTTGCCGCCTTCGCCGCGGCACATATCGCCGTGCGCATCTTGGCGCCCGGCGCCGACCCCGCCATCCTACCCATCGTATTTATACTTTCGGGCATCGGCATCACGTTCGTGACACGCCTCGCCCCCGCTCTCGCCATCTCACAGCTCATCATCCTGTTTGTCTCGGTGGCCCTGATGGTGGGAACGCTCGCGTTGGTTAAGAACCTCGACGTGGTCATGCGCTACAAGTACACCTTTGGCATCATCGGCATCATTCTGCTGATGCTGCCTATCTTTATCGGCACCACGATCTCGGGCTCCAAGCTGTGGATTCGCATCGCGGGCTTTACCATCCAGCCCGGCGAGTTCGCCAAGGTCTTTATCGTGCTGTTCCTGGCCGGGTACCTGGCCGAGAACCGCGAGCTGCTCTCCATCTCCAACCGCAAGATCCTGGGCTTTAAGATCCCTCGCCTGCGACTGCTGCTGCCGCTGTTTGCCGTGTGGGGTGTGTGCCTGCTCGTCGTCGTCTTCGAACGCGATCTGGGTTCGGCCGTGCTGTTCTACACCATCTTCTTGCTGATGCTCTACGTTGCCACGGGGCGCTTTTCGTATGTCGTTATCGGCCTTGCGCTGCTGGCCGTTGGAGCCGTGGGCGCCTACAAGTTCCTGTCTCACGTTCAGGTGCGTTTCCAGGTTTGGCTCGATCCGTTTAAGGACGCCCAGGGCCAGGGCTACCAGATCGTCCAGTCGCTCTTCTCGCTTGCCGATGGCGGTCTGGTCGGTGTTGGCATCGGCAACGGCATGGCCAACAACATCCCTGTCGTCGAGTCCGACTTTATCTTCTCGGCTATCGGCGAGGAGATGGGCCTTTTGGGCGGCGGCGCCGTGCTCATCCTGTTTATGCTCTTTGCCGTTCGCGGCCTGACCACAGCTGCCCGCGCAAAGTCCGACCTCGCCGCCTTTAGTGCCACGGGCCTTACGGCCGCCATCAGCTTCCAGGCCTTCTTGATCGTTGGCGGCGTAACCCGCCTGATCCCGCTGACCGGCGTCACCCTGCCCTTTATGAGCCAGGGCGGCTCCTCTCTGCTGGCGAGCTTTATCATCGTCGCGCTCCTGCTGCGCGCCGGTGACGAGGCGACCGGACGCGAGGCCGAGCTTACCGGCACCGGCACCATGGCCGCCATCACCGATGATCAGGTCGCATCTGCCGCCGCCCCGACGGGCACGCGCTTTGCCACCTCGTCTTCCTACGGCAGCGGCAGCCATTCCGTCGGCTCGCGCATGCGCCGTCGCCTGCTCGACACACCTGAATCCGGTGTGCTCGGCCGCGTGGCGCTCGCCAACCGTCTAACCCGCGCGGTGCTCGCCTTTACGGCGCTGTTCGCCATCCTTATCGGCAACCTCACCTATGTCCAGGTCATCAAGGCCAAGGACTATCAGGACATGCCGACCAACAACCACACCATCGCCCGCTCCAAGTACATCCAGCGCGGTTCCATCATCACGTCCGACGGCGTGACGCTGGCCGAGTCGCTGCAACAGGAGGACGGCACCTACGTACGCTCCTACCCCAACGGTAACCTGGCAGCGCACGTGGTTGGCTACGTGAGCCAGCAGTATGGCACCACCGCCATCGAGAGCGTCATGAACGACACGCTCACCGGCTCTAAGGATTACTCCAGCTGGAACAACGCCATCGCGTCGCTCGCGGGCCAGACCCAGCCGGGCAACACCGCCAAGCTCACCATCGACTCGCGCATCCAGACGGCTGCCGAGCAGGCACTCAAGGGCTTTAAGGGCGCTGTAGTGGTCATCGACCCGCGTACCGGCGCGGTGCTCGCATGTGCCAGCTCGCCCACCTACGACAACACCAACATCGATGCCCTGCTGCAGACGGGCGGCGGCGAGGACGGCTCCATGTACAATCGCGCCATGGACGCGCTGTACACGCCGGGCTCAACGTTTAAGGTCGTTACGCTTTCCGCGGCACTCGAGACCGGTACCGCCAGCCTTACCAGCACCTACCAGGCGCCCGGCTCCATGGACATCGGCAACGCACCGGTCACCAACTATGCCAACGAGAGCTACGGCACCATCAGCCTGCAGCAGGCCTTTGCCGTGTCCTCCAACGTCGTCTTTGGCCAGGTGGCAAACGAAGTTGGCGCAAACACGCTCGTGCAGTTTGCCAACGCCTTTGGCTACGGCCAAAAGCTCGGCCAGGACCTGACCTCCGCGGCCTCCATCATGGCCGACCCGTCGCTCATGACCGAGTGGGAGACCGCCTGGGCCGGCGCCGGCCAGCCTGTCGGCATGGACCACACGCCCGGCCCGCAGACCACCGTCATGCAGAACGCCGTGATTGCCGCCGCCATCGCTAACAGCGGCGTGGTCATGGACCCGTACTTTGTAGCCCAGGTACTCGCCCCGGACGGAACCGTGGTCAAGACCACGCAGTCCCGCTCGCTTGGTCAGGCCGTCAGCTCCGCCACGGCCGACCAGGTCAAGCAGGCCATGCTTGCCGTCGTCCAGTCCGGCACCGGCACCGATGCCCAGATCCCCGGCGTCAAGGTCGCCGGCAAGACCGGCTCGGCCGAGATTGGCGGCACCAACGTCAATTCGATGTTCGTTGGCTTTGCACCTTACGATTCACCCACAGTCGCCATCTCGGTGGCCTTAGAGGATTACGACAAGCATGACGTCAAGGCCGCCAAGATCGCCGGCATCGTCCTGACCGCGGCGCTTGCCGCACAGGGAGCGTGATGCCCATGATCGAATCGGACACCCGAGGCGCGCCGCGGCCGAAGAGTTAGCGGCAACGCGCCACACGGCCCCAGCGGCCACATCGTAGGTACTACACACATCGTTGAGCGAATAGTTATGTTAGGAGCAGGAATGGAACAGAGGGTCCTCGGGGGAAGATACCTCCTCAAGGATAAGGTGGGGACAGGCGGCATGGCGACCGTCTACCGTGCACAGGACCAGGTCCTCGACCGCACGGTAGCCGTCAAGATTATGCTGCCGCAGTATGCTGGCGACGCAACCTTCGCCGCACGCTTTAAGCAGGAGGCCCAGGCAGCAGCCGGTCTCTCCTCCCCCTATATCGTGGGCGTCTACGATTGGGGCAAGGACGGCGACACCTATTACATCGTCATGGAGTACCTGCGCGGCACCGACCTTAAGAGCGGCATCAAGAGCCACGGCGCCCTCGACCCCAAGAAGGTCGCCCAGATCGGCTCGCAGATTAGCTCCGCGCTTTCGGTCGCCCACAAGCACGAGATCATCCACCGCGACATTAAGCCGCAGAACATCATGGTGCTGCCCGACGGCAACATCAAGGTGATGGACTTTGGCATCGCGCGCGCCAAGAACAGCCACCTCACGCAAGACAACAACGTGCTGGGAACCGCTCACTACGTCAGCCCCGAGCAGACCCGCGGTCAGGACCTCGGCCCCACCTCGGATATCTACTCGCTGGGCGTCGTGATGTACGAGTGCGCCACCGGCCGCGTTCCCTTTGACGGTGACGACGCTATCTCGGTCGCACTCAAGCAGGTCAACGAGCTGCCTATTCCGCCGAGCCAGATCAACTCCGGTGTCGACGCCGACCTTGAGCGCATCATCCTCAAGTGCATGGAGAAAGACCCGGCAAACCGCTTCCAGACCGCCGACGAGCTGCGTCAGGTGCTCAACAGCTACCTGTCGGGCCGTGCCGTCAACGTCTCGGAGCCCACGCGCATCATCGGTGCCCCCGGTGAGCTGGGCGCCACCAAGACTCGCGAGCTTTCCGATCAGACGCGCGCCATGGTGCGTCCCGTCTCGGGCGTGAGCGGCCAAAATACCGCCCGTAGCTCGGTTTCGGGCTCCACCGGCTCCTACGAGGTCGAAAAGCCCAAATCCAACAAGAACAAGATCATCGCCGCCGTGGTGGCAGCCGTTGCCGTCATCGGCATCGTGGTGGCCTTTGCCACAGGACTCTTTGGCGGCGAGCAGGTCACCGTGCCCGATGTGCTGGGCAAGGACCAGCAGACTGCCGTCGAGCTGATCAAGGAAGCCGGCCTCGAGGTCGGCACCATCGACCAAAGCTACAACGACGATGTCGACGAGGGCAAGGTCGCCGAGCAGACGCCCAACGGCAACACCAAGAAGGCCAAGGGAACCAAGGTGAACCTGGTAATCTCCAAGGGCCCCAAGCCCTCCGAGAAGGTTGAGGTTCCCCAGCTTGTCGGCCTGACCAAAGACCAGGCCGAGGCCGCGCTGGCAAGCGTTGGCCTGAAGGGCAACGCCTCCGAGGAGGCCAATGAGGCCGATGAGGGCCAGGTCTTTGAGCAGGGCACCGGAGCCGGTAAGGAAGTCGAGAAAGGCACGACCATCTCGTACAAGGTCTCGGGCGGCCCGGATACCACGTCCGTCCCCGACCTGACCGACATGACCGAGGCCCAGGCGCGCAACGCCCTCGATATGGCAGGCTTTGGCGTCGACGTGAGCTACCAGGAGAACGACTCGGTTACCGAGGGCACCGTGATCAGCTGGAACCCCAGCGGCAAGCAGAAGCCCGGCGCCACGATTACCGTCGTCATTGCCAAGAAGTCCGGCAAGGCCAGTGTTCCGGGCAACCTGTACGGCAAGAGCATCTCCGCCGCCGTCACCGCGCTCAACAACGCCGGTTTCTATAACATCGGCTTCTGTGACCAGAACGGCAATCCCGTAAGCGGTAACGAGGATGCCACCGTTACGGGCGTCTCCCCCACCGGCAAGCAGTCCACCGACAGCACGATTACGCTGACGGTCGCACTTTCTGGCTCGGGCTCGGGCACGGGCACGGGCACGGGCGACGATTCCGGTACGACCAACTAGTCGCCACCTCACCGCTCATTACGGCTCTCGCCGCAAACATATTCGCTCAGAAGCGCCCGCTTGCTCCCCGGCAAGCGGGCGCTTTGTTTATCGACAGGCCAGGGCTCCATAGCAACACAAAGAGGCCCGCAAAAACAAGCCTCCCAGGTGACAACAGAATATGTAATGCAGTAATTACTAGCCGCAGAACTTCACCATGGTCTCGACCACGAGCTTCTCGGAGTTGAGCTGCTGTATCATGATGCCCTGCTGGAACAGCGGGATGTTGGCGCGCGTGCGCTCCGGATCGGAGTGCTCGACGAACTCCTTCTTATCCAAGGTGCAGACCGAGCGCGACAAAACGACTTCGAAGCGACCCATTACGGCATCGCGCATGCGCTACAATCTCGGTTAATCTGTTAACCACCCGAAAGCAGCAGGAGGCCCCATGCCCACACCAGGCAAGCGCCCATCCATGCGCCAGATTGCCGTCGCGGCCGGCGTATCCGTCGCCACGGTCTCCCACGTCATCAACGGCAGCGGCCGTTTTTCCGAAGACACCCGCAAACGCGTGGAAGCCGCCCTAAAGGAATACGGCTACGTCACGAACATGGCGGCGAAGAGCCTCCGTATGGCCCAGTCCCGGACCATCGGCATGATCGTGCCGGACATCTCCAACGACTTCTTTTCCAAGATCGCCCTGCATGTGGAGCGCGAGCTGGCAACCGAGGACTACTCGGTCTTTGTTTGCAACAGCGCCAATGACCCCGCCCGCGAGCGTGACTACTTCCGCACGCTGGCAAGCAAGCAGGCCGACGGTATCATCTGTATCTCCGGCCTGCGCAGGCTCGACGGCGAGTTCGTCCCCCACGGAATCCCCGTGGTCTGCATCGACCGTGCGCCCGAAAACGACCTCGGTTTCCCACACGTGGGCTCCGACAACATCGGCGGTGGCTACATGGCGACCGAGCACCTCATCGAGCGCGGCTGCAAGGACATCCTGAGCATCTCGAGTTTTACCGCCAACTACCCCGGCAACGAGCGCCAGATGGGCTACGAGCGGGCGCTCGCCGCGCACGGAATGCCGCTACGCCGCGACTACCAGCTGTTTGTCTCGGGTAAGCAGCCGAGCATCATCGAGTCGGAAGAGCTCGTGACCGACTTCCTCTCCACGGGCTACCCCGTCGACGGCGTCTTCGCCCATAGCGACCACGCAGCCGTGGGCGCGCTGCGTGCGCTCGTTGCCGCCGGCAAGCGCGTACCCGAAGACGTCCGTCTCATCGGCTTCGACGATTCCGTTTACGCGCAGCTTCCGACGCCGCAAATCAGCACCATCCGCCGCTTCCCCGAGCGCCTCGCGCACGAGGGATGTCAGGCCCTGCTCGCCCTGCTGCGCGGCGAAGAGCCCGAGATGGAGACGCTTGTCCCCGTTAAGCTCGTGCAACGCGCGAGCAGCTAGACAGCGGGCAGCGAATAGCCGCGTTTTTCTCTCGCATGTGCTCTATCCCACGCGCGACATGCAAAAAGCCCGCCACCACACGGGTGACGGGCTTTTCCGCTACCAGCCGCGTGCTTCCTCCGCACGTACGAGCTGACGAGCCTCGATCTGGCGAATCATATCGATGCGTCGCTGGTGACGGCCGCCCTCGAACTCGCCGGTGAGCCAGGCGTCGACAATCATTTTGGCCAGCTCGATGCCTACCACACGAGCACCAAATGCGAGCATGTTGGTGTTGTTGTGCTCGCGCGACAGGCGAGCGGAATACGGCTCAGAGCAGGTGCAGCAACGGATACCGCGCACCTTGTTGGCGGCAAGCGAGATGCCCACACCCGTACCGCAGATAACGATACCGCGATCAACCTCGCCGGACATGACAGCGTCCGCCACGGCCTCACCCGCGATGGGATAGTCAAAGCGCTCGGTGCTGTCCGTACCGAAGTTCACGACTTCGTAGCCGTACTTCTCCTGGATATACGCCGTGATGGCTTCCTTGTACTCGACTGCGACGTGGTCGTTTCCAATACCGATCTTCAAAAGAGACCCCTTTCCATAAGAACCATTCGCGCATGCCGCGCGCTCAATCCGTCCTAATTCGCCGTTCCGCTTCTAATACACCTCGCCGGCGCGCAAACGGCGCAGACACTCCTCGTAACCAGCGTCCTTGCCAAACAGCGCACTGGTGCCCAAGATAAATCCGTCCGCGCCAATGGCGGACAGGTCGCGCACGCGCTCGGGCGAGCAGGCGCCGTCGATCATGAGCTTGAAGCCAAAGCGCTCCTTCAGCGCGGCAAGGCGACGCACCTTGTCGTTCGTGAACTCGATAAAGCTCTGACCGGCAAAACCCGGATTCACCGTCATGACCATCACGTAATCGCAGAGGTTCAACATCTCCTCGATCTCGGAGATAGAGGTGTCGGGGTTCACGGCGATACCGGCGCTCTTGCCGAGGGACTTAATCGCGGCGAGTGTCTTGACCACGTAACGCTCGGACTCCGGATGGATATAGATGATGTCCGCGCCGGCGGAGGCGAAAAGTTCAACCTTGCTGGCAGGATTCTCGACCATAAGGTGCACGTCGACGAGCTTGTTGGTGGCAGCTCGCACGGCCTTGATGTCTTCGAGACCCATGGCGAAATTGGGAACGAAACTGCCGTCCATCACGTCGCAATGGAAGATGTCGATGCCGGCGGCGTCGAGATCCTCGACGGTCGCACGCAGATTGCCGTAGTCGGCGCACATGAGACTGGGGCAGAGCAGCATAGTGAACTCCTTATCTGCTCGGTGATTATCTACTCGGTGGTAATTAATCGTTTAACCTTTATCTACAGTCTGGCTGATTAATCGTTTAACCACGTTGTTAACCTGCAGGCTTTTCCAGATTCACAACGTTGCCATATTTGCCTATCTAGCTGGTATCATGCAGGAGCCCGCACCACGAAACGCTGTCGTATTCCCTAGGAAGAAATCCCGCTACGCGGACAGCAGCAGCCAGGGGCCGCAATCCGCAGACCTGAGCCCGGACCCCCTACGCTCCAGGCGTGATCAGGCGCGCGCACTGGGCGATCTTCTCGTCATAGGACTCCGCGATAATCGACACACCATCGAACCCAAACGCGCGAACATTCGAGAACTGATGGAACTTCGAGCTGTCGCACAGCACGTACGCCTTATTCGAATTCTCGCGCACGATGCGCTTCTTCGCCGCCTCAACGTAGGAGGGCGTCATGACGCCGCGGTCCTCGTCAATCGCGTTGGTCCCGATAAACGCCTTATCGAAGTACAGATCGCGCAGGATCGATTCGGTCATAGAACCGCAGAACGAGGAGTTCACATAGTTGAACTCGCCACCCACCACGATGAGCTGGGCGCGCGTCTCGCTCTTAATCAGGCACGCCGAGGCATCCGTCGTGTAAATTGTCACGTCGCGGTCGAGCAGCAGACGCAGCAGCGCCGTGCAGGTGGAACCCGAGTCCAAGTAGAGCGTGTCCCCGTCCTCAACAAAACGCAAGGCGACTTGGGCAATCTGTTCCTTCTCACTCCCGTGTAGGCCCGAACGCGTCGAGATACTCACCTCGTGGACAGCCGAGAGGAGCCTCACCGCGCCGCCCGAAAGATGCTCAACCTTGCCAAGCGCCTCCAGCTCCTTGAGGTCGCGACGTAGCGTCGAAATAGAGACGCCCGGCAGCTCCTCCTGCAGCTCGGAAATCCTCGCGAGGCCCGACTTCTGCAGGCACTCTACAATTCGCTCCTGGCGCTCATACGGAATCATATTGGGAACCTCTCCAAACCACTCTGCTTCACGCTCGTTCATTTCTTTTCGAAAAGTGTAACGCACAAGCAGAATAGCGGCCGCCACCTGTTGCGATGACGACCGCTTAATCGATTGACCTACCCTCTCGTTCACAATTTGAACGAGGTTGACACACCTCGCGTAAGCGCGACGCTCTTCAAGCGAAGAGAACGACCCTAGGAGAGGCGGCGCATCCGGGGCTCTTAGGCGAGCTGATCCTCCTTGCCGGTGAAGGCGAAGGCAAGAACACCGGCCACGACGGCGGAAATGAGCATGCCGACCATAGCCCAAGCGAAGTTCATGGGGTCGGAACTCACGAAAGCCGGGAACGTAGTGACGGAACCGAAGGTGAACGCAGTGGTGACGACCTTCATGATACCGAGGAACGCGCCGCCGACGGCACCGCCGATGATCTGCGCAAGCCAGACCTTCTTGTTCTTCACGAGCATACCGAACAGCGTGGGCTCGATGATGGCGGACAGGGCGATCGATACGACACCGGTCATCGCGAAGCTCTTGAGCTTCTGGTCGCGGGCCTTGAGGAACACGCCGAAGGCGCAGCCGATAACGGCGAAGTTGCAGGCGAAGGTGAAGGGGCAGATGTAGTCGAAGCCGTTCTGAGCGATGTTGTTGATCATGATGGGGTTCACGGCCCAGTGGATGCCCATGGACACCAGCACGGACCAGCCGCCGCCAACCAGCACGCCGGCGAACACGGAGCTGCGCTCGATCAGCCAGTTGACCACGAAGGCGATGGCCTCACCAGCGTAGACGCCCAGGGGACCGATGACGAGCATGGTGAGCGGAACCATAACGATCAGGGAGATGGCGGGCAGCACGACGAGCTTGAGCATCTCGGAAACGTGCTCATCGAGCCACTTGTACAGGTACGAGTAGACCCAGACAGACAAGATGGCAGGGATAACCGTGGAGTTGTAGTTCATGAGAACCACGGGGATGCCGAAGAAGTCCGTCATGGCGCCGTTGCCCGCGTCGCCCATGAGGGCGATGAAGTCCGGGTAGAGCAGGCACGCGCCGAGCAGCGCCGACAGGTACGGGCTCGCGCCGAAGCGCTTGCCGGCGGAGAAGCCGAGCAGCACGGGCAGGAAGTAGAACACGCTCATGGCCAGGGTGTACAGGATGGTGTAGGTACCCGTGCCCTCAGCGATGATGCCGAGCTGGGCGGCCAGGATAACGAAGCCGCGCAGGATACCGGAGCCGGCCATGGCGGGCAGCAGCGGGGCAAAGATGCCGGAGATCGCGGAGAAGACCTGGCTGACGATGCTCTCGCCCTCGTCCTTGGTAGCAGCGGAGATTTCCACGCCCGAACCCTTGACCAGCGGCTCAAACTTCTCGTACAGCTTCGGGACCTCAGTGCCGATGAGGACCTGGTACTGACCGGCCTTGTTCAGCGTGTTCACAACGCCTTCGACTTCCTTGACCGCAGCGTCGTCGCAAGCCGCGTCGTCTTTGAGATTGAGGCGCAGGCGCGTCGCGCAGTGCGTCATGCCCGAGATGTTCTCGGGACCACCGACGGCGTCCAGAATCCCCTGAGCCATCGCGTTCCAGTCGCGTTTCATTGGTTACCTCCCCATTGCGCAGAAGAGCTCGCGGACAAGCTCGGCTGCCTTAATCGCGTCGTTTGCATCGATAACGGATTGGATCTTCTCCATGCTTACGGCCTCGATGGCGTCGTTGAGCAGATGGATCATCTGGTCGTTCTGTGCAGCCTCGCCGGCAGCGGGCTCGATGACCGGGAACGTGTCGAAGTAGATTGCGCTGTCGTAACCGTGCTTCTTCACGTAGTAGAGGAACTCGAGGGTCTTCACCGGCGTGGACGTACCAATCATAAGGCCATCGTCGAAGCGACCGTTGCCGTCGTTTAGGTGAATGCCGTAGAGCTTGCCCTCGCGGCCGAACAGGTCGGCGGCCATGGCAGGGTTCTCGTGCTTCATGAGCATGTGGCAGTAATCCAGCGTGACGCCCAGGTTCGGGCGGTCTGCAGCGTTGAGAATCATGCCGGTCATACCCATGGAGTCGATGAACGCGTACGCGCGCTCCTCGTAGGGTTTGTACTCAATCGAGATCTTGAGGTCGGGCGCGTAGTCGCAAACCTTCTGGAATGCGGCTACGAGCTGGTCGAAGACGCGAGCGTAGGCGATCTGGAAGCTGTAGTCAAAGCCGTCGTGGCCGAGCCAGATGGTCACCGTGTTGCCACCGGCAGTGCGGCAGTAGTCGCACGCCTCGTAGCAGAGCTCAAGGGCTTCCGCGGCAAGGGCATCATCGGCATTGCCCAGGTCACCGTTGAGGAAGGCGTTGCGGAAGCGCAGCGCGCAGCCGTTCAGCTGCAGGTCGTGAGCTGCGAGCTTGGCGGCCATGTCCTCAGCCGTGACACCTGTGCAGTGCTCGGGGTAGTTGAGGTCGACGTGCGTGAGGCCCACGCTCTGGAACTCCGCGAACACGCGATCAAGATTCTTGTCGCCATCGCGAAAATAGGAGTTGATACGAGTTGCAAGCTTCATGCTTCTACGTCCTTTACCTTCGTCCTTGATCGTTTCTGCCCGTTCGAGCACCTGATCTATATCCGTAATTCGATAAGGGCCGCCGCCTGCGCGCCGGGGCTTACCCTGTGACATGTAGATTACTGCCACATAAGTTCATTTTCAATCAGTATTTTTCACTCTTTTTCTCATTGTGTCAGAGTTTTTCACCGTATAAAGCCATCTACCTTGTGGTTTTGCTGTTAATCAAGTTTGACCATTCTTGAAGTTACCTGATTTTTTCTGAATTAATTTGCCGTTTATCGGTAAAAATCGACCGCTCACGGCTGACGGCGACGCAAGATGGAAGATACTTGCATGAGGAAAAGCACTGAATTCCCAGCGCCGATTCGAATGACGCGATTGGTGACGCGAGCGTCGACGGCCCGAATCTGCCGTCGGCCCCCACTAACCAAAAACGGCGCCGCTCACGCGACGCCGTCATATTCCCTGGTGCCCCCGGGCGGATTCGAAAACTCCCCCCCCCGCGGGGAAATTGGTGACGCGGGTGTCGACGGCGCTGAGCGCTCCGTGTTTTGGTATGTGGATATGGCAGCCATCAACCTTTCTCGGCATGTGAAACTCTAGGCACATATGAGCTACCTGAGCGACGCAACACATGCGCTCCATCTATCCCAACAAGCTCCAGCGGTACCCGCACTTCCCATTTCGTGTAGAAAAGGGCCTGTATATACTTCCCATTTCGTGTATTGAATCAGGTAACCACACTTCCCATTTCGTGTATACAGCAGCTAGATTGGGCAATCATGTCAGTATTCAGACGTACGGCCTACAATAAACTCCTCGATTGGAAAGCGAGCAATGGATCCCGAGCCATCATGCTCGAGGGGGCCCGCCGCGTTGGAAAAAGCACCCTTGCCCAAGAGTTTGCGCAGTCCAAATACAAATCCCACCTCGTGATCGACGAATCTGTTGCGAGTGAAAAAAGAAGACCGGAGACTCAACTGGTCTCCGGCCTCATTTCTAAAAAACGTCTCGTGGTTCTACTCGTGCTGTCGGGCTTCTACCAGCCTGCAGAAGTCGTTGACGCTCATGAGCCATTCCCTTTGCGCGGGCGTGTAGGTTTCGAACAGCGATGAGGGCACAACGAGGCTGAGCCTGTCCTTAGCCATAGCTCGTGTGTAATCCTCACTTACGGCGGGCTCAAGTGTTACAAGATGCTTGTCCTCGATTCTGTCAGCCTCATCAAGCACCTGACGCCAACGCTCCTTGATGGTTGTCTTGGCACCGAGCATCGTCAGTCGAGCGACAGGGAACTTGGGGTCGTGGTAATCGTCAATAGAGGGAAAGATGAAATCCGGCTTTGATTTGCCCTCGGTGTATTTCTGCGCCGAGTAGCGTATGCCCCTAGCATCGAATAGCATCGAGAGTTGATTCTCGAACGCCGTCCCCGCACGGGACTTGCGGCGCTGGAAGGCCGACATAGTGGTGCGCAGCACGCCATCAACATCAAGCGCCGAGCCAAGGTATGGCGCGAGGTCGCGCTCCAAGAGATGCCGCTCAAAGACGCGGAACAGCATCTCTTCGCGTTCGTAACAAGCGACCAAGCAGCCATCCGGGTCGCCCGTCCAATCGAGCTTTCCAAGGGTGGAAGCTGAGTAGGCTGAGAAGTCTGCCCCTTTGGGGAAGGACTCGCCGAATTTCTCGATCATACCGTCGAGGAAGTTCTCCGCTGCGATCGGCATGCTAACTTCGATGCCGATGGACTCCAAAATCCTTGCGGCGATCGACGTGATGCGCGTATCCTCCCGAGCAGAGGGCGTAAAACCCTTCTCGCCAACCCCGTCGAGCGCGAAGAGCCAGCGAACTTGAGATTCCGCCGTACTCCCCGCTCGGGCAAATAGGATTACGACCTCCTTGGCTTCGTGTAGGGCCAAAACCATGAGGTCGCCCGGACGGGCCATGCCCATGGCAGCATTATCGTTGTAGTAGAGCCTATACTCAGTTCTAGTTGGATGCTTCCTGCGGGCGTCGTACCAAGTGGTATAACCATGGTCGAATATAGGGTCTGCACCATCATCGAGATATGCGAAGGTAGTTCGCATCCCCTTTATGTCATCGTCTCCGAAAAGCGCGCGCAAAGGCCCCACGCCGTTGAATTCGTGCTGGTGGCTTTTATTGGCCCCCATGATGTCAACGCCCGCGAGGGTTTTCGCGACAGCACCGTCAAAATACGCGCCAAGTACTCCATAGTCCATCCTAGAACACCTCCATCATCAACTTCGCGACCGAGCGCACGACCGGCACGGTCACGGAGTTGCCGAACTGCCTGTATGCCTGAGTATCCGACACCGGGATGATGAACTCATCGGGAAATCCTTGCAGGCGCGCGCATTCGCGGGGAGTGAGTTTACGAGGGTTTTTTCCTTCCTGCCCGACCAGAATCTCGCTGCCATCCTTGTGGTACCGGGCGGAAAGCGTCCTTGTCGTGTCCTCTGGGCCGACCATCGAGTATCCAAAGCCGTGGCCCGCCGCCTCATGCTTTTCGCGATAGGCGCGCAGATAGGCCCATAGCTTATCCGAAATGGTGTAGCGTTCGTTTGGTTGCTCTTCGAGGATTTCCCCTAGCGTATGTCCCGGTCCCGGCACCTCAAGGTCATCCCACGAGAAGGGAACTTCCTCCCTGAACCCCACGATGTAGATGCGCTCCCTGTGCTGGCACGTCCAGTTTTTTGAATCAAGCACTTTCCAGAAAATATGGTATCCAAGGTCCTCCTCAAGCGTCTGTCGTATGACCTTGAAGGTCTTCCCGCCGTCGTGACTCGTAAGGTTCTTAACGTTCTCAAGCAAGAAGGCCTTCGGGCGCTTGTCGCGTATGATGCGAGCGACCTCGAAAAAGAGGGTTCCCTGCGTTTTATCCTCAAAGCCGGTGGGTCTCCCCAAAGATTGCTTCTTCGAAACGCCTGCAAGGGAGAATGGCTGACAAGGAAAGCCTGCGAGCAGGACATCGAAGTCCGGTATATCGTTTGATGCGACCTGACGGATGTCGCCCGCCGGGGTCTCTCCATAGTTCATCCGGTAGGTTTTCTGGGCGAACTTATCCCACTCGCAAGAGAAGACGCACCTACCGCCAAGCTCCTGGAACGGCATTCGTATACCGCCGATGCCCGCGAAGAGATCGCAGAAGGTAAAAGGCGCGTCGCTGCGCTCCCCTTGGTCAAATGGAGCCCCCGCATCGAGCGATGCGATAAAGGCGCATTCAGCCGCCGTTGGACTAGTATCCCCAGACTCCCAGCGCCGAACGGTGCGTTCGCCAGACGAGCCCATACCAAGGGCGGCGGCGAACTCCTTTTGGGTGAGGTCGAGGTCAATTCTCTTTTGCGCTATATCAGCTGCATTTAGTTGCATGGGACGCCTATCTTGGTTGAAAAACGGTCAAACTGTCCTGTATTTACCACAGCGTTAGTCTATCACCCCGAGCGGACATGTCTTCCCCTTGCTTCAGTCCGCCTCTAAACCCCGTAGCATCAACTGGGCTTTAGGGCTTGGACACTCTACCGGAGGGCTCTAGACGCAATTGGTGACGCGGGTGTCGACGGCCCGAATCCGCCGGCGGCCCCCGCAAACCAGAAACGGCGCCGCTCCCGCGACGCCGTCATATTCCCTGGTGCCCCCGGGCGGATTCGAACCGTCGACACCCGCTTTAGGAGAGCGGTGCTCTATCCCCTGAGCTACGGAGGCATGTTGTACTAGTGTAGCAGATTTGCCCCTTGGCCATGTAGCGCATGGCCACTCATCAAGAAGGCTCTGCAGCGAATTATCGCCGTAGAGCCTTCTCAATAACGGAAAATTATAACCCAGAATAACGCAAAATAATGGGATGGGGTTTCCTCTAACCACATGTAAGGGAAATTCCATCCCGGTATTCGGCTAAAAAATGGGACAAGCGGGACCTCGGACGTTTTTCCGGACCATGTCGCGGCGCTATGCCGCATGGCCCCTC
>CABUPH010000017.1 GCA_902493375.1 uncultured Collinsella sp.
GCTGAGCGGTTGGCGGTACCGGTGGAGTTCGCCGTTTTTCTCATAAGCTCCACCAATAGTTACAAGCAGGTAGAGAAGTGTCTCTACCTGCTTTTTTATTACTTACAGATACCGCGGAGAATCGAACTCTGCGCAGGGCGCGGGCGTAAAGAAAACGCGTAAGCGTTTTTAGCCCGCGGGCGAGGACGCCGGCAGGCGGCCGAAGCCGGTGCGGATTTGCGAAGCAAATACGCGGATTCTCCGCGCAAACTTCCGACTCAAAACGGATGCGATGTTTATCGAATCTCAGCTGGCCTCGCCCAGCATCAACGGATCCCCCCGTACCGCGGAGAATCGAACTCTGCTCCAAAACCTGCGCGCTCGCCATCTCAAAACTGGGTAGAAGAAAGCCAAAACGCAATCGCAGGAGGTCAATATGACTGCAGAAGATAAGGCAAAGAACGCCGGCAAGGTCGCGCTCGTCCTGGAGGGCGGTAGTTTTCGCGGGCAGTTTACCGCGGGCGTGCTCGACGTTCTCATGGAGGCGGGCGTCGAGATTCCGGCTGTCTACGGTGTATCGGCAGGCGCTCTCAACGGCGTGAACTACAAGTCGCACCAGATCGGCCGTGCCAACCGCATCAACCTGGCTTTCTGCAACGACAGCCGTTTCATGGGCGCCGCATCGTTTGCGTCCACGGGCTCTATCGTCGGCTACGACTTTATCTTCAACGATGTCCAGGACCGCCTGGATCCCTTTGACAACGAGACGTTCGATGCGAGTCCCATCGAGATGTACGCCGTCGCGACGGACATGCTCTTTGGAACCGCTGCCTACCTGCCGGTCAAAAGCGCCGTGCTCGATCTCGACGCTGTGCGCGCCTCGACGTCGCTGCCGCTGGTGACACCGCCGGTCGTGATTGACGGGCACAAATACGTCGATGGCGGCGTGGCCGATTCGGTTCCTATCGAGCATGTGCTCGAGGAGGCGGGCTTCGACCGTGCGGTCGTCATCGTCACGCAGGACCGCTCGTACGAGAAAAAGCCCTACGAGTTTTTGCCGGCCGCGCGCGCCCGCTATGCCGACTACCCCTATCTGCTCGAGGCTATCGAGACGCGCCACGACCGCTACAACATGCAGCGCATGCACCTGTGGAAGTATGAGCGCGAGGGCCGCGCGCTGGTCGTCGCTCCGCAAAAGCCGGTTGAGGTCGGCCATGTCGAGCACGATTCGGCAAAGCTTTTGGACCTGTATATCCAGGGCCGTCAGGAGGCAAAGCGCCTGCTCGCGGAAATCCAAGAGTTCGTTGAGCGCTAGCGACGGCGAACCCTCAAAAATGAAAACAGCTAAAGAGCTGGAAAAATCACAGCTCGTGGATGACATGTGCAGAAACTCTGGTCGGAGCCAAAATACCTGTTGACTCGTACGGCGAGCGGGGTAATATGGACGGGTTACTTGCAGAGCCCCGTGAATCTCTGTAACAACACGTACTGTACATGGAGGAGTCTAAGTGATTTCGAAATCGACTCACTACGCCAAGCAGGGCGAGGTCCAGCGCAACTGGGTTCTCGTCGACGCCGATGGTGCTGTCCTGGGTCGTCTTGCCACCCAGATCGCAATGATCCTGCGCGGTAAGAACAAGCCCCAGTTCACGCCCAACAGCGACTGCGGCGACTTCGTTGTCGTCATCAACGCCGATAAGGTCCAGCTTACCGGTAACAAGGCCGACACGAAGACCTATTATCGCCACAGCGGCTACAACGGCGGCCTCAAGGCTGAGAGCTTCCGCCAGGCTATGGAGAAGCACCCGGAGAAGGTCATCGAGCGCGCCGTTCGCGGCATGCTGCCCAAGACCACCCTCGGCCGTGCCCAGATGACCAAGCTTAAGGTCTACGCTGGTGCCGAGCATCCGCATGCTGCCCAGAACCCCACGAAGATTGAGCTGGAGGCTTAAAGATGGCTGAGAACACCGTTGTCTACCAGGGTACCGGCCGTCGTAAGAACGCCGTCGCCCGCGTCCGTCTCGTCCCCGGCACCGGCAAGGTGACCATCAACAAGCGTGACGCCGAGCAGTATTTCGGCCGTCATCAGCTCGTTGAGAACGCCCTTGCTCCCTTCAAGGTGACCGACACCGCCGGTCAGTTCGACGTTATCGCTCTGTGCGATGGCGGCGGCATCTCCGGTCAGTCCGGCGCTCTGCGCCTGGGCATCGCTCGCGCTCTTCTGAACGCTGGCGACTACCGTGCTGACCTCAAGAAGGCCGGTTTCCTTACGCGCGATGCTCGCGTGGTCGAGCGCAAGAAGTACGGCCTCAAGAAGGCCCGCCGCGCTCCCCAGTTCTCCAAGCGCTAAGGTTTTATCTCCTTTCGAGATACAATGTACAAGCGGGGCCTGCCGATTCCTCGGCGGGTCCCGCTTTTCTTTTTCGACTAGGGTGGGCGGTTGCATATCGCCTGCTAGGGAAGGAGCAATCCTATGCCCCAGAACATCTTCGGTACCGACGGCGTCCGTGGTGTCGCCAACGCCGACCTCTCGTGCGACCTCGCGTTTCGCCTGGGCCGCGCGGCGACCAAGTTTCTTGGTCCGGATATCTGCATCGGCCGTGACACGCGCCTTTCGGGCACCATGCTCGAGAGCGCTCTGACCGCCGGCATTATGGCCGAGGGCGGCCGCCCGCATTGCTGCGGCGTTATCCCCACGCCTGCCGTGGCGCTGCTCACTGTTCAAAACGAGCTCGACGGCGGCATCGTCATCTCCGCTTCGCACAATCCGCCGGAGTTCAACGGCATCAAGTTCTTTAGCCGCAAGGGCATGAAGCTTCCCGATGCTGTCGAGGAAGAGATCAGCGCCTGGGTCATGTCCGAGGAAGCCATGGCTGCCGACACGCTGCCGACCGGTGCCGGCGTGGGCCACATTATCAAGATGAAGGACGCTCGCAAGGCATACGTAGACCACGCCATCGATACGCTTGATGGCCTGAGGCTTGACGGCCTGGTCGTTGCCGTTGACTGCGGCCACGGTGCTTCCTGCCAGACTACGCCCGCCGCACTGCAGCGCTTAGGTGCCACGGTCCATGCCATCAACACCGATTACTGCGGCACCGACATCAATGTCGAGTGCGGCTCCACTCACCTCGAGCCCCTGCGCGAGCTCGTGCTGCGCACCCACGCCGATATCGGCCTGGCTCACGACGGCGACGCCGACCGCGTACTGTTCGTGGACAGCGAGGGCAATGAGATCGACGGTGACTACATCCTGGCTATCTGCGGTTCTGACCTCGCCGCTCGCGGCAAGCTCGCCAACTCCGAGATCGTCTCGACCGTCATGTGCAATCTGGGCTTCTCCATCGCTATGAAGGAGCAGGGCTTCGAGATGGTCCAGACCGCCGTGGGTGACCGCTACGTTTTGGAGCGCATGCTCGCGGATGGCGCCGTCATCGGCGGCGAACAGTCCGGCCACATCATCTTCTTGGAGCACAACACCACCGGTGACGGCCTGGTGACGGCTCTGCAGCTGCTGGCCGTGCTCAAGCGCACCGGTCGTACCCTCACCGATCTTGCCGGCATCATGAAGAAGTACCCGCAGGTACTCGTCAACGTGCATTCCGACAACAAGGCTGGTCTGGACGATTGCCAGCCCATCTGGGATGCCGTCGCTGCTGCCGAGAAGGAGCTTGACGGCCGCGGCCGCATTCTGGTGCGCCCGAGCGGTACCGAGCCGCTGGTCCGCGTTATGGCCGAGGCCGAGACGCACGAGCTGACCCAGCGCGTTGTTGACGACATCGTCGAGGTTGTCAAGCGCGAACTTCCCTAATGGTCAAAAACGAGTGCCAAGTGGTAAACTGTTAAGGCTATTTTGGTCGATTGGTATGTCCGAGGGGGAGCATGTTCACTAAAGTCCTAAGGTCTTTTGGTATGCGTGGTCGAGTCCTTACGCTGGATGCTCCCATCTCGGGCGACGTCATTCCGTTGTCCGAGGTCAATGACCAGACATTTGCCACCGGCCTTTTGGGCCAGGGCGTGGCGATTCAGCCTACCGGCACGCGCGTGATTGCACCGGCTGATGCCAAGGTCGAGGCCATTTTTCCCACGGGACACGCTGTTGCGCTTAACACGGTCGATGGCTTGGACGTGCTCATCCACGTTGGTTTGGACACTGTTCAGCTTGAGGGCAAGCACTTTACCGTACATGCGCAAGTGGGTGACATCGTCCATAAGGGCGATGTGCTCATTGAGTTCGATCGCGAGGCAATTGCTGCCGAGGGCTACGATGTGACGGTTCCCATCTTGGTGTGCAATTCCGTTGAGTTCTCGAGTATCAAGGGCTCCGTTGGCGTGCATGTCGAAGAGATGGACCAGCTCATCGTTGCTCGCGAGCGCTAGCAAGTGCACGTGGCCATTAGCCTACAATTCAAACACGTTTACGGAGGGCGCCCTTGAAAGAGGACGCCCTCCGTGGCAAGATGGGGTTTGTCCGAAGCTAAAAGGCTTCGGGTCACCGTGGACGGGCAGGGGCCTCGACGCGGCTAGACACGAGACACATACATTACGCGACCTCGCCCTGGTGGCCGCACACGTTGGTTGCGGCCGACGCGGGCCGCGGGCAAGTGCTTGTAAGGGGAGCCTTGCCTCTCTTGTACGAGAAAGGACGCGTAATGAAGATCATTAAAGCTAAAGACTACGAGGATATGAGCCGCAAGGCCGCCAATATTATCTCGGCGCAGGTTATCCTCAAGCCCGACTGTGTGCTGGGCCTTGCCACTGGCTCCACCCCGATCGGTGCCTACAAGCAGCTCGCTGCTTGGTACGAGAAGGGCGACGTCGACTTTGCCGAGGTCAGCACCTACAACCTGGACGAGTATCGCGGCCTTTCGCACGACGATCCCCAGAGCTATCACTACTTTATGCGTGAGAACTTCTTCGATCACATCAACATCGACCTGAACAACACGCATGTGCCCGACGGTTCCAACCCCGACGCCGCCGCTGCCTGCTCTGAGTACGACAAGATCGTCGCCGCCGCCGGTTACCCGGATCTGCAGCTGCTCGGCATTGGCAACAACGGCCACATCGGCTTCAACGAGCCCGATGACCACTTCTCCAAGGGCACGCACTGCGTCGACCTCACCGAGAGCACCATTCAGGCCAACAGCCGCCTGTTCGACAGCATCGACGACGTTCCCCGTCAGGCCTACACCATGGGCACCCAGACCATCATGTATGCCCGCATGATCCTGGTCGTCGCTAACGGCGAGGCCAAGGCTCAGGCCGTGCATGACATGTGCTATGGCCCGGTTACGCCCGCGTGCCCGGCTTCGATCCTGCAGCTGCACACCAACTGCGTTGTCGTTGCCGACGAGGCTGCCCTTTCGCTCTGCGAGTAGCGCGAATCCTGCACCTCGACATAGCCCTGCCTAAGGCCTCCGCTTTGCGGGGGCCTTTTTGTTATCCCTCTCCGCCCGCTTGACCAAAATCTTGCCGCAAGCTTGACGAATGCCGGATGCCCAACAGCTTGATTCATTCCATACCAGATTCTATGCAAAAATGCCACTAAAAGGTCGTAGACGGTAGCGGGTGCTAGGCGAGTTGAATGACATAGCTGAACCTTGTTCATTTGCGTTACACTGCCGCTTAGATGGGACAAGCTGACAAGCTCATTTACCTGCTTAAAGACCGATTAGTCGGGGGATTAATAACAATCGGCCCTCGCTGTACAAAAACTTGCCGCTTGCGTACCAAAAGACAACCTAGAACACAAGGTCGCTCTATTCATAGCGCGGCTTGTATGGTCTTGCGGTTACAGTGTCCATACGGTCGAGTTGAGGAGCGGGCATGGTAAACGATTTGGGCAGTATGGACGACCTCGAGCTGATGCCGCTGGGCGGTGGCTATATGGTGCGACGCGAACGCTTGATGAATGAGCTTCTCGCCAAGGGCCGAAAGGCCGGCATCGTGGTTCTTTATGCGCCCGACGGGTTTGGGAAGACCTCGGTGCTGTTGCAGTACACCCATGAGGTTAAATGCGACCCGACGCGAGGCCCCGTGCGGATTATCGAGGCCGATCGCGCCACTGGGCGCGAGGTGTTTATGCAGCTCGAGGTGGTTACCGAAGAACTCAAAGACAAACCGCACTCCCTTATCGCGATTGATAATGTGCCAAACCTCGATCAGCACGATACCGAAGACCTCATCGACAGGATTCGCGGCCTGCGCGCTATGGGGGTGGGGGTCTTTATCTCCTGCCGTCCTTCAAATCGTCAACTGATTCATGGGCTGGGCGATTCGGTTAAGATCAATGCGCAGATGCTCAAGGTGCATGCCTATGAGTATTCGGCGTGGGCATCGGCGTTTTCGATCAGCACATCGCTCGACTTTTATCAGCTCACGCAGGGCGTGCCCGAGCTCGTTTCGGCATTGCAGACGGGTCTGTATGGCCAAGGCGACGTAGCCGGTCTGCTCGAAAACGAGATTGTCAACGTATATGGCGCGGCACTTGTCGACCTGGCTTCGCTCGACAATAATGCACTGTTTTGCGTGGCATGTCTCATGATTTTGATGGGCGAGGGCAATATCGCAGAACTCGAGGCTTGCGGGGTGAGGCTATCGATGGTCGACCAGTCCTACTTCGTACGCGACTACCCGATCTTTGGCTTGGACCCCGCCGAGCGGAGTTTTACGTGTCTGGGCACGGAGGATAACGGACGCTTGCGCTTGCGTAAGTTGGTGGCCGAGGTTCGCCCCGAACTTGTTCCGAGGGCGGCCCGGATTTTGCTTAAGGCGGGCCGATGCGATGCGGCGATGGGCCTGGCGGACGCCTTTTTGGACCGTGATGCGGTCCTTGAACTTGCTGGGCAGTATGGGGTCGATCTGGCTCTGACGGGGCACGGGGCCGATATCTGCCGAGCAGCGTTGGGCACGATCGATGCCGAGGATCCGGCTCCAGAGCCAACGCCTGCCGAGGCGCTTGGCGTATATCTGGCAGCGGTCAGCGTGTCCAATACAAAGCTCGCTCGCTATATGGCATCGGTCATCGAGCGCGGGGGCGAACGGGCGGCCTGCGAAATAGACCCTGTTTCATGGAGGGTGGCCCAGACACTGACGGCTGTTTGCTATGGGGACAACGGGCTTGGGCTTCCTGCGAACCTGGCCGTGCCAGAAATCGAGACATCCCATACCGCACTCGATATGTTGTCTGCGCATATCGAGGTCAAGCGCTGCCTGACCGAGCGGGGAGATGACGGCGGCGTTCTACAGCAGCTCAAAACGAGCAAGGCCTACGACTGTGAGCTCGACATCGCGGGGATTGTTATACGGGCCGATGGCATGCTGGTGGAACTTTTTGACGGGTCGTTTGCGGGAACCGACGAGCGCGACGACGAGATGACGGTGATGCGGGAGGCGCTCGACGTACGTGGGCTTAAGGCGATGGCTATCTGGGTGCGCATGGTGTTGGCGGCACGGCGGCTCCTCTCCGGCTTGCCGGTAACCGACGACGCGGCGTTCAACGAGCTCGATCGTTTTGCCGTGCGCATGCGCGACAACCAGATTCAGCTGTTTGGCCTGTTGCTAGAAGGCTGGCAGTCGCTGGCAGAGGGACGGCCGGTTAATGCAAAGTTCCGTGCGGTCCAAGTGCTCAAACTTGCCGAGGAGTCGATTGCGTACATGCGCGATAACGCATTGCTGCTGGAGCGCGCGGCGTATCTGCGTAACACCTCGATGGTTTCGGTACGCGAGGAAGCGGAGTTGCTCGATATAAGCCAGACGCAGGTTGGTGGTGCAGAAGCCTGGATGGTGGCGCTGCATTTGGCTTGCGCGGGGCGAGATAGCGATCTCGCGGCCTGGATGTCCATGAATCGCGCGGGGATTCTGGAACCATCGTATCGGCTCTTTGCGCGCCTTGCCATGCATTGTCTGGGCGAGCCGGCGACCAGGATTCGCAAGAAGCTTCCCGTGCGCGAGCTGTCGCGGTACTCGCTGCGCGACGATTTGGAAGGGGAGGGCGAGCGCCTGTTCCAGGCCGGCGAGGTTGAAGCCGTTGATACCATCGACCATATCGAGATTCGCATGTTTGGTGCGTTCCGCGCCGAGCGCGACGGGTTTCCCATCACGGACAAAATGTGGCGCCGCAAGAAGGCGGCGACACTTGCCGAGCGGCTTGCGCTGGGCATGGATGCGCTCGTCGATCGCGAGACGCTGGCCATGGAGCTGTGGCCCCATGCCGAGTTCAATAGCGCCCGCAACAACCTGTACTCGACGATATCGCGCTTGCGGTCGGCTTTGGGACCGACGCCGGATGGCAAGTCGTGTGTGCTCATCCAAAATGAATGCATCGGACTCAACGGCGACTACGTCAAGACCGATGTACGGCTGTTTGACCAGATAAGCCGCGAGGTTTTGGGAAATCGCACGGGTGCGCGCGGGCCCCATTTAGTTGAGCTGTGCCTTAAGATTGAGCAGCTTTATGCCGGACCGCTGTATGTTCCCAATGGCTGTAACCCCACCTACTTTTTGCGTATGCGACGCATTATGCAGTCAAAGTACATCGATTGCATGATTAAGGGAGCAAATGCCGCCCTAGAAGAAAACGACCTGCAGTCGGCGATTTGGCTGGCGGAGTCGGGGCTTCGGCAGGAAACGGCGCGTGAGGATATGGTGCGCTGCGCCATGCGCGTCTACAGTGCGGCGGGGCGGCGGCGCGATATCGTCGAGCTGTACAGCGGGCATATGCACCACCTGAGGGAGCAGGTCAATGGCGTGCCCGAGCCCGAGACGCGGCGTCTATACGAGCGCTTGGTGGAGGGGCGGCTCAATCGCGTGCTGGTCGAGCGATAAAAAACGGGCGCCCGAAGTACTTGGGCACCCGTAAGCTTGCTATGTGTTGGCTCGCCGGATCATTGGCTCTTAGACGAGCTTGATCTTCTCGATGTCCTTGCGCGAGGACTCGCGATACAGCGAGAACTTGCGGCCGATGACCTGGACGACCTCGGCGTGGCAACGCTCAGCGAGCTCTTCGGCGGCCTCGCGGGCGGAAAGACTGGAGCCATCGAGCACGGAGCACTTAACGAGCTCGTGCTTCTCCAGGTAGGCGACCGTCTGCTCGACGGTGCCCTCGTTGACATCGGACTTACCGATGATGATGGCGGGGTTGAGGTGATGGGCCATGCTGCGAAGCTGCTTGACCTGGGCTCCTGTCAGTGCCATGGGTTCTCGCTTTCTATGTATGGGGTGCCCCGCGACGGGGCCTTAATCTACGTGAGCTGTCCCACGATAGCGCAGGAACGGCGCGGTGTGGAGCGCGTTTGCCCAGTTCGCAAAGAATGCGGATGCCGAGGTGATGGGCAGCTCGGGCTGTGAACGGGCTACGAGCGGGATTCAGAGACCGGTTCCCATGCAATAAACGCCCAGCGAACCTTGCGGACATGATCGAGCATATAGCGCCCCTGCGGCACGCCCTTGGAGCCCGGCTCACCGGCATGGGGGTTCTCAATCATGTGTTGAGCGATGTAGTCGCGCAGGCAGTCGATCTTATCCTCGTTGCCATGCTCGAGCATACGGGAAAAATCCGCCACGCCTGCCTCAAGGCTGTCGAAGGTATCGCGACGAGGCGATTCAAAGTATGTAACCTGCGGCAACGAACCCATCTGAATGAGGATGTTGAAGGCGTACACAAAGCCATTGCTGCGGGTAACCGAGGCGCCGATAGCGTTCATCAAGTGCAGATCATAGCGCGGGCTGGAGTTGGCGACCATCGTGACAGCACAACGCCGACGAGCCGTACGGTCGAGCTTGGCAAGCGCACCTTTTAGATCGGTCGTCGTAACCGACCGACTGGCAAAGGCAACATCCACCGCTTTCGCGACCGGTCCAACCAAATCCCAATCATCATCCCAAGCAAGCTCAAGCGGCGTTATGCGCCCTTCGAGCCCGTAATACTCAATGCCGGCATCAAGGGTGCCCAACATAGCGGGGGAGAAGTCGGCTGCAATCACAGGATGCCCAGCCTGAGCAAGCGGAATAGCAATCGACCCAGCCCCACACCCCATATCCAACACGGATTCACCAGGCTTTAACGCCAACAGCTTCATAAAGTCCCGGGCATACGGGGCAGTTTCCAACGGCCGAAAATGCCGAGCCCGCTTATCCCATTCAAAAGAATCATCAGCCCGCCGCCGATCAGCTTGCAGACGTATCCATTCGCCATTCCAATCCGCAGAAAGCAGATCAGAACGAATCTCCCCATCAACCACGGGCCAACCTCCTCACACAACAAAAAAGCGACTCCTCCCAAAAGAAGAGCCGCAACCAGCATATATCAGAAAGAACCGATCCAACGCCAAACCGTCATACCAGCAAAGTGGAGCAGAAGCGAAGCGACTGCAACCGGGATAGAACCCAACCGAGGTCCCGTTGTGCGGGAGCCCCGGGGAGGGCAAATATATAAGGTCGATCGCGAGTTCCGCACGAGCCGGAGAGCACTTAATGTGCTCTCCGTGCGAGTCAGGACTGTCCGAGCAGGCGACCTTATATATTTGCCCTCCCCGGGGCTCCTCGCCCGAACCCCTCAGCTAGTTCTTCAGCGAGTTCAGCGGTGCCGGGAAGCGTCCACCACGGTGGGCGAGCACGGTGCCGGCGTTGGGGTTCACCGGCATGATGGGCGCACGGCCGAACAGGCCGCCGTACTCGACGCAGTCGCCCACGCCCTTGCCGATGGCGGGAATCACGCGGACGGCCGTGGTCTTGTTGTTGATGACGCCGATGGCCATCTCGTCGGCGATGATGCCGGCGATGGTCTCGACCGGGGTGTCGCCGGGGATGGCAATCATGTCCAGGCCAACGGAGCACACGCAGGTCATGGCCTCGAGCTTCTCGAGCGAAAGCGCGCCGGCCTCGACGGCGGAGATCATGCCGGCGTCCTCGGACACGGGGATGAAAGCGCCGGAGAGACCGCCCACGCTGGAGCTGGCCATGACGCCGCCCTTCTTGACGGCATCGTTGAGCATGGCGAGCGCGCAGGTCGTGCCGGGGCCACCGCAGGTGCCCACGCCGATGATCTCGAGGATGCGCGCGACGGAGTCGCCGATGGCGGGCGTGGGGGCCAGCGACAGGTCGACAATGCCCTTCTCGACTCCCAGGCGATGGGCGGCCTCGCGGCTCATGAGCTCGCCGGCGCGGGTGATCTTAAAGGCGGTCTGCTTAATCTTTTCGGCGACTTCCATCATCGAGGCGGAATCGGGCAGCGTCTCCAGGGCTGCGGCCATAACACCGGGGCCCGAGACGCCTACGTTGATGACGGCGTCGGCCTCGCCACCGCCGTGGACGGCGCCCGCCATAAACGGGGAGTCCTCGACCATGTTGGCAAAGCAGACAAACTTGGAAGCGCCGACGGAATCCTGGTCGGCCGTGAGTCTAGCGGCATCGATGATGGTCTGGGCCGCCATAAGCACGGCGTCCATGTTGATGCCAGCGCGCAGGCTAGCAACATTGACGCTGGAGCAGACGCGGCTGGTGGTAGCGAGCGCCTGGGGGATGGACTGGATAACGCGGCGATCGGCGTCGCCGATGCCCTTCTGGACGAGTGCGGAGAAGCCGCCCAGGTAGTCGATGCCGAGCGTCTCGGCCGCGCGGTCGAGGGCGTGCGCGATAGGGGTGAGGTCCTCATCCTTGCAGCAAGCGGCGATCTGCGCCACCGGGGTAACGGAGACGCGCTTGTTGACGATGGGGATACCGTACTCGCGCTCGAGGTTCTCGGCGGTCTCGACCAGATGCTCAGCCGTGTGCGTCACGTGGTCGTAGATCTTCGTGCACATGCGGTCGAGGTTCTCGTCACCGCAACCCATGAGCGAAACACCCATGGTGATGGTCCTGATGTCGAGGTTCTGCTCCTCAACCATGCCGCGGGTTTCCGCGATTTCTGCGGGCGTGATCGCCATCCTTGCGCTCCTATCTGCCAAAACGAGCATAGTCTTTTCTATTCTAACGTGCCGCACGTGCCAAGTGGCGCATGCGGCACGTTTTGGTGCTCGGTTGTTTCCGTTGTGTTACTGCCCAAAGACCTCTTCGGCGATGCGCGCGCTTTCGGCGGCATCCTTGGCGTAGTAGTCCGCGCCGATCTGCTTGGCGTATTCGGGGGTGAGCACGGCGCCGCCTACGATGATCTTGACGCCCGGCACCTCGGCATGGAGCAACTTGATGGTCTCCTCCATGGCGACGACGGTGGTGGTCATAAGCGCCGAGAGGCCGACGAGTTTGATATCGCGCTCCTTGACGGTCTTGAGCACCTCCTGTGGATCGACGTCGCGGCCCAGGTCAAAGACGGTGTAGCCGTAGTTGTCGAGCAGCATTTTGACGATATTCTTGCCGATATCGTGGATGTCGCCCTTGACGGTGGCCACGCAGATCTTGCCCTTGTCGGCAATCTCGCCGGCGGGCATCAGGCGCTTGATGGTGTCGAAGCCCACACGCGCGGCCTCGGCCGAGGCCATGAGCTGCGGCAAGAAGAACTTGCCCTGGTCAAAGAGGACGCCCACCTCGTCGAGGGCGGGGATAAAGTGATTGTTGATGAGGTCCATGGCGTCGTGGTCTGCCAGCAGACGCTCGGTCTCGGCAGCGATCTCTCCCTTGCGGCCCGAGACGACCATGTGGCGGATGGGGTCGTCGTTGCCGTCGGTGCTGGTGACACCAGCGGCGGGCACGGTGTCGGTCGATGCGGCCTGAGCTGCTGCCGGGTTGGCGGCGATCTTGTACGGATCGGTCCAGCCGGCATAGCGCTCGATGTATCCGGTCGAGCCCTCGTCCTCAACGCTCAGGACGCGATAGCTGTAGACGGTGTCCATAAAGCGCTTGGAGCCCGGGTTCATGATGGGGGCGTCCAGGCCCGCGCCAAAGGCGGCGGCCAAAAAGACCGAGCCCAGCAGCGGGCGGGCAGGCAGGCCAAAGCTGATGTTCGAAACGCCGAGCGCGCATTTGACGCCCAGGCGCTCCTTGCACAGGGACATGGCGCGCAGGATCTGCTCAGCCTGGCGCTGGTTGGTCGAGGCGGTCATGACCAGGCAGTCGATGAGGATGCGGTTCGGGCCGATGCCGTAGCGGGCGGCCTCGGCCACGATGCGCTCGGCGATGGCGAAGCGGGCCTCGGCGGTATCAGGGATGCCGCCTTCGTCGAGCGTAAGGCCGACAACGTTGGTGCCGTAGTGGGCGACCAGCGGAAAGATCTCATCCATGATCTGCTGCTTGCCGTTGACCGAGTTGATGATGGGCTTGCCGGCGTAGCGGCGCACGGCGGCCTCGACAGCGGCGGGATCGGTGGAGTCGATCTGCAGCGGCAACAGCGTGGAGCCTTGGAGCTGCTCGGTCGCCTGCTGGATAATCTTGACCTCGTCGATCTCGGGCAGGCCCACGTTGACGTCCAGGATATCGGCGCCCTGCTCCTGCTGGCTGATGCCTTGGCTCACGACGTAGTCCAGATCGCCGTCGCGCAGGGCCTGCTGCAGGCGCTTTTTGCCGGTGGGATTGATGCGCTCGCCGATGACGGCAATCTTGTGGCCGTCGCAGGGAAGGTCCACGACCGTCTGGGCGCTTGTGACCGACATGCTGGGCTTGCGGTGGCGCGGACTGGGCGTGTGGTTATCGATAAGCGTGCGCAGCGCTGCCATGTGCGTGGGCGTGGTACCGCAGCAACCGCCCACGACGCTCACGCCGTCGGCGATCATGCCGGCGACGGCCTGGGCGTATTCGGGGGCCTGGATGTCAAAGACGGTGTTACCGTCGTCGTCCACGCGGGGCAGTCCTGCGTTGGCCTGCACCATAACGGGCTTGTCCGTAACGGTGAGCATGCGAGCGGCGAGCCCTCGGAGCTCGGCCGGTCCCTGGCTGCAGTTGATGCCCAAAACGTCGGCGCCGATGGCGTCGAGCGTGGTGGCGGCCACCTCGGGGCTCGTGCCCAGGAAGGTGCGGCCGTCTTCCTCAAAGGTCATGGTGGCAAAGACGGGCAAGTCGGAATTCTCGCGGCAGGCGAGGACTGCCGCCTTGATCTCGGCCAGGTCGGTCATAGTCTCGATAATAAAGAGGTCCACGCTCGCATCGACGCCGGCGCGCACCTCCTCGGCAAAGAGGTCGTAGGCCTCGTCGAAGCTGAGGGTACCCAAGGGGCGAAGCAGCGCGCCGATGGGGCCGATGTCGCCGGCGACGTAGTGGGCACCGGCTGCGCGGGCGCAGGCGACAGCGGCGGCAAAGACATCTGCCACGGTGGCGGTACCGTCGAGCTTGTGGGCGTTGGCGCCAAAGGTGTTGGCGGTGATCACGTCGCAGCCGGCCTCGACGTACTGTCGCTGAATGTCGGTAATGACCTGGGGCTCCTCAAAGTTGAGCAGCTCGGGCAGGGCTCCGGCCTTCATGCCGGCCGCCTGCAGCATGGTGCCCATGCCGCCGTCGAACAGCAGATGCCCCGTGCCCTCGATGGCCGCACGCAGGCGATCGTCCTTAATGCGCAGATCGTCGATCGTGCGCGTCTTGTACGTGGCACCGTTGCGACGTGCGGCATCAACGGGTGCCGCCAATGCAGTGCCGTCAGAATCATGAGTGATAAGCGGAGTAAACATCGAGGGCTCCTAATGGCTGGAATAGCAGGTGGTGTGGGCGGCGCGGAAGCGACAGTGCTCGCGCATGCGGCAGATATTGCAGGTGGGGCGGCTCTGGGCGTCGTGGACCTCGCCGTCGAACAGACCGATCACCGCGGTCACACTCTTGGTGGGCATGAGCAGGCTGGTGGGCGTGACGGTAAGCCCGATGAGCCGCGTGGCGTTGAGCGCGTCCACGATTGAGCGCTGTGCCGTAAGCGGGCAGTCGCCGTAGCCGGGACTGAAGCGCCAGTTACCGGCGAGTCCGTGTGCGGCGGCCGCAGCCTTAACCTGCTGGTCCATCTGCTCGACGGCGGCTTCTACATAGGCAGAGCATGCGGCGTCGAGCACGGCTCCCTCCAGGGGCTGCTGGGCTCCCGTGGTACGCAGGCGACGCTCGGCGTCCATGCCGAGAGTGCATGCCATGAGCGCGGCAAATCGGGCGTCTTTGAGATGTCGATAGATATCGCGACCCCGCAGATCAACGTTGGTGCCGACCAAGCGGATGTAGGGCTCGCCCTGCTCGTCCACGCCCGTGGCATCGACGGTAAACACGCGCCGCACGCCGCGGGGCTCAATGTCCAGCTCAAGGCGCTCGACCACAAGCTCAATACGTCGTGACAGCTCGGGCTCAATCTGCTGGCCGCCGTAACCCAGATACCGCAGCATCTCGGCACGGTCGACACGGGGATGGTGCGCAGCATCGACACGGTAAAGCGCCGGCGACGCAAGGTCGGCCGGCACTTCGACAGCGGTTGTATCGATGTGCGGTTTTTCCATTACCCTAGGCGCTCCATAATGGTCGCGGCGATCGCAGGACGATTCATAGTGTACAGGTGCAGACCGGCGGCACCGTGCTCCTTGAGGTCGCAAAGCTGACGGGCGGCATAATCTACACCGGCTGCCTGCAGGCTCTCGGGGTCGTTCTCGTACTTGGCGAGAATCTTGATGACGGGGGAGGGCAGCGACGCACCGCACATAAAGACCATGCGGCTGATTTGCGACTTGCCCATAAACGGCATGATGCCCGCGGTAATGGGCACGGTGATGCCCGCCTTGTCGGCAAGCTCGCGGAAGCGGTAGAAGCACTCGTTGTCAAAGAAGAGCTGCGTCACAAAGAAGCTCGCGCCGGCGTCCTGTTTTTGCTTGAGGTATTCGACCGAAGCGTTGAGGTCCTCACAGGCAATGTGGCCCTCGGGGTAGGCCGCGGCGCCCACACAAAAGCCGGCGTCGACAAGCTCGGGGATGAGGTCACGGGCGTAGGCGTAGTCCGAGGCGGGCTTGTCATCCTCGGTCGCGCCAGTGGGCAGATCACCGCGCAGGGCCAGGATGTTTTCTACGCCGGCGGAGCGGTATTCATCGATCTTGGCGGCGATATCGGCGTGCGAGCGGCCCACGCAGGTAAGGTGTGCCACCGAGGGTGTATCGAATTCGCTCGTAATCATATGCGCGATGGGGGCGGTGGTGGCGCCATTGCCCGAGCCGCCGGCCGAGCAGGTGACCGAGACAAAGCTCGGCGAAAGCTTGCACAGATTGCCTGCCACCTCGCGAGCCGTGTCGAGGGAAAGCTCGCCCTTAGGCGGGAACATCTCAAATGAAACGGGCGCGGTGCCCCGGGATGCCGCCTGCTTAAAAACCTCGTCGACGCGCATATCGTGCTCCTTTAGATACGTAATAGTGTGATGTGTTGTAAGGATTCTACAGCACCACTGTGTCACGGTGGAGTTTCACTCGCTATTCGGGGATACCAATCAAAGATGCCTTGCTATCGACATTCCCTATAGCAGAGCGGTCAATCTAGGATGGGGCTATAAAGACTGGTATCTGATGCGAAATACCAGTTAATAGAGCCCCATCCCAAATTGACTACCCTTAAACCATGGGGAGAGGTCTGCAATTTATACAGTTGATTGGCTGTTGAGGGCGGCAACGCCGCCGCGATGCGGTAACCTCATTGATTGGTTTCGTGACAGCAACATAACGGTAATGTTGCGGAAACACGACGAGCCTAATCTATGACTCGTTCGTTAGTAATCAACACCGCTTCTCACGCGGTGCCGATACGAAGGGAGTTCCGTATGGCCGAACTTACTGACCGCTTCGGGACCATGGTGTTCTCTGAGGAAGTCATGAAGGACTACCTCCCCAAGGACATTTGGAAGCGCCTTGCTGCAACCCTCGAGGACGGTGAGCCGCTCGACCTGGATGTGGCCAACGCCGTTGCCCACGCCATGAAGGTCTGGGCCATCTCCAAGGGCGCGACGCACTACGCGCACTGGTTCCAGCCGCTTTCGGGCATTACTTCCGAGAAGCACGACAGCTTCCTCGAGCCCAACCACGACGGCACCGCCATTACCAAGTTTACGGGCAAGAACCTCATTCAGGGCGAGCCGGACGCCTCCAGCTTCCCCAACGGCGGCCTGCGTGCCACCTTCGAGGCCCGTGGCTACACCGCTTGGGATCCCACCAGCCCCGCATTCATTAAGGACGATGTCCTGTGCATCCCCACAGCTTTCTGCTCCTACACGGGCGAGGCCCTGGACAAGAAGACCCCGCTGCTGCGCTCCATGACCGCGCTCTCGCGTGAGTCCAAGCGCGTTTTAGCGCTGTTTGGCAAGACCCCCAAGAAGGTCGTTCCTTCCGTGGGCGATGAGCAGGAGTACTTCCTGATCAAGAAGGACGCTTACCGCAAGCGCAGGGACCTGGTCATCACCGGTCGCACCCTCTTTGGCGCTGCTCCCTGCAAGGGCCAGGAGCTCGAGGAGCACTACTTTGGCGCTATCCGCCCCACCGTCTCGGCCTATATGAAGGACCTGGACGACGAGCTGTGGGCGCTCGGCATTCCCGCCAAGACCAAGCACAACGAGGTCGCTCCCTGCCAGCACGAGCTCGCTCCCGTCTACGGCGAGGTCAACGAGGCCATTGACCAGAACCTGGTTATGATGGAGAAGATGAAGCTCATCGCCTCCCGCCACGACCTGGTCTGCCTGCTGCACGAGAAGCCCTTCGAGGGCATTAACGGTTCGGGCAAGCACAACAACTGGTCGCTTGGCACCGAGTCCGAGAATCTGCTCGACCCGGGCGACACTCCGCTCGACAACCTGCAGTTCATCGTCTTCCTCACCGCGGTGATCGAGGCCGTCGATAACTATCAGGAACTCCTGCGTGCCTCCGTTGCCTCGGCCGGCAACGATCATCGTCTGGGCGCCAACGAGGCTCCTCCGGCGATTATGTCCATCTTCCTGGGCGACCAGCTCACCGAGGTCGTCGAGAAGATCATCGATGGCAAGGCTTCCGTCCATGCCACGCGCGGCGTGCTTGACCTAGGCGCCGATACCCTGCCCAAGCTGATGCAGGACAACACCGACCGCAACCGTACCTCCCCGTTCGCCTTCACCGGCAACAAGTTCGAGTTCCGTGCCTGCGGCTCCGAGCAGAACGTTTCCGACTCCAACCTGGTGCTCGATGCCGCCGTGGCCAAGTCGCTCAAGTCCTTCGCCGACGCACTCGAGGGTACGCCCGAGGATAAGTTCCAGGACGCCGCGCTCGAGTACTGCAAGAAGGTGCTGACCGATCACCAGCGCATCCTGTTCTCCGGCGACGGTTACTCTGACGAGTGGCCCATCGAGGCCGAGAAGCGCGGCCTTGCCAACAACAAGACCACGGCCGACGCTCTTCCTGCCTTTGTTTCCGATAAGGCCATTGCGCTCTTTGAGGAGACGGGTGTCCTGACCAAGGCCGAGGCTCAGTGCCGCTATGACTGCAAGCTCGAGAAGTACAACAAGCTCATGAACATCGAGGCCACCACGATGGTTCGCGAGGCGCGTCGTACCTATCGCCCGGTCATTACCGCCTATGCCACCAAGGTCGCTAAGGGCCTTGAGACTATTCGTGCCGCCGGTGCTGAGGCCGCCATGCAGTGCGAGCAGAACACGCTCAACAAGCTCTGCAACGGTATCACCGCCATCAACGACTCCATCAAGGCGCTCGACGCCGTACATCAGAAGGCCGAGGCTCTCGATGGCCAGGAGCAGGCCAACGTGTACGCGCACGAGGTCGTTCCCGCTATGGATACGCTGCGTGCTGCCGTGGACGCCATGGAGGAGATCGTGGCCGCCGACTACTGGCCGGTTCCGACCTACGACGACATCCTGTTCTACGTGTAGAGCGTAACTGACATATCGTCACGGTATTGAGCCGGGGTCCGCATCGCGCGGGCCCCGGCTATTTGTTTGCGAAGGACGCTTTGGATCCCGCTTTGCAACTGATTCGCCCACACAATAAGGGGTCGTGGGCAAAAAACGTCAAATATGAGTACTGTCACAAGCCCTGTAGCATTATCTTTTTGCAAAATATGCAGTGTTACGCAACATATGTCCAAGTACTTAGCTGATAAATGCCTGCAATTCCTCCGCCGTAGGACGCCTTGTGTCCAAATCGCCTTCTGAGGGCATGAAATCGCTGTTACTAAATTGGTAACAGTACTCATATTTGCTATTTTTTGTCCACGGGCCCTTGGATGACAGTGTCATTTTATGCCTTTGGGGTTCGAATCCCGGCGTATGGGTAGCAAAAAGCCCGTCACCGAATTGGTAACGGGCTTCTCAGATTCTGTGGTGCCCCCAGCGGGATGTCCGCGTGCGGCTGGCGCCGCCCGCATTCGCTGTGTCGCTCCGCTCCTTGCGTGCTGCGCTGGAAAACGCTTGCGCGTTTCCTCAGCTCCGCACCCTGTCGGGTTCGAATCCCGGCGTTGGGGTAGCAAAAAGCCCGTCACCGCGGGGGTAACGGGCTTCTCGTTTCAAATGGTGCCCCCAGCGGGATTCGAACCCGCGATATCCACCTTGAAAGGGTGGCGTCCTTGGCCGCTAGACGATGGGGACAGCGGGAAAGAGTATAGCAGACTTTTTTGCCGGCGCGTATATCGTTGGCAAACTGGAAAACCACCACAAAGGTACCTGTCCCCTTTGTGGTGGTGGGGTGCTAGGGGAGGAGCTTCATGGCGGCGTCGTGGGCGGCGTGCTCGTAGGCGTCGTCGAGGGGTTTGAGCGGCAGCAGGGCTGTGGCCTGCGCATCGCCGCGGCGCTCGAGGGCGTGCGCGATCAGCCAGTCGGCGAGTTCGGGGTTTTTGGGCAGCGCCGGCCCGTGCAGGTACGTGCCGATCACGCCCTTGTAGACGAGGCCCTCAAAGCCATCGTCGCCGTTGTTGCCGGTGCCCGTGACGACGGACGTTCCGAGCGGCGTGGCCGCTGTATCGAGCAGGGTGCGGCCGCCGTGGTTCTCGAATCCCACAAAGGGCTCGGGTGCCAGATTGGTTTCGACGGCTACGTTGCCGATCAGGCGGTCGGAGCCGCGTACGGTTTCGGCGGCAATGACCCCCAGACCCTCAATGCGATCGTCGCCCATATAGTACGAACGGCCGAGCAGCTGATAGCCGCCACAGATGGCAAGCAGCGAGCCGCCGTCCTCAACATAGGCCGCGACCTTGTCTTTTTGAGCGAGCAGTTCATGTGCAACCGCCAACTGGTCGCGATCGGAGCCACCGCCCATCATAACGATGTCGGCGTCGGTCAGGTCGAGCGTCTCGCCCATGTGGACTTCGTCCACACGCACGGGAATGCCGCGCCAGGCGCAGCGGCGTTCGAGCGCGATAACGTTGCCGCCGTCGGCGTAGAGGTTGAGCGCATCGGGATACAGGTAGACGATGCGCAACGGGCGCGAAAGCTCGACCGGCGCAATATCGGTGGGGACAGCGCTGCCATCGGCGCGCGTTATGGCGTGGGAGACAATCGAGCTTGCATCGTCGTCTTTAAGCACGTCGAGTTCCTTGACCAGCGGCGGGAAGGCCGTGTAGTTGGCGACGGCGTAGAAGGTGTCATCGGCGGCCTCGTCTGCCACGGCGCCAATTGCTTGCGCGACATCCGAGATAATGGCGGCATCGATGCCGGCGTACTTGAGGCGTACCTGCATGTCGTGCGCACGCGTGCCTCCGGCAAAGGCGACAAGACCCGGCGTGTCGGCGATGCGCTCGAAGTCGACATCGTAGATCCACGAGACATCGTGGCCGTCGGCATCGTTATCGTTGAGGAAGAAGGCGCAGAGCCTGCCACCTGCCGTTTTAATGGACTGGATCTGGCGATCGAAGCCCACGGGATTCTTGGCCAGGTTGGCCTCGACGGTGCGGCCGGCAATATCCCAGCGGCCCATGCGTCCGCCGGCGGGCACGTAGGCATTAAGCGTGGGCTGCAGATGTGCCGCGTCCACGCCCAGCTCGTGCGCCGCAAAGAAGGCGGCGGCGACGTTATAGACCATGTACAGGCCGTTGTAGCGCGTGGCGATGTGCACGGCGGGCGCGTTGGCCTCGGGTCCAAAGACCAGGTCAAAGCCGTAGCCGTCGCAGCCGAGCTCAACGCCCGTCACGCGGCGGAGCAGCGCGGGGCGACCCCAGCCGCACGAAGGGCAATGATAGGCGCCGAGCTGGCCGTATTGCACGTAGTCATACTCCAGCGGCGCGTTGCACTGCGAGCAAAAACGCGAGTCGCTAATGCGATCGGACTCGGTGCCCGTGGCGCCGTCGATGCCAAAGGCGATGCTCGTGTTGGGAACGCGTGCGGCGATCGCGGCACACAGCGGGTCGTCTGCGTTGTAGATGAGCGTTGTTGACGGAGAGAGCTCCAACGCATGGGCAATGACGTCTTGGGTATGGTCGATCTCGCCGTAGCGGTCTAGCTGGTCGCGGAACAGGTTGAGCAGCACGAAGTACGTCGGCTTGAGCTTGGGTAGGACGCGCACGGTGTAGAGCTCATCGCATTCAAAAACGCCCACGCGCTTGCCGCCGCCGGCTCGCTTGAGGCCGCTGCGCGCCTCGAGCAGTGCGCCCACCACGCCCGGCTCCATGTTGTTGCCGGCGCGGTTGCATACCACGGTGGCGCCGCTGGCGGCAACGGCGTCGGCGATGAGGTTGGAGGTGGTGGTCTTGCCATTAGTACCGGTGATCACCACGCTGCGGTCGACCAGGCTCGCGAGGTCGCTTAGCAGCTCGGGGTCGATCTTCATGGCGATGCGGCCGGGAAGCACGCCACCCTGGCGTTTGAGGACAGAGCGCAGTCCCCAGCGGGCGATATCGCTCGAGGTGCAGGCGAGAGATGAGCGGAGGTTCATGAAGCCGTTCCTAACATAGATGACATGGTCGGGGCGATCGCGTCGCTAAAAGCCGTAGCGGCGCGCAAATTCCTGGGCAAGCTGCGATACATCTTCGCAGGCGTTGGCCCAGGGGGCAAAGTCGGGGGTGTCCGAGATAATACCGTCGGCTTCCCAAACCGCCTGGTGCGAGAGGTCCCAGGGGTCGCGCGGCTCGGGTCGGCAGGGAAGATACGGCGTCTGGTACATGGGGTTCAGCAAGAAGAACGCGCCGCCCTCGCAACGGTTAGCGAACTCACGCAGCGCGCGCGTCGCCGGGCGCATCTTGTTCGTTTTGAACAGCAAGATCGTGCGGGCGAGCAGGTACCAAGGAGAGTTTTCGAGTGCGTCTGCCCCCATCTGCTCCTCGAGCTGGTGAGCCAGGGCAAAAAAGCCGTCCTGGTCTTCCAGGCGAGCGAGGGCGAGCAACACGGTGCCTGCGGCTCGGGTGGGGTAGCCTTCCGCCTTAAGGACGCGGCGGGCGTAGTTGGCGGCAGCACGGTAGCGGGCGCTCGCCATGCACAGCTGCGAGATGGCCTCGAGCGTGTGGAGCCACCCGATAAGTGCCGGCTCGTTCACGGTGAGATCTGCCGCCGTCACGCCGTCCGTCAAAACTTTGTTGGCCCAGTAGTGTGGGGCCTCCATATCGAACCCGGGCACACTTTGCTGCAGGTAATCGGTCGTGGTCGCCTCGAGCTTCATCAGGTCGCCCAGGCAGGCGTCAACGGGCGTGTCCGCCAAAATGATGGCGAGCAGCTGGGCATCGACGGCCAGCGCATCGACGCGGACAATCTTGAGCAGCTCATCGCGCATGTCGTCGAACAGACGATTGCGCGTCTGCTCGAACTCCTCGTCGCTGCCCATATCCTCGATGCGATGGAGCTCGTCGAGCAGGTGGCGATGAACACCGGCGTAGGACAGCAGTGCCTGAGCATGCTCGGTCTGCGCATACTTATGAGGGTTGACGCTCACGTCGTTATGGACAAGCTCGCGTGCTGCATCGGTGAGTTCGGGGTGCGACGCCAGATAGGTGCGCTCCAGGTAGGCGGGGATGTAGACGCTCGGATCCATTAGAGGTCTCCTCCCTTAAACGGCAAACCCTGCTCGGCCGCCCGCAGTATGCGCTCATCGATTTGGGAACGCACGATATCGTTGGTAGCGACCCAGGCGGCGAAGCTGGCGTTGTCGGGGGCGCCCAGGCCCTCCTGCAGTACCGGCGTCGCCTCGGACAGCGCAAGGACGAGCTCGTCGGTGGAGCCCACACCCACGTTGACGCGGGCATAGACGCCATCGGGAAACTCGGTTTGGAAGTAGAGCGCCTCGGCCGCGTGCGGGCACGAGCGTGCGAGGATGCGCAAATAGTGCTCGGCGCCCTCGTAGTCCAGCTCGCGCCAGGCAGCGCTCATCAGCGCGATGAGCGTCCATGGGTCCAAGTCGCGCTCCGCGTCCTTGGGACGACGACGCAGCGGCGTGCTGGCGAGATAGGGGACGGAGTGGGCAGAGCGAAATCGCTTGAGCTCCTCGGCGGGGTATTCGAGCTTTGCCATAGCGAGCATCGCGGTGTGGCGGACACCAGCGGGGTCGTTGGGCGCAAAGTCCAAGCTGCGATTCGCGGCTTCGAGCGACATGCGGTAGCGTCCGCTAATGAGCGCGCGCGATGCCAAGGCGGCAAGCCAGCGCAGGTAGGGGCGGCGCATAAGGTCGCCTGCGGCCTCACGCTCGTAGGGGTCCTGCGCCGAGGCGGTCTTGAGCGCCAGATCGTGCTCCACTTCGTCGCACTTGGACACCAGATACTGCACGTATTCCTCGTTGGAGCCGGCGGTGAGGGCGGTCAGCATGCGCTGAGCGTCCCAGTTGGTCGGGTCGAGCGCGGCTGCCTCGCGGAGCATGTTCTCGGCAGCTGCCTCTTCTTGCTCTGCCTGGGTATCGTCAGGGATAAAGGGAATGCGGTAGTCGACAGCCTCGACCACCTTGGCAATGAGGTGCCCGGCGCGGTCGCGGTCGTGCACGATGAGCGGTGCGGGGTTGCGGGTGAATTGTTCCATCAGACGCTCTACGGCGGCACCGTCGGTGAGCGGGATATTGTCGCGGCGCAAGGCCTCAAGAACGAGGCGATGGCAATCCTCTTGAATGGGATCGAATGCCATGGGGCCTCCTTTGCTGCGGTTAGGGTTCAAATGTTTCTATATAAGGTTCTAGTTTACCCGCATGTGGCACACCGGGGGTGCCGCACTTGGACTTGCACCTTTGCACCACGAAGACGGATGTCGCACAAATGTCGGCACCTTGGACGACCGAGTGGTATCACGGTGCCGCAAACGGTCGATTTTTGGCGGCGAACGGTGCATATTTTGGAGGGGCACGGTCCTGCCCGGGATATGTAGTCAACCTTGATAAAACGTTTGCCCAGCTTGGGAGTATGGATGCCGCACAAGGGTCTTCAGGGATAGAAAAAACGTTTCATCATTGGCGGCTTTAGGTGAATAACTGACCAACCAGAACGGTAAAATAGTGTTTGTCTGAGCGTTGAGACGTTTAGACATCGCGCATTGTCATCGCCGGCAACGCGCAAACCGGTCCTAACGGAGCCAATTGGGTGCTCCGTTATATACGCAAGTCTAAGAGGGGCTTGTTTAGGAGGCACAGTATGGGACGTTTTACCAATCCTCGCGATCTGTACTTTGGTGAGGGCGCTCGCCACGAGGTGAAGAACCTCAAGGGTAAGAAGGCCATCATCGTTTCTGGCGGCAGCTCTATGCGCCGCGGCGGGTTCCTGCAGGACGTTGAGGCCGACCTCAAAGAGGCCGGCATGGAGGTCAAGCTGTTCGAGGGCGTCGAGTCCGATCCCTCCATCGAGACCGTCATGAAGGGCGCAGCCGCTATGCGCGACTTCGAGCCCGACTGGATTGTTGCTATCGGCGGCGGTTCGCCCATCGATGCCGCTAAGGCCATGTGGGTCTTCTACGAGTATCCCGAGGAGTCCTTCGACAACATTATCCAGCCGTTCAGCTTCCCCGAGCTGCGTCAGAAGGCTCACTTCTGCGCCATTTCCTCTACCTCCGGCACTGCTACCGAGGTCACCGCATTCTCCGTCATCACGGATTACGAAAAGGGCATCAAGTACCCGCTGGCCGACTTCAACATCACCCCTGATGTCGCCATCGTCGACCCCGAGCTCACCTACACCATGCCCGCCAAGCTGTGCGCTCACACCGGCATGGATGCTCTGACCCACTGCATGGAGGCCTACGTTTCCACCTGCGCCTCTATGTTCACCGACGCCAACGCTCTGCACGGCATCCGCGAGATCGTCGAGTGGCTGCCCAAGTCCTATGCTGGCGACCATGAGGCCCGTCAGCACATGCACGAGGCTCAGTGCATCGCCGGTATCGCCTTCTCCTCGGGCCTGCTCGGCATCGTTCACTCCATGGCTCACAAGACCGGTGCTGCCTTCGAGAACGGCCACATCATCCACGGTGCCGCTAACGCCATGTACCTGGGCAAGGTCATCCAGTGGAACTCCAAGGATCCCCGTGCTGCCGAGCGTTACGCTTACGTGGCCAAGGAGATCCTGCACCTTCCCGGCGAGACCAACGAGGAGCTCATCGCTGCGCTCGTCCAGAAGATCCGCGACCTCAACGACCAGCTCAACATTCCGCAGTCCATCAAGGATTACGCGAATGGTGGCGTGAAGGTCGACGCCGAGAACCCGCAGATGGTTTCCGAGGAGGAGTTCCTCGCCAAGCTGCCCGAGATTGCCGCGAACGCCGAGCAGGACGCCTGCACGCCCGAGAACCCGCGTGAGACCAAGGCTGCCGACTTCGAGAAGATCCTCAAGGCCTGCTACTACGACACCGACATCGATTTCTAATCGACTCTTGTTATCGTAACGAGGGGCTCCGCACGTATCTGTACGGAGCCCCTTTCTTTTTTCTTTTAGAGAATGGGATAGTTATGGCTGCAATTTTCAATAGCCCCAGCAAGTACATCCAGGGTCCGGACGAGCTGGCCAAGCTCGGCTCCTATGTCGAGCCGCTCGGCGCTAAGGCCCTCGTCATCGTGACGCCTTCGGGCAAGAAGCGCGTCGGTGCCAAGATCGAGGGCGGCTTTGCCGAGGCTAAGGCCGAGCTGCTGTTTGAGGATTTTAACGGCGAGTGCTCCAAGGGCGAGGTCGATCGCCTGGTTGCGCTCGCTCGCGACAACGGTTGCGACATCATCGTCGGCGTCGGTGGCGGCAAGATCCTCGACACCGCGAAGGCCGTCGCCTATTACCTGGAGTCCCCGGTTATCATTTGCCCCACCATTGCTTCGACCGATGCACCGTGCTCGGCGCTTTCGGTGCTCTATACCGATGACGGCCAGTTCGACAAATACCTCTTCCTTAAGGCAAACCCCAATATTGTCCTGATGGATACGACGGTTATCGCGGCGAGCCCGGTGCGCCTGACGGTTTCCGGTATGGGCGATGCGCTCGCAACCTATTTCGAGGCTCAGGCGACGCACGATGCCGACGGCGGCACCTGCGCCGGCGGCAAGGGTGGAATGGCCGGTCTGGCGCTCGCCAAGCTCTGCTACGAGACGCTTATGGCCGATGGCGTCAAGGCCAAGGTCGCGCTGGAGAAGGGCGCGCTCACGCCTGCCGTCGAGCACATCATCGAGGCCAATACGCTGCTTTCGGGCATTGGCTTTGAGAGCTCGGGCCTTGCTGCTGCTCATGCCATCCACAATGGCCTGACGATGCTGCCCGAGTGCCACAGCATGTATCACGGCGAGAAGGTCGCCTTCGGCACCATCGTCCAGCTGGTACTCGAGGATGCCCCGACCGAGAAGCTCGAGGAAGTCTTGGGCTTCTGCATTGAGCTGGGCCTGCCGGTCACGATGAAGGAACTTGGCGTTGCCGAGGTTACGCGCGAGAAGGCCATGATTGTTGCCGAGGCCGCGTGCGCGCCCGAGGACACCATGTGCAACATGCCGTTTGAGGTGACGCCCGAGATGGTCGCCAACGCCATCCTGGCTGCCGACGCACTGGGTCACTACTACCTTATGGATGAGTAAACTTAGGTAAGGAAGGGGCAAAGCCGACAGATGGCTTTGCCCCTTTTTGCTATGGCGCAAAGGGGTCAGGTTACTTTGCACCAATCGTTGTTTGATGAAGGGCGGATTCTCGCATGGCACTTCCCATGGTTTATGGCGGTCCGGGCCGGTATGTTCAGGGGCCGGGCGAACTCTCGCGTCAGGGCAGGTATTTGTCATGGTTGGGCTGCGCTGCCTATGTCTTGTTTGACCAGGGCACCGAGGATCGGCTGTGCAGGCAGATCGTAGATGGATTTCTGGACGACGATCTGAGTGAGCCGTTCTTTAAGATTTATGACGGTCCGTGTACGGAAGAGGCCGTTGTCGAAATGGCTAAGGAAGCCCAGGCCGAGTATTGCGACATGGTAGTGGGTATTGGCGGCGGCAAAATGCTCGATATCGCCAAGGCCGTTGCGTTTTATGCCGAGTTGCCGTTGTGCGTATGCCCCACAGCGGCGTCGATGGACGGTCCGTGCAGTGCGATTTCGGTGCTGTATCACGAGGATGGGTCGTTCGACCGCTACCTGATGCTCGAGAAGAATCCAGACCTGGTCGTGGTCGATACCAACGTGGTCGCGGCGGCCCCGCTGCGTATGACGGTCGCTGGCATGGGCGACGCACTGGCAACGTACTTCGAGGCGCGTTCGTGCGCCGCGGCGCACGGCGCCAACGAGCACGGTGGCACGCCGGGGCACTTGGCCCTGGTTGCTGCTCGTGCCTGCTATGACACGCTCATGGAGTGCGGCGTCGCTGCAAAACGCGATCTCAAAAAGGGACGTATATCGCCGGCGGTTGAGCGTCTGATCGAGTGCAATATTCTGCTCTCGGGCGTCGGCTTTGAGAGCGGTGGCTTGGCGTTGGCGCACGCCATTGCCAATGGTCTGACGATCCTGCCCGAGTGCAAGGCCATGCATGGCGAGGCCGTGGCATTTGGTCTGGTGGTGCAGCTGCGCCTGGAGCGTGCGCCCGAGCTTAATCAGGTGCTCGAGTTTTGCCAGCGCGTTGGTCTGCCGACGACGCTCGAGGAGCTGGGTCTTGGCGAGATTTCCGATGCCGATCTGCAGGGTGTTGCAAATGCGGTCTTTAGAAACGAGCGCAATATGGCTAACGAACAGGCCAAGGTGACCAAACAAAAACTCGTGCAGCTCATGTGCGAGGCATAGTTTGGCGCTTGATTGACCTTGTGCAATCGAGGCGGCGATAGGCCATGGGCTTTTTGCCTCAAAGGTGCTCCGCGTGTAATTTGCCCGAGGCGTGGGCCGATAGCGTATCATTATCTCTTGCTTGTTTGCACTGCTCAGGGAGGGGCCGCGCATGGCGCAGGAACACGATCTGTTTGATGACATTATCGAGATCAGCAAGGGTTTCGACTTTCTTAAAAACCCGCTTGGCGGTGTGACCGATGCACTCGATCCGTCGGCGCCGCAGTGGAATCCTGCCGACTACAAGGAGCGTCCGCGCGGCAACACCATTCCGTGCCTGACCTGCAAAAACGAAAAGAGCGGCTGCACCGCGTGCATGGACGTATGCCCGGTCAACGCTATCGAGGTCGAGGAAGACTCCATCGAGATCCTCGACTCCTGTCGCAAGTGCGGCCTGTGCGTCGCTGCTTGCCCGACGGAGGCGATCATCTCTCCGCGCCTTGCACCCAAAAACGTCTACGACGACATTGTCTCGGCGGCTACGAGCCACGAGACCGCCTACGTCACCTGCACGCGCGCCCTCAAGCGCATGCCGCGCGAAAATGAGGTCGTCGTTGCCTGCGTGGGCGATATTACGGCCGAGACCTGGTTCTCGGTACTGGCCGACTATCCCAACGTGAGCGTGTACCTGCCGCTGGGCGTGTGCGATAAATGCCGCAACACCGGCGGTGAGGACATTCTGGGCGAGGCGATTGCGAAGGCCGAGGAGTGGTCTGGCACGGGTATGGGCCTGGAGGTCGACCCCAAGAGCCTCAAGTGCCATAAGCTTCGCGAGTACGAGCGCAAGGAGTACATGGAAAAAATTGCCCGCACCACGGGCCTGACGGTGACCAAGCTCAATCCGGCGACGGCGGCGCTGGCCTCGGTGACGCAGAAGCTCAAAGCCCATCGCCATCAGATTACCCAGCTGGAGCGCACGCTCAACACCATGTGCGGCACCACGACGACCAAGCGTCGCCGTACGCTCACGCACGGGCGGCAGCTGGTGCTCTCGACGCTGCAAAACCATCCCGAGCTTGCCCAGAATATGCAGGTGAGCACGCCGGAGTGCGATTTTGACAAGTGCACGTCGTGCGGCGAGTGCGTCAACGTGTGCCCCACGTTTGCCTGCGATCTGGTGGGAAGCGGCCGCTTTGCGTTGGAGTCCACGTATTGTTTGGGCTGCGGCGCCTGTGTCAAGGTGTGTCCCGAGCATGCGCTCAAGCTTGTTGAGCACGATGCGTCCAACTTGGTTGTCGTCGATCCCGAAGCCGAGGAAAAGGCCGCCCAGAAGGCGAAGGCTCACGAAGAAGCTGAGAAGGTCAAGGCCGAAGCAAAGGCCAAGCTCGACAAGATGCTCGATCAGGTGGAGAAGCTCGCGGACTAGCTAAAAGAGCGTAAATGATGGCCGGTGGGACAGGTACTGCCCCACCGGCCAAAAAAGTTGCGGTGGAATAGTTCCTGTTTTGCCCTTAAGCTGGCCATTCTAGGAACTATCCCACCGCAACTAATAGATGGTTAGTTCATGCTGCTTTGGTGGCCGGTTCGACCGGTACCGTTGCGCGTCACGGTTTCATGGAGCAAAAAGAACCCGGGGACCTGTTTGGTCTCGGTGTATTCCATAAGGATGCCATCGGCGTTGTAGGTCTGTCCACGTACAACGGCGAGTGCGTTAAAGTCGTCGAGATCGAGCACGCGCGCATCTTCGGGCGTGGGATGCTCAATCGTTACATCGCGTTTGCCCGTGGCAATCTTAATGCCAAGATCTTCTTCGAGGTAACGATAAATCGAATCGTTGGCAATCTCGGGTGTCAGTCCCGGTACCTGTGAGCTTAGGTAATAGGAGTCGTCGGAGCACACGGCATGTCCGTTTGCATAACGGATGCGTTTGGCGCGCGTAAGCTCGCAGCCTTCGGGAAACCCGGTAATCCTGGAGAGTGCCTTGCTACAGACGAGGAGCTCAAAGACGGTGGTGACAGTCTTGAGCTCAAAGCCTCGGCTGGTCGCGATTTCCTTAAAGGTCTCGAGTCCGCCGCCGCCACGACTCTTCTCGTCGCTGATGTTGCGAATGACGCGCATGCCTTTGCCTTGCTGGGGGAGCACGTAACCATCTGCCGCAAGCATCGAGATGGCGCGACGGACCGTCATGCGCGAACAGTCAAACAGCTGCGTGAGCTCAGTTTCCGAAGGAAGATAACTCTGATAGGCATATGTGCCGTCGTCAATCGACTGCTTCACGTTGTCATAAATGGTTTGGAAGATGGCTCGCGCCATGACGGTCTCCTAGAGCTGAGTGCGCGAGCGGTGGATGAGGACTGCTCGCGCAGGTGTCGATCGATTTACTTGCTGGGGTCGATTATATATTTACCCATGGCACGCAGAGCTGGGTCTGACAGGATGGCGCCGAGTTCGTCGAGGGAAGCCACCTTGGCGACCATCGAGGATACGTCGAGCCTGCCAGAGTCGATGAGCTCGAGCGCGCGACGCTGCGTATAAGGGTTGATGTAGGACGAAGTAAGCACAAGCTCCTTCTGGAAGACCTCGAAGGGCTTGACGGTGATTGTCTCATCGGGCTTGGTGAGGCCGAACATCATGACCGTAGCCTTGTGGCCGGCGATTCTAATGGCCTGCTCAATGGTGACGGGCTTACCGACACATTCGATTACAACGTCGACGTTGCCGACGCCCTCCTGCTTCAGGCGGGCCGGGACGTCCTCGTGGATGGAATCAATTGCCAGGTCGGCGCCGAGTTTGAGCGCAACCTCGCGCTTGCCTTCGACAGGCTCGAGCAAGACAACCTTGGTGGCGCCGGCGTTTTTGGCGAGCTGCATCATGAGCAGGCCGATCATGCCGCCGCCGATGACGACAACTGTGCTGCCGGGCTTGATGTTGCACATATCGATGCCGTGCAGGCAGCAGGCGACGGGCTCGGTCATAGCACCCTGCTCAAAGCTGGTGTGATCGCCCAACTTGTAGACTTGCTGCATATCGACGGAGCAGTACTCGGCAAAGCCGCCGTTAACGGTGGTGCCGTAACCGGTCATATGCTCGCAGTAGTGGTTGATTCCGTCGCGGCAGGGTTCGCAGCAGCCGCAGGGATGGTTTGGGTCGATGCACACGCGATCGCCCGGTTTAAAGCCATCGACGTCGCTGCCCACGGCCTCGACAACGCCCGCAAACTCATGACCAAGGATCGTGGGCGGGGTAACGTCGGCTGCACCCTTGTCGCCTTCATAGATATGAACGTCGGTACCGCAGACGCCGCAAGCTTTGACGTTGATCAGAACGTCGCGCCCGCCCACGGCCGGCTTTGCCGATTCCTCGACTCTGAGGTCGTGCTTTCCATAGAAGACCGCGCTTTTCATGGTGACTCCTTAACGTGGCGGTGAATGTTGTAATGAAGTATAGGTATGTCTATAGATATAGACAAGCACATCTAGACAAGTAGAAAAGAAATTTAAAATGCAGCCATAAAGTATGTCAGATTTAGCAGGCGAAATACTGGACATATACCGTTTACGGCCAATAATCAACCGTTTACCGACCGTAGTATTTATGCTAACTTGTCTAGATAAGTGATATGATAAAAATGGAAGCGCAAGAAGTCAGGGAAGCGGGCCCACCCGTCCTATTGCACGAGGTACACGCAAACGGCGCGTCTGCGGTCTCGAGTGAAGCCAAAACCGCAGTCGCTCCGAATGAAGAGAGGGGGATTCCCCGTCATGATGCAAAAGATACAACGTTTCGGCGGTGCAATGTACACGCCTGCAATTCTTTTCGCATTTTCCGGAATCGTCGTCGGCCTGGGTACGTTGTTTACCACCGAGGCGATCTTTGGCGAGATGGCCACTGCGGGCCATCTTTGGTTTGATTGCTGGAATGTGCTGCTCCAGGGTGGTTGGACGCTCTTTAACCAGATGCCGTTGCTGTTTTGCGTAGCGTTGCCAATCTCGCTCGCGAACAAGCAGAACGCTCGCTGCTGCATGGAGGCTTTGGCCATCTACCTTACCTTCAACTACTTTGTAAGCACAATCTTGGGGCAGTGGGGCCCTGTCTTTGGGGTCGACTACTCTGTCGAGGCGGGCAGCGGTACTGGTCTTGCCACTATCGCAAGCATCAAAACGCTTGATATGGGCATCATGGGCGCGCTTATCATTTCAGGTATCGCCACGATGCTTCACAACAAGTACTTCGACACCGAACTTCCTGAGTGGCTGGGCGTGTTCTCGGGCTCCGTGTTCATCTATATGATCGGTTTCTTCGTTATGGTTCCGGTCGCTCTTATCGCCTGCCTGGTCTGGCCGCATGTTCAGGCTGCTATCGCCGCCTTCCAGGGATTCATCCTTTCCGCCGGTACGTTTGGCGTGGGCGTCTTTGCTTTCTTCGAGCGCGTGCTGATTCCTACAGGCCTGCACCACTTTATCTATACGCCGTTCTATTACGACAACGCGGCGGTCAACGGCGGCATCTTTGCTGCTTGGGCCAACATCCTGCCCCAACTGGCTGCCGATCCGAGCATTGCTCTTAAGGATGCTGCACCCTGGGCTGCCTATACCTGCCCTGGTTGGACTAAGGTCTTCGGCTCGCTTGGCGTCGCCATTGCGTTTTATATGACCGCCAAACCCGAGCGCAAGCAGCGCGTCAAGGCTCTGCTCATTCCCGTCACCCTTACCGCTATGCTTTGCGGTATCACCGAGCCGCTTGACTTCACCTTCCTGTTCATTGCACCCGGCCTGTTCGTCGTCCACTGCGTGCTCGGAGCGCTCGGCTGCATGGCTCAAAACCTCCTTGGCGTCGTGGGCATCTTCGACGGCGGCATCATCTCGATGCTCTCGTGGGACTGGCTGCCTCTTTGGGCCGCACACGGTCTGCAGTACGCCATCTCCATCCTTGTCGGTCTGTGCTTTACCGCTCTTTGGGTCGTGGTCTTCCGTTTCCTGATTGTCAAGTTCGACTTTAAGACCCCCGGCCGCGAGGATGACGATGTTGAGGTCGAGCTCAAGTCCAAGGCCGACTACAAGCAGAAGCAGGGCGGTGCTGCTGCTGGCAAATCGGTCGCCCAGAGTAAAGATGATGAGCGCTTGGTGCTTGCCGAGAAAATCCTCGATCTGCTCGGTGGCGCGGATAACATCATCGATGTAACTAACTGCGCTACCCGTCTGCGCGTTAACGTCAAGGACAAGGGCGTCGTTGCACCCGAGGCTTCCTTCAAGGCGATCGGTACGCATGGCTTGGTGGTCCAAGGTCAGTCAATCCAGGTCATCATCGGCCTTACCGTCCCGCAGGTTCGCGAGAAGTTCGAGAGTCTTCTGAAGTTCGAGACTCTTCTGTAAACCATCGTCAATCGAAACAATCGGCCTTGCAGAGCCGGTATGCACCGCAAGGCCGATTCTAGAGATAAAATACTCCACTTCTAGGTAACAATTCCAAACCGTGCAGGCCGCGTGCGGGGATGGATCGAGCAAGCGGCCAGAATGAGGAGGACATCATGTCCAAGAAAAACTATGCCGTGACCATTGCCGGCGGTGGCTCTACCTTCACTCCGGGCATTGCTCTGATGCTGCTTGAGGAGCGTGACCGCTTCCCGGTCAACAAGGTGACCTTCTACGACAACAACGCCGAGCGCCAGGAGACCGTGGCCAAGGCCTGCGAGATCTACTTCCACGAGAACGCCCCCGAGGTTGAGTTCAACTACACCACCGACCCCGAAACCGCTTTTACCGGCACTGACTTCGTTCTTGCTCACATCCGCGTGGGTCTGTACGCCATGCGCGAGCTCGACGAGAAGATTCCTCTCAAGTACGGCTGCGTTGGTCAGGAGACCTGCGGCGCCGGCGGCATCGCCTACGGTATGCGCTCCATCGGCGGTGTCATCGAGATCCTGGACTACATGGAGAAGTACAGCCCCAACGCCTGGATGCTCAACTACTCCAACCCCGCGGCCATCGTCGCCGAGGCCTGCCGCGTGCTGCGCCCCAACAGCCGCATCATCAACATCTGCGACATGCCGATCGACCTCATGGATAAGATGAGCCGTATGTGCGGCATCAAGGATCGTCGCGAGCTGCAGTATAGCTACTACGGTCTCAACCACTTTGGTTGGTGGAGCAAGATCTACGACAAGGAGGGTAACGACCTCATGCCGCAGATCAAGGAGCACATGGCAAAGAACGGCTACTTGGACGGCATTGAGCACGAGGCCGGTAAGGAGCAGCACGTCGAGGAGAGCTGGATTCACACCTTCGGCAAGGCCAAGGATGTCTATGCTGTCGATCCCGAGACGATTCCCAACACCTACCTCAAGTACTACCTGTACCCGGACTATGTCGTCGAGACGTCTGACCCCAACTACACTCGCGCCAATGAGGTTATGGACGGCCGCGAGAAGAAGGTCTTTGGCGCTTGCCGCGACATCATCGCCAAGGGTACTGCCAAGGACGGCGGCTTTGAGCCCGACGTACACGCCAACTACATCGTCGACCTTGCCTGCGCGCTGGCCGAGAATACGCTCGAGCGCTTCCTGCTGATCGTCCCCAACGATGGCGCTGTGCCCAACTTCGACCCGACGGCCATGGTCGAGGTGCCTTGCATCGTCGGTTCCAACGGCTTTGAGAAGATCTGCCAGGGCCCGATTCCGCAGTTCCAGAAGGGCCTGATGGAGCAGCAGGTTTCCGTCGAGAAGCTCGTTGTCCAGGCTTGGGTCGAGGGCAGCTACCAGAAGCTCTGGCAGGCACTCACGCTCTCCAAGACCATTCCTTCGGCAAGTGTTGCTAAGCAGATCCTGGACGAGCTCATCGAGGCCAACAAGGATTTCTGGCCCGAGCTTAAGTAAGGACTGCTGTCTCGAACTCTCACGCATCTCTGCTTCATTTGCGCCGCCGCGGTGTCCGGATTCGCCCGGATGCTGCGGCGGCGCTATACTTATACGGTTTGAAGTACCTGTACCAAAAGGAGCTGTCGTGTCCCTTTCCATCGGTATCGTGGGCCTGCCCAACGTGGGCAAGTCGACGCTGTTCACCGCGCTTACCAAAAAGACCGGCCTTGCCGCCAACTACCCGTTTGCCACGATCGACCCCAACGTGGGTATCGTCGACGTGCCCGATAGCCGCCTGCAAAAGCTCGCCGACATCGTCAACCCGGGCCGCATTGTGCCGGCGACGGTCGAGTTCGTCGACATCGCAGGCCTGGTGAAGGGCGCCAACGAGGGCGAGGGCCTGGGCAACCAGTTCCTGGCCAACATTCGCGAGACCGATGCCATCTGCGAGGTCGTGCGCTACTTTAAGGACCCCAACGTCATGCGTGAGGTGGGCCGCACGGGCGAGTTCGTCGATCCCGCCGGCGATGCCGACACCATCATGACCGAGCTTATCCTGGCCGACATGGGCACGCTCGAGAAGCAGCTGCCCAAGCTCGAGAAGGAGGCCAAGCGCGACAAGGAGCTCATGCCCAAGTTCGAGGTGGCCAAGCGTCTGCTCGCCTGGCTCAACGAGGGCAAGCGCGCCGCGTCCATGGAGATGACCGATGAGGAGCGTGCCGCCGCCAAGGGCCTGTTCCTGCTCACCATGAAGCCCATCCTGTATGTGGCCAACGTGGACGAGGATATGCTCAACGAGGACCTGGCGCCCATCGACGGCGTCAAGCCGCTACCTATCTGCGCCAAGATCGAGGCCGAGCTTTCCGAGCTCGATCCCGAGGACGCCGCCGACTACCTGGAGAGCCTGGGCCTGGAGCAGCCCGGCCTGGACGTGCTCGCTCAGGCTGCCTACAAGCTGCTCGGCCTGCAGTCGTTCTTTACGGCCGGCGAGATGGAGGTCAAGGCCTGGACGGTGCGTCAGGGCGTGACCGCCCCGCAGGCCGCCGGTGTCATCCACACCGACTTTGAGCGCGGCTTTATTAAGGCCGAGGTCATTGGCTACGACGACTACATCGAGCTCGGCGGTGAGCAGGGCGCCAAGGCTGCCGGCAAACTGCGTATTGAGGGCAAGGACTATGTCATGGCCGATGGCGACGTCGTGCACTTCCGCTTTAACGTGTAAGGACGACGCATATGTTCAAATATGGCAAAAAAGCCGGCTACATGGGCATCGCACTGCTGGTGCTTGCGGTGCTTCCGCTGGTGGTCGCAGCGTTTGTAATCCCCAACATTGGCCCCGAGGTGGCAACGAAGTTTAACGCAGCCGGCGAGGTGACGCGATGGGGCAAGAGCTACGAGCTGCTGGCGCTACCGGTGCTCAACCTGCTGCTGAGCGTGGCGACATACTTTACGGCGGGACGTCAGGCCAAAAACAATGATGACTCCGCCGCCATGGCGCGCATCGTGTGCGAACGCTACCTGCGCAACGGTTGCATCACGGGTGTGTTCCTCAACGTGATCAACGTTTACTTTATGTACTCGGCGATTACCGGAACGGGCTTTGGCTTTGGTTTCTAGCTTGTCCTTTTAGGCAACGAGCCTGCACGCATATTCAATGGCTGCTGCGAGGCCGCCGCTCGATCGTGGTTGAAAGACTACATCGGCGGCGGCCTCGTTTTCGTATCCGGCGCCGCGAAGGGCGAGTGCGATACCGGCTTCCAGGAGAAGGGGCAGGCCACGCTGGCTGGTTGCGATTACGGCAGCCTGATTGAGCGAGCAGCTGTGCGCTTGGCATTGGATGGCAAGTTCACCTTGCGCCGGGCAAGGGACCAGAACGGCGGCGACGCGACTTGATAGCAATGCAAATGCTGTGCGCTCATCGGGCGAGAGACATTCTGCTTCAACGACGACGAGCTTGGGCGGTGCGCTGTTTGTGCGAAGCGTGGCTCGGTACGTGCGGACCGAAGAACCCGACATAGAAAACTCCTGTGTATTCGGCAAAACGTAAACTATAGTTTACGTTTATGTTCGGCTCCATTTCAAACTCGGCTGCATGGACGAACGTGCGAAACAGATTCTTGGCAGGCGGGTCGAAGAGACACGCAGGGACCTTGGTATCTCCAAGGTTGATTTTTGTGTGGCGACAGGAATCAGCCGACCCTACCTCGACCGAATCGAAGATGGGACGGCAAATTTCACGCTCAAGGTTCTATTTAAGATCGCGCCCGCCCTTGGCATGACGGTGTCAGAGCTTCTCGAGGGTATCGAATAGGGCGTTCCCCGCTGCTATTTGACGCTCTTTGGGCGGGTCCCCCTGGTTGCGATGTGCAAAATCGCGAGTATTCAGCACCAGTTCGGCCGTAGATGGTAGCTCGAGCGGCTGGCTTTGCCTTTTTGACAGTAGATAATCCACACGCAAAATAAAAATGAGGAATAAATATTTATTAGACGGACCCTTCGTCCTAAAAGTTCGTCTAATAATCGGCCGATTCTATGCCTCCGGAGGAGAAATTGCAGAATACTCCGATTTTTGCACGGCCCGAGGGGGACCACCTGTCGTTTAAGGCTGCGATAAGTGGAGCTGCCTTAGGGATTACGCCATCGGGACGCGGTCGTGGTTGACTTGGCTGTAGAACAGGCGCTGGATTTCGGTGGCATCGCGTGACTGGCCGAGTGCCCACATGGTCTTGGCCACAAGCGTCTCGGTGGTCATGTCATCGCCGCGCAGAATGCCCGGATGATCGGCGTAAGCGCGGCCGACCTCATAAACGCCCAGATCGAGGCCCTCTTCGGGGACCTGCGTGGTCATAACGACGGTGCGGCCCGAATCGACCCAGCGGAAAATCGCCTCCTGGAATGACTCGCCCGACTCGCCAAACTCGGGGATACCGCCAATGCCAAAGGTCTCCAGAATCACGGCGTCGTAGCTGTCGGCAAGGGCGTCGAGGATGCCCGGGTTTACGCCGGGCGTAAGCTTGAGTACAAATACGCGCGGGTCGATGCTGTCGTAGAAGCGCACCGGGTTTTCGCCCTGATGCGTGCCGTGAAGCCCGTTGCGCACGATGCGGTCGTTGCGGATGTAGGCAATGGGCGGATAGTTGACGCTAATGAACGCGTTAAAGCTCATGGTGCGCTGCTTGCGGGCGCGCGTGCCGGCAATGGCGACGCCACCAAACACAATCGACACATCGTGCGAATGCTCATCGAGCGCATAGAGCAGACTCTGGTACAGGTTGAGCTTGGCGTCGGTAAAGGGATTGCCCATGGGCTTTTGCGAGCCGGTGAGTACGATGGGCTTGGGGCTGTCCTGAATCAGATAGGAAAGTGCTGCCGCGGTATAGCTCATGGTGTCGGTGCCGTGCAGAATCACGAAGCCGTCGTGGTCGGCATAGCCTTCGACGATGACGTTGCGGATACGCATCCAGTCACTGGGACGCATATTGGTGCTGTCGATGTTCATGGGCTGTACCACGTCGAGCTCGCAGAGGCCCGAGATCTCGGGGACGCTCTGGGCGAGCTCCTCACCGGTCAGGGCGGGGGAGAGGCCGTTGCCGTCCTCGGTCGATGCGATGGTGCCGCCCGTGGCGATGAGAAGGATGCGCTTCATGCTGGTATTCCTATCGTATTTGCCGCCGCAGAGGCGGAGTCGTTCGGCAGTATTGTGGCACAGGGCGTCCAATGTTCAAACGTATTACATCATCTGCAACGTTTGGTAACACTTCAATTGCCGTCAAATAGGGGCCCAGGTCGTGCGTTTGCCGTGCGCTGATGGCTGCGAGGGACGAGAAACCCCATATAACGTGTACACTATGGAGGTTATTTTCGTTCATTCGCGCGGGTGGGCACCGGCTCCCCGCCAACAAGAGGGGGAAACCATGGATCAAAAGGCTTCCGCAAAGGTCCTCGTACTCGACTTTGGTGCGCAGTACGGTCAGCTCATTGCCCGTCGCGTCCGCGACCTCAACGTGTATTCCGAGATTGTCCCCTGCGACATCTCGGCCGATGAGATTCGCGAGATGAACGCCTCTGCGCTCATCCTTTCCGGCGGTCCGGCTTCCGTGTACGCCGAGGACGCTCCGTCCATCGACCCCGCCATCTTTGACCTGGGCCTTCCCGTCCTGGGCTTCTGCTACGGCCATCAGATCACGGCCGTGACGCTCGGCGGCAAGGTCGGTCACTCCGAGGTGGGCGAGTACGGCCGTGCCACTATTACGCGTACTGCCGGCGCCAAGCTCTTTAACTCCACGCCCATGGAGCAAACCGTGTGGATGAGCCACCGCGACGCCGTGTCCGAGGTGCCCGAGGGCTTTACCGTTACCGCCAGCACCGACGTGTGCCCGGTTGCCGCCATGGAGTGCCCCGAGCGCAAGATCTTCACCGCGCAGTTCCACCCCGAGGTCAAGCACTCCGAGTACGGTCAGCAGCTGTTGAGCAATTTCCTGTTTGAGATCTGCGGCCTGGAGCCCAACTGGAGCATGGACAACCTGGTCGAGACCATGACGGCCGAGTTCCGCGAGAAGGTCGGCAACGACCGCGTGATTCTGGCCCTGTCCGGCGGCGTCGACTCCTCCGTCGTGGCTGCGCTGGGCGCCCGCGCCGTAGGCAAGCAGATGACCTGCGTGTTCATCAACCACGGTCTGCTGCGCAAAGGCGAGCCCGAGCAGGTGGAGGAGGTCTTCACCAAGCAGTTTGACGTCGACTTTATCCACGTCCACGCCGAGGACCGTTATGCCGAGCTTCTGGCCGGCGTGACCGAGCCCGAGGAGAAGCGCCGCATCATCGGTACGCAGTTCTGGAAAGAGTTCTTCGCCGTGGCGCAGCAGCTCGAGACCGATGGTAAGCCGGTCAAGTACCTGGCTCAGGGCACCATCTACCCCGACATCATCGAGTCCGGCGCTCGCAAGACGGGTGGCAAGACGGCCACCATCAAGAGCCACCACAACTTGATCCCGTTCCCCGAGGGCGTGCACTTCGACCTCATCGAGCCGCTCGACCACTTCTTTAAGGACGAAGTCCGCGCGCTTGGTCTGGCGCTTGGCCTGCCGGGTCACATCGTGTTCCGTCAGCCCTTCCCGGGCCCGGGTCTGGCCATCCGCATCATCGGTGCAGTCGACAAGGAGAAGCTCGAGATCCTCAAGAACGCCGACGCTATCGTGCGCGAGGAGCTCGACGCCTACAACCAGCGCCTGTTTGAGCAGACCGGCGAGCGCAACTCCGAGCACAGCTGCTGGCAGTACTTTGCGGTCCTGCCCGACATCAAGTCCGTCGGCGTTATGGGCGACGAGCGCACCTATCAGCGCCCGATCATCCTGCGTGCCGTCGAGTCCAGCGATGCCATGACCGCCGACTGGGCCAAGCTGCCCTACGACGTGCTGGCCCGCATCTCCGGCCGCATCGTTGCCGAGGTCCCGGGTGCCAACCGCGTGTGCTATGACATTACGTCCAAGCCGCCCGCGACGATCGAGTGGGAATAGAACAGACGTTCGATAAAATAATATAGTATCAGATAGCGGGCACGGTTTCAATCGAATCCGTGCCCGCTGCTGTATGTGTGTTCTTGCGCGCTCAATATGCGCCGTAAAAGCCGTCTTCTTCAACGTCAAAGTGAGCGCGCTTCATTTTTGTCTCTCAAAATCTTATTTTCACGATTTGCATTTTCATCCCGTTGTCACCGACCCTTGCGAGAAACCGGAAAAAGCCGCTGACAGAAGGGTCTTTCAAATCGTTGTAACCCAGCATATAGCCGCGACTTGTGACCTGCAGACGTCTGCCCCACGTGCCGATTTCCTTGGCGGCATCCGAAACCGCAAAATATGCCCCCACATCCTTGATTTTTGCAGTCTTAAGCCATGTTTTTGCGATCATCTTCACTGCCGTCCGATTGGCAGCATCAAAGACCAGCACACCGCCGGGGAAAGCGTCCGCCATCCCCCGCACCAGTTCCCGGACCTGCTTGGTCAGAAAGTAATAGAACACCCCGGAGGCAAAGAACACCGCCCCGCCGGAGGCATCGATTTTGCCAAACCATGCGGTGTCTTTCAGGTCGCAGGGGATATTTTGTTCCCGATCTCCGGCGGGCAGTAGCTGCTGCCGCAAGGCAATCACATCCGGGAAGTCCAGATTGTAGATCTTGCATCTACCGTTGTCGCAGGTTCTGCCGGTGTTGTCCAGCCCACAGCCCAGATTGACCACCGCTGCATTGGGGTGGCCTTTCAGGTAATCCCGCACCTCGAAAGCAAGATCACCCTGCCGCATGGCCACCTCCAGCGCACCAAAACGCTGCATCAGGCTGCGGGAGCTTTTCTCTGCCTCTGAAAAGTCGTAGTCGATCTGGTCGAGCAGACGAACCGCTGTTTCATCCCTGTAAAGGTTCGGGTACAGCTCCGTACACAGCTTCCGGGAATACAGCGGGAGGATCAGCGTCTCCTGCACGGTGTTTTTCTCAATTTTACATTTCATAGGTTCCTTCCTCAGTGAATAAAAACTGTCATAATTGCCGCCGGCACAGCCGCTATGACCGTCATGCCTAACGTCATGTGCAGGATGGATGCAAAAATGCCCGTGCTTGATGCCCTTACTTCCGCGCCGTGACGCAGAGCCACTTTTTCTTTTTGCGTATCTGCACCTCGTGAAAACCCGCCTGCTCCAGACACGCCTTTAATTCAATGTCCTTGTAGATGGTCATGCCGCCGATGATCTGCGTCCACCTCTCGTCCTTGTCCGTATCGCCATTGCTCTCGTTGCAGATAAGAATTGTCCCGCCCGGCTTCAGCACCCGCCAGACCTCACGGAAGCATCGGGGCAAATCAGGCCAAAAATAGACGGTCTCAAAGGCCGTGGCAGCATCGAAGTGGCTATCCTCAAACGCCATATCCGCCACACTGCCTTGCAGAACGGCGCAACGCCCCTTCTGAATTGCAGTTCGGTTGAGCTTTCTAGCCTTCTCCACGCTGACGGGTGAATAGTCGATGCCCTTGACGACGCCATGCGGGCATTTTTTCAGCAGCCGTTTTATGTTCGCCCCGCCGCCGCAGCCGCAATCCAGCACCTTGGCGTTTGGCGCAAGCCGTAGAAATCGAAGCCCCCACCGCGCCACAGGGCCGTGGCCCAGGTTCATCATGGCAACCATTAGTTTTCCGCCGAAGCCCACGGGCTTGCGGGTGTTTTCAAAGAACGACATCTAGCCCCTCCGATTTCGTGCATTCCGCATAGGTCAACGGGAACGAGGCCTTCAGCACCGCGCTTTTCTGCACCGCCCAGCCGTTTTGGCGCAGGAAACGCAGGTATTCCTCGCTTGTCCACCTGCTGTGGAGGGGGAATCCCGCCATGCTCATGAAAAGGGCTTTTGCCTTGCCGGAAACCGAGTTCCCCGCGTGGGTGAAGGTTGGCGCAATGAGCACGCCGTCGTCCTTCAGCACCCGCCTGATTTCTCGCAGGGCCTTTTCCGGATGCGGCACTATGTGAAGCGCGTTGGACGCGATCACCACTTCGAAGGACTTCTGCGCATAGGGCAGGCGGAACATATCCTGCACGGAAAAGTGTAGCTTTGCGGATTGATTGTCCCGCTTTGCTTCAAGGATCATCTTTGCAGAGGCGTCCGTAGCCTCGATGCGCGCCGCCGCATCCACGACGCTCTTTGCGATAAGCCCCGTGCCGGTGGCAACCTCCAGCACGGTCTTTGCTTTCACCACCGGCCGGATCAGCCCATACATCTTCTCATACGCCGCCCGGTCGTTTCGCATGAAACGGTCGTACCGACCGGCATTCCTGTCCCAGAAGCCCTTGCGTTCGTGCATCGCTATCGCCCCCAAACAGTTAGAGCAATCTAACTATAACACACGAATCATGCAGTAAGATAAGGCTAACCTTATTTTCTTGGCTAAGACGCATCTCTTCGGTTTTCGCTTATAACGGCGCGAATCAGATACTAGGCTGGAGCTGAAGAAAGAGCTCGGCGGACAGATAGGTCGATACCGGTTCCCGGAACGGTGATCCAGCCAATTACACCAGGGCCCTAGTCATTGAGTGGGAATAGCGGGAACTGGCTTCTGAGCTCGCATTTTGGTGCTGCCGAGTACCGCCTGATGCTGTTTCGGCGTCGCCATAGAGCAAGGCCACCAGCGAAATAGTGGGAACAGCGGCCTCCGAACTTTCTGGTTCTGAGGCTTCCTTTTTGCATGCCTACCTGGGGAAACGGCCCAATTATTCCGCATGCCCCTACTGGGCGGTACGGGAAAATAGGGCCCTGCGGGAATAGTGCACAATTCGGGTCCCCCGGAGGCCGATTCCGCAAGGCTGAAACTGAGTTGAAACTGCATGGCGGATTCAAGCCCTTTTCAATTGCGTTTGCTCGGGTCAACAAACAGGAATATAAATACGCAGAATCGGTTTTCGCAGTATCTGCAACCTCGAATGCCGCCAAATTGCGTCGCGCAAACTGAGTATATTTGCTTGCATTGTTGCAATACTTGCTACAATGCAAGCATGAAACTAATCGAGGCCATACGAGCCACCAACGATATCGCCTCTTCCCAAAGGGGGCTCTTCACGTCTGCGCAGGCGAAGGTGCTCGGCGTCGAGTGGTGCGCGCTCTCGAGGCTGGAAGGGCTCGGCAACATAGAGAGGCTCGCGAAGGGCGCCTACCGCATGGGCGGCTCGCCGAGCACGCGGGAGGAGAACGTCCTCGCGGCCTGACTGTCGATCGACCCGGGGAGGCGCCCCGGCGACATCGCGGGCGAGGGCGTGCCCGTCGCCATGGGGGGGACGGCTGCATGGCTCTACGGCATCGGCGAGGTCAGCCCCTCGCCCTACGAGTTCTGCACGCCCGAGAGAAAGCAGACTAAGCGCCCGAACCTGATCATCAGGAAGCGCCGCCTCGACCCGAAGGACGTGGCGATCGTCTCGGACATCCCGGCGACGAGGCCCTGGCTCACGGTGGTGGACCTGATAGACTCCGGGGAGGAGCTGAGCCTGGTCGCGAACGTGCTCGCGGACGCGCTCGAAAGGGGCCTCGTCGAAGACGAGGGCACGCTGAGGGAGAAAATCGACGCGAGGGGGGCAAAAGCCGGGATGCCGGCGGGGGACAGCCTGTGCGGTTCGTTAGCTAGGAGGCGGGAAGAATGACGTACGAGAACGGCGGTCAGCTCGACAGGGCCCTGAAGAGGGTCGTTCGCGACAGGGGCGGTGACCCTGGGGACGGCTGTCGTCGGGCTTTGCGCGACCGGTTCCTGTGCAGGGTGTTCAGCAACCCCGACGGCCGGTTCATCCTCAAGGGCGGAAGCGGGCTGCTCGCGCGCATCCCCGACGGCCGCGTCACGCGCGACATCGACTTCGCGACGGCATCTGTGTTTGATAGCGTTCAATTTACGGGTTGGGGCTGCGGTGGAAATCCTGGATCAAAAGAGGACCAGGATTTCCACCGCAGCCCCAAACCGAAAATCAGGCTTGACTAAACACAGACGGTCTGTTGCGCGAGTACTTCCCGAAGGGGACCGGCTTCTCTGCGGTCTCGGACGAGGAGGTCGAGCGGGTGTACGATGCCATCAACCGCAGGCCCCACAAACGCCTGGGGTTCAGGACGCCCTACGAGGTCCACTACTCAGAGGTGTTGCACTTGCTCTGAGAATTCAAGCTCGAAAAGGCGCAAGCAAAGGTATCTTGACTACGCTCTAAAGCGTGGCGTGAAGTCCGGCATCGTTGACGCGCTGAGGCTTCAGGGAATTGCCGCGAGTGAGGTTGACGCGGTTTCTGTTGTGGTTGACGAGCATTCGACTTCGATCGACGGAAAGTACAACCTGGCAGAATCGATTGATGAGGAGCTGAGCTGCGGCATGTTCAATCCAACGTGGCAGACCTCCTACCCTCCTGTATTTAGCGACTGGCTGCCCAAGATTCCAGTCTCCTATGTCGACTCCTCCAAGGTGGCTATGGTGAGAGCGGCTGACGTGACGGCGAACTGGGCATTTATGGCCGAGCGCGACAAAGAGACATATCCGCGAGCCTACGAGATGCTATCAAAGGCGACGGTCCTCGGGCTTCTGTAGCGTTGGACATGTAACTATCTGTCTTTTCAAAAGCCGTGAAGATCTTGGTGGATGATAAATTGCGATTTGTCCGCCTCGGCAGCGAAGTCGGCGAACTCCTGTTGGAGGGAC
>CABUPH010000018.1 GCA_902493375.1 uncultured Collinsella sp.
GATTAATGGATGGAAACGGGTGTTCTATCGGGACACACATTTTGTCCTATAAGCCCCGGACGGGGGCTCTTTAGTAGATTTGTGGGCATTTACCAAAAGTCTACTGAAATAAAAAGGGCGCCGCGGATGGAATTCCGCGGCGCCAAAGCCACACGCTAACAGCTTTAAGGAGTCAAAGCTGGTTTAGCCAAAGAAGCGCTTGATCTCGATCTCGGCGTTCTCCAGGCAGTCGGAGCCGTGGATCACGTTGGCGTTAACATCGACAGCGAAGTCGCCGCGAATGGTGCCGGGGGCAGCGTCAAGCGGGTTGGTGGCGCCCATGAGGGTGCGCATCTTGGAGACAGCGGAGAGACCGGAAACGACCATCTTGACGACCGGACCGCTCGTCATAAAGTCGCAGAGACCGCCAAAGAAGGGCTTGTCGGCCAGATGGGCGTAGTGCTCCTCGACGGTAGCGCGCTCGAGCGTGGTCATCTCCATGCGCTCGATGACAAGGCCGCTGCGCTCAATGCGAGCAACGATCTCGCCGATCTTGCGGTCGCGCACGGCGTCGGGCTTAATCATGATGAAGGTCTTCTCGATAGCCATAAGGTAGCCTTTCAAGTAGGTTCGCGCGTGCCCAAGTCCCATTCCGGCACCCGCCTGGACTGCATCGTAACAGAGTTTTAGCTGCAGTTAAACAAAAAGCTGTTTATTGAAACGCTGCAATTTATTAAAGCGCTCCATATGTGTCACTTCTGTTTCGAAGCCCGATTAGAGTACCATCCGACCGCGCATCAACCGCATCGAACCGAGCGGACGGTCGGTTGCCACCCGCGAACGTATCTCCTTCACAACCTGCCCAAAGGTCCTACAGAAGTTCTCGACAAGCCCCTCCCCCATAGCAACAAAATACGGGCGCCCGCAACAGCAAACGCCCGTAAAGCCAAAACGATTTACCAATAAATGGCCAAAACAACTTCAGCCAAACCTCTACTTTGCCCCGTGACCCATCTCGACGACCTTGGTCAGCGATCCAAATACGCCCTCGTCGGCCACGAGCTGCGCCTCGGCACGCTGCAGCTGCACGGCAACGGCGGCAGGGGCGGTGCCGCCCTCGGTTGTGCGCGCGGCGACAATCGACGGGATGTCGAGCGCCTCGGTAATATCGTGCTCAAAGAGCGGGCTTGCCTCCTGGAACACCTCAAACGGCAGGTCCTCAAGATTGCAGCCGCGCTTCTCACACATCAGGACCAGATGGCCCACCACGGCATGTGCCTCGCGGAACGGCAGACCACGTTTGGCCAGGTAATCGGCAACATCGGTGGCGGCAAGGTGCCCCACGCCGCATTCGCGCGCCATGGCATCCTCGTTGACAGTCCAAGTCGAAATCATACCGGCCATAACGGACAGGCACTGCATGAGCGTGTGAGCGGTATCGAGCGCGCCCTCCTTGTCCTCCTGCAAGTCCTTGTTATAAGCAAGCGGCAGGCCCTTCATGGTCACGAGCAGCTGCACCAGATTGCCATAGACTCGGCCGCTCTTGCCGCGGATAAGCTCGGCAAAGTCGGGGTTCTTCTTCTGCGGCATGATGGACGAGCCAGTGGAGTACGAGTCGGAAAGCGTGATAAAGCCGAATTCGGAGCTCGACCATAGCACGATCTCCTCGGAAAGACGCGACAGGTGCATGGCCATGACGGAGCCGGCGTAATGCAGATCGAGCAGGAAATCACGGTCGGAAACCGCATCGAGCGAGTTGGGAATCACGCCCGCAAAGCCAAGTTCGGCAGCCGTCATCTGGCGATCGAGCGGATAGCTTGTACCGGCAAGCGCGGCAGCACCCAGTGGACAGTTGTCGGCGGCATCAAAGGCGGCCTTCAGGCGCGTAAAGTCACGCGCGAACATCCAGGAATATGCCAGCAGATGATGCGACAGCAGCACGGGCTGAGCGTGCTGCATATGCGTGTAGCCCGGCAGAATCACCTTGTCGTACTTCTTGGCCGCATCCACCAGCACATGGCGCAGCTCAAGATTGGCCTCCATGAGCTCCTTGGCAAGCGCCTTGACGCCCAGGCGCGTATCGGTCGCCACCTGGTCGTTGCGCGAACGCCCGGTATGCAAGCGCTTACCGGCCTCACCGATGCGACGCGTCAGCTCGCTCTCGATGGACATATGGATGTCCTCGTCGTTGATATCGAAGGTAAAGTTGCCGGCATCGATATCCTGTTCGATTCCGGCCAGGCCCTCGGCGATCGCCTGCTCGTCCTCGGCACTGATGATGCCCTGGGCTGCCAGCATCTTGGCATGTGCCTTAGAGCCGGCGATATCCTGCTTATAGAGATGCTTGTCGACCGGCAACGACGCACCAAACTCCTGCGTGACCTCGGCCACGCCCGCCTCAAAACGACCGCCCCAAAGAGCCATGGAACCGTCTCCTTTCTCCAAATACCAAAACAAGCGCCCAAAGCAATGCGCCATATCGCTAAAGCGATTTTTCAACCGCTAGTTTTGCATATTCCCCACCGTGCGCGAGGCCATATAGCTAATTTGCAAAGAAGTGACGCACCATGCACTTGGCGCCCAACGTCTCCCTCCGGATGTTGCCCTGCGAACCGTCAATCCAAGCCTTCAGGCTCATAGGGACGTCCTCGACCTTTGCAGCATCGAGCTCGGGCGCGAGGGCAAGTAAAGCATGCACGACAGCATTGAACATAATGGATACTCCTCATATATATAGGCGCAGAGCCGCCAAATTGATAGAAGGAGCCCCGCCGGACAACCCCGGCGGGGCTCGGACTCAGCCGCAGTCGCGGCGTCATTTATGCGGGCGGAACGTAGGGGCCACCGATGTTAAGAAGTGTCAGCAAGCATAACGAAAGGTAGGGACCCCATGCGCCCGTTGTGTATCACGCGGATGGGCCGCGCGGATACCAAGGAAAGGAAGACTTAAGCCTGGGCAGCGGCAGAGCTGGGACCCTGGACCTTGGCCCACGTCTTGAGCGACAGCGTATCGATCTCGATAAAGCCGGCGCTGGCCTTCTCATCAAACGTGGTGTCGCGGTCGTAGGTAGCCAGACCGTAGTCGTAGAGGCTGAAGGGGCTCTTGCGGCCGACGACGTGGCAGTTGCCCTTAAAGAACTTCAGGCGGACGGTGCCGGTCACGAACTTCTGGGTGTCGGCCATAAAGGCGTCGAGCGCGTTCTTGAGCGGGCTGTACCACTGGCCGTTGTACACGGCGGTGGCCCAATCCTGCTCGAGCTTAATCTTAGTCTTGAGCAGGTCGCCCTCGACGCAAATGTCCTCGAGTGCCTTGTGGGCGGTGATGAGCGTCAGGGCGCCGGGAACCTCGTAGCACTCACGGCTCTTGAGGCCCACCAGACGATCCTCAACCAGGTCGAGACGGCCAAAGCCGTTGTCGCCCGAAATCTTGTTGAGGGCGATGACGATCTCAGAGAGCTTCATCTTCTTGCCGTCGACGGCGACGGGCTTGCCCGCCTCAAACTCAATCTCGGTGTAAGTCGGGGTATCGGGCGTGTCCTCGGGATTCTTGGTCATAACCCAGGCGTCGTCGAGCGGCTCGTTCCAGGGATCCTCCAGGTGGCCGCACTCAATGGCACGACCCCACAGGTTGTCGTCAATGGAATAGGGGTTATCGTTGGCACCCTCGGGAACCGGCACGTTGTGGGCGTGGGCATAGGCGACCTCGTCGGGACGGCACTTCAGATCCCACTCGCGAACCGGGGCGATGACCTTAAGCTCGGGATCGAGGGCCTTGACGGCAGCCTCAAAACGAACCTGGTCGTTACCCTTGCCGGTGCAGCCGTGGGCGACGTAGGTCGCGCCAAACTCGTGGGCGACCTCGACAAGCTTCTTGGCAAGCAGCGGGCGAGACAGGGCGGAGAGCAGCGGGTACTTGTTCTCGTACATGGAGTTTGCGGCGATGGCCTTAATCAGGAACTCATCGGAGAACTCGTCGCGCAGGTCGAGCACCTGGCAATCGAGAACGCCCAGGTCGAGGGCCTTCTGCTTCTTGGCGTCCAGGCCGGTCTCCTCCTGGCCCACATTGCCGCAAACGCAAACGACATCGAGATTCTTCTCGTCCTGGAGCCACTTGACACATACAGATGTATCAAGACCACCGGAATATGCGAGAACGACTTTTTCCTTGCTCATGGCTGTTTCCTTTCGCCCTTGGTAGCTAGTTAGAACATCGGTCAGTTGCAAGTCATTTCAAGGTCATATACCGTGCAATATCAGGTTAAATAGCAAAAATCAGCACATACATGCCCTAGAAACATGCAGCAATGTCGTGCTAAAACCCAACGACCTCAAAATGACTCTGTTGAGGCAATTCGCCCCATGCGGACAGAGACGATTGTTATCGTCGTCGGGAAATTGCGCGCTGGCGTCGGATGGCATTGTCTGCAGTAGTGATGATCTTTACGAACTGCATCTGCCTCTCCTTTCACCTATCGCCGGGCGCAATTCAAATATCGTAAACGGTACCTTTTCCTCGGTAAGCGGCTCTTTTGCCGTCTCCGTTTTCGATGGTCGCTATATTACGCTAAAGTGCCCGCAGCACAAGCGACAAATTCAAATTTCTGAAAAGATTTTCATTAGTTTGTGAATTGCAGTGCAAATACGCACCATTCCTGCGAAAATACGCTCGACTACTAGTTGATGGTTATAACGTCTGAAACAATCTCGAAACGAAAGGCGCTTTTTTATGCAAACTTACGAATCGGACGCCAACATCGGCAACATTAAGATTCTCGCCGTCGATATGGACAAGACGCTGCTGACCGACGAGCGTGTGCTGCCCCAGGGTCTTGATGAGCGCCTGGACAAGCTCGCCGACGCCGGCATCGTATTCTGCCCCGCCAGCGGACGTCCCGCCCCCAAGCTCGAGGAGATGTTCGAGGGCATCAAGAACCGCCTCGCCTTTTGTCCCGACAACGGAGCGTGCGTGATCTATCGCGGCAGCTATATCTATAAGAGCAATATTGACGTGGAGCTGTATCAGCAGGTCTTGAACCGTGCCTCGGAGGATCCTCGCGCTGTCCCCGTCCTGTGCTGCTTCGACGAGTTCTACGTGCTTGCCCGCGACCATCAATACCACGACGAGATCAGCGTCTACTACAACACAATCAACTACGTCGACAGCTTTGAGGGCATTGATTTCGAGTCCAACAAGATTTCGGTCTTCTTCCCCGGCTACGACGCCGAGCCCGCTTTCCGCGAGACCTATAGCCCCGAGTTCTCGGACAAGCTCTACGTCACCAACGCCGGGCGCGAGTGGATCGACTTTATGAACCTGGGCGTCGACAAGGGCGCCGGCGTCGCGCACCTGTGCGAGCACCTGGGCATCGATATTGCCGATGCTGCCGCCGTGGGTGATACCTACAACGACATCCCCATGCTGGAGCGCGTCGGGCATAGCTTTATCGTGGACAACGCCGAGGAGCATATGAACGCGCACGCCAAGTGGCGCATTCCGAGCAACAACGACGGGGGCGTACTGACGCTCATCGACGCCATCCTGGCGGCTCGTTAACGTTGCTCGTCGGACCTGGACGGGTGAGGCGGGTAAGTTTTTCGTTCGGTCAGGTCCTGGGCTCGCCCGGAAAGCACATTAAGTGCTTTCCGGCTCGTGCGGAATCTACGAAAAACTTACCCGCCTCGCCCGGCCAGGTCCTGCGGTGACTTGATTGCCGCCTGGATGGCGTCTTGGCACCTAGATACTTTGGCTGATTTTTTGGAATGAAGGGGGCTCCTTGTTGGCAAGGAGCCCCCTTCTGCTTTTGGTTACTTTGGGGTTGTTGGTACGCCTTTATTTAGCGTCGGCCCAGGTTATGCCGGTGCTGGCTTCGGCGATTAGGGGGACGTGGAGGTCTACTACGTGTTCCATGACGTCGCGGACCATGGTGGTTAGGCGCTCGACTTCGTCGATGGGGCACTCAAAGTCCAGTTCGTCGTGCACCTGCAGGATCATGTGGGCGGCAAAGCCTTCTTCTTCCAGGCGACGGCTTACGCGGGCCATGGCGATCTTGATGATGTCGGCCGCGGTGCCCTGCATGGGATGGTTCATGGCCGTGCGCTCGCCAAAGCCGCGAAGTTGCGGATTTTTGGCCTTGAGCTCGGGAATATGGCGTCTGCGGCCATACATGGTCTCGGCGTAGCCCGTCTGCTTGGCACGTGCTACCACGTTGTCGAGGAACGTACGCACGCCCGGGTAGGCCTCGTAGTAGCGGTCGATCATGTCGCGCGCCTCGGCCATCGAGATATGCAGCGACTGCGACAGGCCGTAGGCCTGCTGACCATACACGATGCCAAAGTTCACGGCCTTGGCGCGACTGCGCAGGTCGGGCGTTACCTCGGACACCGGCACACCGAACACGCGCGCCGCCGTCTCGGCATGGAAGTCCTCGCCCTCGTTAAAGGCGCGCACCAAGTGCTCGTCACCTGAGAGATGCGCCAGCAGACGCAGCTCGATCTGCGAGTAGTCCACCGCCAAAAAGACGCTTCCCTCGCCTGCCGAAAACGCCGTCTTAACGGTACGACCCAGCTCCGAGCGCGTCGGGATGTTCTGCAGGTTCGGGTCGCTCGAGGACAGACGCCCCGTTGCCGTGATGGTCTGGTTGTACGTAGTGTGTACGCGACCGTCACCACGGCGTAGCGGGCCCAGGGTGTCCAGATAGGTGGACTTGATCTTAGACTTCTCACGCCAGTCCAAGATCAGACGCACGATTTCGTGGTCACGCGCAAGGTCGCTCAGCACCTTGGCGTTGGTCGAATAATAGCCGCGCTTAGTCTTCTTGAGGCCCTTGGTCGGAAGCCCCATCACATCAAAGAGCACATGCGACAGCTGCATGGGACTGCCAATATTAAAGGTCTCGTCACCCGCCAGGTCGCGAATACTGCGCTCAACCTCGGTGATCTGGGTCGCCAGACCCTCGGACAGACTGCGCAGGCGATCGGGGTCCACGAGCATGCCCGCGCGCTCCATCTTGGCAAGCACCGGAACGAGCGGCATCTCGATGCCATCGAACACGTTGGCGGCATTCTCACGGGCCATGCACTCGCGCAACGGCGTCACGAGCGCCAGCGTCAGAGCCGCAGTACGGGCGGCAGGCGCTGGAGCGTCCTCGCCGGCACCCTCTGCGCCGCGCACCGCAGGCAGCGCCATCTGCAGATACGTATCGGCAAGATATGCCTCATCGAACTCGGAGCGATCGGAATCCAGCAGATAGGCAGCGACCACGGTATCGAAGATACGCGTGGAATCGGTAGCGAGCGGATCCATGAGCTCGAGTTCAGAAGAATCGATGGGCGAAAGCTCGTGCAACAACGCCTTCATATCCGGGCTCGCCACGCGGCACTCCACAAACAGGCGCGCAAGCACGCCGGCAATCACGCCGTGGGCGAAGTTGAAGCCATCGACTACGGCAGTGGTACCGCCGTCGCCCTCCTCGAGCGCGAACAGGCCCTTGGACGTCGCCAACCACAGCGTGCGCGTCAGTCCAAAGAGCGCGCCCTCTTCCTTGTCGTCGTCCACCACGGCGGCGACCCACTCGCCGGCATCAATCGCGCGGGAAACCTCAGCCGCAACGGCACCAAGCGCGTCGGCATCGCCGGCGGCTGCGCGAACCATCGCAGGTATCTCAAACACACTGGAGGCAGCAGCAGCCCCGCCCTCGCCGCCGATCAGCGCCAAGAAACGGTTCTGCATGGCGGTGATACCAAGCGTGCCCAGCGCCGCGGACACTTCGTCGGCAGAAAACGCCGGGAAGGACGTTTCGTCAAAGTCGAGTTCGACGGGCGCATCGGTGCGAATGGTTGCGACCTTGCGGCTCAGCAGCGCATCGTCGATGTGCGCACGCAGGTTCTCGCCCATCTTGCCCTTGACCTCGTCGGCATGCGCGATGACCTCGTCCAAGCTGCCGTACTGTGCGATGAGCGCGCTCGCCTTTTTGGGGCCGATGCCCGATACGCCGGGAATGTTGTCCGACGTATCGCCCTTTAGACCGTAAAAATCGGGCACGAGCGCCGGCGTAATGCCGTGATACAGGTCGTCCACGCTCTCGGGCGTCATGATCGCCACGTCGGACAGGCCCTTGCGGGTCGAGACCACGTTGACGTGCTCGGTCACGAGTTGATACATGTCGCGGTCGCCGGTCACCAGCAGCATGTCGCAGCCGGCCTCTTCACCCAGGCGCGCCATGGTTCCCAGGATATCGTCGCCTTCCCAGCCCTCGGACTGCAGAATCGGCACGTTGAGCGCGGTGAGCAGCTCCTTGATCATCGGAAACTGCGCATGCAGATCGGGGTCCATGGGCGGGCGTTGCGCCTTATACTGCGGCAGCATCTCCATGCGCACGCGCGGTTTGCCCTTATCAAACGCCACGACCACACCGTCGGGGTTAAAGGCATCGATCATCTTGAGAAACATGTTCAGAAAGCCGAAGATCGCGTTGGTGGGGCGCCCGTCCGGCGCATTCATGGTGGGCGGCACGGCGTGGAAGGCGCGGTGCATGAGCGAGTTGCCGTCGATAACGGCAAAGGTGCGGCGCTTGTCAGACATATTGAATACCTCGCTTTGGGCTGGGCACGGTTTGCTCACACCAGTTTACACGCTCCCCGCCCCGCGGCCACCGCACATCAGGCTTCCCTGCCGCCGCGGGCCCGCGCGTGATACGATGGCTCACGGTACATCAACCAGCACGATCGATCCGAAAGGAGCCTGCGTCATGGAGCGTCCCTGCGCATGGAAAAAGTACACGCCACAGCAAGTCGAGGAACTCGAGGAGCTTTGCCGCGGCTATAAGCAGTTTTTGAGCGAGAATAAGACCGAGCGCCTGTGCGTCAAGACCGGCATCAAGATGGCCGAGGAGGCGGGCTACGTCGACTTGGAGACCGTGATTGCCGAGGGCCGCGAGCTCAAGGCAGGCGACAAGGTGTACGCCGCCAACCACGGCAAGGACCTTATGCTCGTCAACCTGGGCACCGCCCCGCTCGAGCAGGGCTTTAACATCCTGGGCGCCCACGTGGACTCGCCGCGCCTGGACCTTAAGCAGAATCCCGCCTTCGAGGCCGGCGACATGGCCTACCTCGACACGCACTACTACGGCGGCGTCAAGAGCTACCACTGGGTAGCCTCCCCGCTCGCACTCGTGGGCGTCATCTGCAAAAAGGACGGTACCACCGTCGACATCAATATCGGCGACAAGGCGGACGACCCGGTCTTTACCATCTCCGACCTGCTGATCCACCTCTCGAGCGAGCAGATGTCCAAGCCTGCCAAGGACGCCGTCGATGCCGAGATCCTCGACGTGATCGTGGGCGGTCGTCCCGTCAAGTTCGATGGGGACGACAAGGACGCCCCCAAGGAGCCCGTCAAGCAGATGTTCTTGGACATCCTCAAGGAGCAGTACGACGTCGAGGAGGAGGACTTCCTCTCCGCCGAGATCGAGGTCGTGCCCGCCGGCCCCGCCCGCGACATGGGCCTCGACCGCTCCATGATTTTGGGCTATGGCCACGACGATCGCGTCTGCGCCTACCCCTCCATGCTCGCCCAGATCGACGTCGCCAACGTGGAGCGCACGAGCATCACGCTCATCGTCGACAAGGAGGAGATCGGCTCCGTGGGTGCCACCGGTATGACGAGCCGCTTCTTCGAGAACACCGTCGCCGAGATCATGACGCTCGCCGGCGAGGATAGCCCGCTGGCCCTGCGCCGCGCACTCGCCCGCAGCCGCATGCTCTCCTCCGACGTGTCCGCCGGCTTCGACCCGGGCTATGCCGGCAAGTTCGAGACCAAGAACGCGGCCTTTATGGGTCGCGGCCTGTGCTTTAACAAGTACACGGGCAGCCGCGGCAAGGGCGGCTCCAACGACGCCGATGCCGAGTACGTGGCTCTCGTCCGCGACATCATGGACGAGGCCGGCGTGGACTTCCAGACCTGTGAGCTCGGTCGCGTCAACGCGGGCGGCGGCGGCACCATTGCCTACATCATGGCCAAGTATGGCATGAACGTCATCGACTCCGGCGTTGCCGTCCTGTCCATGCACGCCCTGTGGGAGGTCGCCAACAAGGCCGATATCTACGAGGCCTATCGCGGCTACAAAGCCTTCCTCGAGCGCGCCTAACCAACCCTTGTAAGGCGCACCAAACCAGCCCTTTATAACTTGCGGTGGAATACGGACTAACCTGGCCTTCAACCGGCTCGCGCAGACCGTATTCCGCCGCGACTTTTTTGGCAGAGGAGAGTTCATGCTCCAGGTCATCGTTTCACCCGCCAAGCAAATGCGCGCGGCACAAGATGCTTTTGAAGTTCAGGGGATCCCGCCCTTTGCGCGCGAGACCGCTCAGCTGCACCATGCGCTCTTGGACATCGAACGAACCGAAGGCGACAGCGGCCTACAAGCTCTGTGGAACGTCAGCGACAAGCTGCTGGCCCCTTGTCTCGACATTTTGCATGAGTTCGAGCCCATCTTGGGGAACGGCGATCTCGACAATCCCGCACTCGCCCGTCACCTCTCCCCCGCCATCATGTCCTATCACGGCATTCAGTACCAGAGCATGGCACCCGAGGTGATGGATTCAGTGCAGCTCGCATGGCTGCAAGACCATCTGTGGATCCTCTCCGGCCTCTACGGGTGCGTTCGTCCCTTCCATGCCGTCGAACCGTATCGACTGGAGATGGGCGCGAAGCTCGCCGTTAACGATGCCCAAGACCTCTACGCGTTTTGGAGCGACAAGCTCGCGCGGGCTATCGCCCCGGCAGGCTCAAACACCACGATCGTCAATCTCGCCAGCGTAGAATATGCCAAAACCGTTCTGCCCCACCTCGCGGACGACGCCATGGCCGTCACATGCCTTTTTGGCGAGGGTATCCGCAACGGCAAGCCCATCCAGCGCTCGACCGCCAGCAAAAAGGCGCGCGGCTCCATGGTGCGGTGGATGGCAGAAAACAAGCTCGAGGATGCAAGCGAACTTACCGCATTCAACATCGGCTATCGGCACATCCCCGAGCTTTCAGACAAAAACACCCTGGTTTTCATGAACGCGCAGGCACAATAGGCCCGCCGTTTCCAAACACCCCATTACTCCGCCAAGCCATCGGCCTTTGCAATCTCGCTCGTCGAGCCATCTTGGTAGGTAATCTTAACGTGCTCTACGTCGGATACCGTAACGCCCGACGGAGGTTCCAGACGCCACTCCGTCAGAGCGATATCCATGGTCGTGGGCACATCGCCCTGATCTTTGAGCTTCACCGTGAGTGTTTTGAGTGCCTCATCAAACGTCACGCGTTCGATTTCTTCACCCGGAATAGACCCGCCGCTCAACTGCAGCTGCACAAACTCGTCGCGCGGATACCAATAGTCCCCCGGCGCGGCCACCGTGTTACCGCCAGTGACCTTCACCGTCATGATCGGCAGGGCATCGTCGGCCTCAAACTCCCATGCAGCGCCGCCGCGACCACCAAACGTCCAGATACAAAAGGCAATCACCAGCACGGCAAGCACCGCAAAACCAATCGCGACAAGACCATGGTGCGCACGGCTTTCCTCGGCCGATACATCCCATTGCGTCTCTCGATATAGATGCTTGTCTTCCATGTTCGCCTCCCCACAGGCACGCTCGTTGGCCCAATCGTACCCATTCAGGCTATACTTGAGCCCATTACATAAACGGGGAGCTTGCAGGACAAGACGGCAGGCTGAGATTGGGCGCGCCCGCCCTGACCCGCAAACCTTATATGGGTAATGCCAACGAAGGGAGCCGTGCCAATGAGCACACAGACCGAGCCCAAGCTCGTCACGCAAATCGACTTCGCCCGTGCCGGGCAGATCACGCCGCAGATGAAGGAAGTCGCCGAGCGCGAGCATCGCGACCCCGAGTACATCCGCGAGCGCGTGGCCGACGGCCGCATCGCCATTCCCGCCAACATCGTGCATATCAAAAAGGGCATGCGCGCCTTTGGTGTCGGCGAGGGCCTTTCCACCAAGGTCAACGTGAACTTGGGCATCTCGGGCGACAAGGCCGATGCCACCGAGGAATGGAAGAAGGTCAAGATCGCCGAGGACTTTGGCGCCGACGCCATCATGGACCTCTCCAACTCGGGCAAGACGCGCCAGTTCCGCCAACAGCTCATCGACGAGACGCCGCTCATGGTAGGCACCGTCCCCATGTACGACGCCATCGGCTACATGGAAAAGCCGCTGGTCAAGCTCACCAAGGACGACCTGTTCGAAGTCGTGCGCGCGCATGCCGAGGACGGCGTGGACTTTATGACCATTCACTGCGGCATCAACAAGTCGGTCACCAAGACCTTTAAGGAGACCGGCCGCCTGATGAACATCGTGAGCCGCGGCGGCTCACTGCTGTTTGGCTGGATGGAGGTCACCGGTAACGAGAACCCGTTCTATGAGTTCTACGACGAGTTGCTCGAGATTTGCCACGAGTACGACGTGACGATTTCGCTCGGCGACTCCTGCCGCCCGGGCTGCCTCTACGACTCCAACGACGCCACCGAGACCGCCGAGATGATCGAGCTGGGCAAGCTGTGCAAGCGCGCTTGGGCCGCCGGCGTCCAGGTCATGGTCGAGGGCCCGGGTCACATGGCGCTCGACGAGATCGCCGCCAACATGAAACTGCAGAAGCGCCTGTGCCACAATGCTCCGTTCTATGTGCTCGGGCCGCTGGTGACCGATATCGGCGTGGGTTACGACCACATCACCGCTGCCATCGGCGGCGCCATCTCCGCCAGCTCCGGTGCCGACTTCCTGTGCTACGTGACACCGGCAGAGCACCTATGCCTGCCCAACGCCCAGGATGTGCTCGACGGCCTCATGGCCACCAAGATCGCCGCACACGCCGCCGACATCGCCAAAAAGGTGCCCCACGCCCGCGACATGGACGACAAGATGGGCCAGGCACGCCGCAAGCTCGACTGGGACGCCATGTGGAAGTGCGCGCTCGACCCGGTTACGGGCAAGAAGCGCTACGAGGAGTCCCCCGCCGCCACCGAGGGCACTTGCACCATGTGTGGCAAGATGTGCGCCGTCCGCACCGTCAACAAAATCTTCGAGGGCACCACGATCGACCTCGGCATGGAGGACTAGCCCTGTCGCCGCGGCCGCTTCTGGCGGCGAGCCGGTGCCTGTCAATTGTTGACGTGTGAACATTTGCTTGCATTTGCGTAAAGATTGCATCGCCCGCCCGGGTTCGACATAGAGTCGGCCCGGGCATCTTTATAATGCTGGCTTATAGACCCATTTGATTCCGACCGAACAAGGGAGCGAACATGGATCGCAGTAAGGTACCTGCCGTTCTATCCCTCGCAGGATCCGATTCCAGCGGTGGCGCCGGCATTCAGGCCGACATCAAGACCATCACGGCGCACCGCCTGTATGCCGAGACGGCCATCACCGCTATCACCGCACAGAACACCCTGGGCGTCACCGCCGTGCAGAACATCTCCCCGGATATTGTCGCGGCACAGATCGATGCCGTTTTTGACGATATCCGCCCCAACGCCGTCAAGATTGGCATGGTTTCCTCTGCCGAGATTATCGATGTTATCGCCGACCGCCTGAGCGCTTGGAACGCGACAAACGTGGTAGTCGACCCCGTCATGGTAGCCACCTCGGGCGCACGGCTGATTGCCGAAGATGCCGCCGAGGCGCTCACCCGCCGCCTGTTCCCGCTAGCAACGGTTATCACGCCCAATATTCCCGAGGCCATGGCCCTGCTCGACTACGAGGTCGACTCCGAGCGCACGCAGCAAAATGCTGCCATGCTCCTCACCCGCCGCTTTGGTTGCGCATCCCTCGTTAAGGGCGGGCATCTTGTCAACGAGGCCAACGATGTACTGGCCGAACCCGCGCCACTCGATGACGAGGGCAACCATCTGGGAGATCCACTCACCACGTGGTTCCGCCACAAGCGCATCGAGACCGACAACACGCACGGCACCGGATGCACGCTCTCGTCCGCCATCGCCTGCGCGCTGGCCCAGGGCATGGATCTTGCCGACGCCGTCAACGCCGGCAAGGCATACCTGACAGGCGCTCTGGCCGCCGGCCTGAACATGGGCAAAGGCTCCGGCCCCGTCAATCACATGTGGCAGTATTAAGATTCGCAGCCCAAACCACCGCAAAGGGGACAGGCACCTTTGTGGTGGTTTGGGGTCGTGCTACTCACCGAGCATCTCTTGGAGCTTGGCTGCCACGGCGTGACCCAGACTTTCGTGGCTTTCGGGCATCATATGCAGATAGTCGATATCGCCCGGCTCGGCAAACTCCGCTGCATTCAAAAAGTCGCAGCCAAACTGCTCGGCTACGTGCGCATAGTATTCAGCAAAATGCTCCGAGGCCTCGACGGAACGCTCATCAAAATCGGTCATATATACATCGGCGATTTGCGGCTTGATCTTGATAGGTGCCATCAGCAGAATACGCGGACAGGGTGCGGCATTGGTCCAGGGATATGCACGCACCGCGCGAATCAGCGCCATGGTGCCACGGGCAATATCGGAGGCCGTCACACCAAAGACCGTCTTGCAATCGTTAGTTCCCAGCATAATAACGATCGCATCCAGCGGCTTATGGGCCTCGAGCAGCATCGGAAGCGCGCGGATGCCGTTAAGATTGGTGTCCAGATGGCACATGTCGTCGCGTACCGTCGTGCGGCCGTTGAGGCCTTCTTCAATTACATGCCAGCCCTCGCCTAAGTCACGTTGGGCCACGCCGCACCAGCGCACGTCCTGCGCATAGCGCACCGCGGTGCCGTCGCGCATGCCCGCCGGATCGTAACCATAGGTGTTGCTGTCGCCAAAGCATAGAACGTTTTTCATCGTAAGCCCCTCGCTCAGTAAGAAGCCGACGGAAGCAGCCTCTCCCGTCGGCTCGACCTATCTGTCAGCACGTACCGATTACAGGTACTTGCGCCAATCGTCCTCGTCCTCATCATCCTCGGTAGCAGCCTGGGCCTGCTCGGCGGCGTGAGCTGCCGCAGCGCGAGCGACAACCTGGGCATAGGACTCCTCGTTGCGCTCGGGGAAGTTTGCCAGCACGTGCTCGAACTTGGCGAAGTCCTCGTCCCAGCGCGTAGAGGGCACAGCAAAGAAGACCCGCTTGACCTTAAAGTCGCCCGACGCGAGCTCCTTGCGGAAGAGCTCGGCCACGGCCTCTGCGTCAAAGCCATTGTTGTCGCAGCCCCAAGCGCCCAGCACGAGCTTCTCGCGACCTAGCTCGTCGCAGATGGCAAGCACAAAGCGAATGCGGTCGCGCAGGGCGTCCAGCAGGGCATCGTCACCCACGCGATACTCCTGGCGGGCGCGCTTAACGTTGGGCGCGGCGGCCACGATCACGTCGGCGTATGCATGCACGTGGTTACGGTCGAAGCGCACCGCAGGCACCACCAGCGCACGGTTTCGGTAAAGCTCGCAGTTGATGTTGCGGCGACGGTTCTCGCCGTACCATTTGCGCTGCTTGTCGAGAACGTTGTACAGATACGAATCGGCGCACAGCGTGGCCTCCTGGCCCAGATAACCCTGAATATAGCCACCGCCCGGGTTGGTGAACGAGGCAAAGGCGAGCACGGCCATGTCGCAGAATTGCGCATAGCCACGACCGTTGTCCAGGATGGCCTGCGTGGCGGAGGCATCGAGCACGGTGACCTCGGGCAGAACCGGAGCGGGCTCCTCTGCAGGCGCGGACTCAGCTTCAGCGATTTCCTCGACGGGCTCAGGCGCTGCCTCGGTCTCGGCAGCCTCCGCGCCCTCGACGTCCTCGGCAACCTGTTCTTCGGCGGCCACAGCAGTCTGAACCTTGGCCTTCATCGCCGCGACAAAGCCGGCAGGCATACCGTCAAACTCGCGAACGCCGGCAAGCGAACGCTCGATATCCTTGGCGCACGCTTCGGACACAGTTGCCACGTGACGCTCGGCGGCCTTGGCACGGGCCTCGCGCTTGGGATTGGGCTGACCCGCTCGGTTGGACCTGCGGTTACGGTTCCTGTTGTCGACGTCTGCCATAAGTGGTCACCTTTCCTGTCGCTGCCGCTATCGGCTTTTCCCATCCATGATACCCCGCCGCGTACAAAAAAGACGGCCCCGAAGGACCGCCTTTCGCATCGATTTGCACGCACGGCAAGCACCGCCGCAATTCGCCACTAGTCGCGACGGCCAAGGATGTTCAGGATGCGCAGGAACACGTTGATAATGTCCACGAACAGATTGGACGCCATGAGCACGGCGTTGGGCAGCGTAGGCGGCACCGTCGTGGCAACATAGGTGTCGTAGCCAATAAAGCCAGCGAACACCACGATCACGATCAGGTCGGTGATGGACTGCGAAACGCCCATGAACATCAGCACGATCTCAACCAGAATAGTGGCGAGCAGAATGCCAAAACCGATGCCATATACGCGCTGGAAAAACTTGGGGAACGTCACGCCCAAGGCGCCAAAGACAAAGGTGATGGCGGCCGTGGCGATAAAGGCAGTGTTGATGGTGGGCAAGTCGTAGTTGGCAAGGCCAAACGACGCGGTCAGGCCAAAGGTACTCGCAAAGATTACGTAGCCCACAAGGGACAGGCCCACGGACTGCTTGCTGGCGGCGGCCGACATCATGACCATGCCGACGATGGTCAAAATTAACGAGCCAAAGACCAGCGGCAAGGCGGCGCCGCTCATCATCATGCGCGCAAACGACATGGTGCTCGTAAAGTAGGCGCCGGCGCCCATGGCGCAAAAGCCCAAGAAGATCAGGGCAGACATGGTGAGATTGTACGCGCGCGGCGACATCTCCTTGGCGCGGCTTGCACCGCTCTCGACGGGGCCGTTCTGATAGCCCTGGATATCGTTCATAGGTTCGTCCTTTCAAAAAGCGCCACAAATAACGGCGCAGTAGCTGACAAGATTCCTGTCATTGTACCCGAATGCCATACGTCCTTACCTACGGCGCTCGCCCTCGAGCGTACGGTCGAATGCCCACACCCACCAACGCATCAGATGGGCCTGCGAGCCATCTGGTCGTTCACGCGTCTGGTCCTCCAGATACAACTCGGTCGCATGCCCGCCAAAACGCACCTTATAGGTTGCCGTACGAATGCCGTGAACCGTCAGGCCAAACCCAGTGGTCGAGACAATCTCGTCAATCGTAAAGCAACGACCGTCGACCCAGCAGACGGTGACCGGCACGACCTGTCCGCCCGCGAGGATGCGAGCCACGACGTCCACATACTGTTTGTGCACGCGCCGAGTTTTGCCATCTGTCTGTCGATATTCCATGTCTCCTATTATCGAACGCATGTTTGCATGTTGTAAAGCGAACAGACTGTGGTTTTGGAGTGTCGTAGCAATCGCACGTGTCCGCATGGCGTGTTAGCAAAAAGAATACCCGCGGTCAACAGGACTAATATTCAATTTTAGTGCCAAAAAATCCACTTCTCACGTCAGAACTCCGTTAAGAAACCCACAGGAGGTGATACGATTTATCATGTTTTTGTAACGTGCCTGCAAACTTCGAGAAAGCCCATATATGGACGTAACGTTCTCAACCTTCCTCGGCCAAATTGTGTCGAACCCAGTCCTTGCCGTCACCGTGATCCTCGCGCTCGGCGCCATCTTCGTCAATGGATGGACCGACGCGCCCAACGCCATCGCGACCTGCGTCACTACGCGTTGCATGCCCGCCCGCGCCGCCATTCTCATGAGCGCCGCATTCAACTTCCTCGGCGTGCTCATCATGACGCACTTTAATGCGAGCGTCGCCAACACCATCTCACATATCGTCGACTTTGGCGGAAACAGCACCATGGCGCTCGCGTGCCTCTGCGCAGCGCTGTTCTCCATCGTCGTCTACGGCGCCACAGCATCGCGTTTTGGCATCCCCACTTCGCAAAGCCACAGCCTTATCGCCGGCCTGACCGGTGCCGCTATCGCCCTCGGCGGCGCGAGCAGCGTCAACGTCCACGAGTGGATGAAGGTCATCTACGGCCTGGCGCTCTCCATCGGCCTGGGCTTTGTCATGGGCTGGGTCCTGTGCAAACTCGTCTCGATTCTTTTCGCCGCCGCCAACAGGCGACGTGCCAATGTCTTCTTTAAATACGCTCAGATCGCGAGCGCTGCGGCCATGAGCTTTATGCACGGCGCGCAGGATGGACAGAAGTTCATCGGCGTGCTCTTTTTAGGCGTGGCCTTCGCAAACGGCCAGACCAGCGTCGGCGATGCCGGCATCCCCATCTGGATTATGCTGCTGTGCTCGGCCACCATGGGTATCGGCACCAGCGTCGGCGGCGAGCGCATCATAAAGTCCGTCGGCCAGAGCATGGTTAAGCTCGAGAAGTATCAGGGCTTCTCCGCCGACCTCGCGGGCGCCGCGAACCTGCTGCTTGCCACCCTTACCGGCATCCCCGTGTCCTCCACACACATCAAGACCTGTGCCATCATGGGCGTCGGTGCCGTCAAGCGCCTCTCGGCCATCAACTTCGGCGTCGTTAAGGACATGATGTTCACCTGGTTCTTCACCTTCCCCGCCTGCGGACTCATCAGCTTTGTCATGGCCAAGCTGTTCATGATGTTCCTCTAGTCAAACCGAACGTCCATCCGGACCGCAACACTTCGCCCACCCGTCTTCGCCTCGAAAGGACCCACCCATGGCTAAGAAACCCGATTCGTTCTACTTTGACAACTACGTCGCCTGCGCCGACCTTGCTGTCCAGGCCGCCGAGCTGCTTACCCAGATTTTTGAGAACTTCGATCCCGCGCAGATTCACGACATGCTCAATAAGATGCATGCGATTGAGCATGCGGCAGACAAGAAGCACCACGAGCTCGAAGACGCCCTGCTCACCGCCTTTATCACCCCGCTCGAGCGCGAGGATCTGGATCTGATGAGCTGCGCGCTCGACACCGTGCTCGACCGTATTGAGGGCGTCGTGCAGCGCGTCTACTTCACCAACATTCAGAGCATCCATCCCGACGCCATCGTCATCGCCCACAAGGTGACTGACGCCTACCGCGCCATGAAAGACCTGATGGTCGAGCTTCCCAACTACCGCAAGTCCAAAACGCTGCGCGAGCTGGTCATCCAGATCAACACCATCGAGTCCGAGGCCGACGAGCTCTACATCAACGCCATGCGCAACTTGCACGTTAACGGCAAGGATCCGCTCGAGGTCATCGCTTGGCGTGACGTCTACGCCTTCCTGGAGTACTGCGCCGACTGCTGCGAGAATGTGGCCGATGTTGTGGATTCGATTGTCATGAAGAACAGTTAATTGGGGGTACGTATCCCACCGGTCGCGGGCCCGACCACTAATACCTTTTTCACTCCGGCTGCAAGCAGAGTCGTTAAAAAGGTATTAGTGGTCGGGCCCGCTCCCTTACGTACCACCATTGGGAACTTTGGCTGATAGGTTTAGCGCAATGGGGGTTTGGCTGAAGGGACCTTTGGTATCCATTCGGACACTTTGTCTCTTGATGAGCGTTTGGCTGATTGCTGCTTTGGGTACTGTTTGGGTTACTTTGGGTTTGTTTGATTTTTAATTGTTGGAGGGCTTGTATGTCTTATTTGGATCTGGCTCGGTCTCGGTATTCTTGTCGCGAGTTTGAGAATCGTTCTGTGGAGCAGGCTGTGGTGGATGCCATTGTTGAGGCTGGGCGTATTGCTCCTTCTGCTTGTAATAATCATCCAACCCGTGTGATGGTGTTGGATACGCCTGAGCTTCTGGAGAAGGCTGCTGCTTGTCAGCCTCGGTTTGCTCGTGATGGGTCTATCTTTGGAGCTCCGCTTGTCTTCCTTATTTGCAGCGTTACCGATGATGCTTGGGTGCGCCCGTATGATCAGATGAACTCGAGTGCCATCGATACTTCGATCGTCTGCGATCAGATGATGATGGAGGCCACCGAGCAGGGCCTGGGAACGTGCTGGGTATGCCATTTTAAGCCTGAGGTGGCACAGGAGCAGTTCAACCTGCCCGAGGGCGTCTATCCCTATCACATGCTCGTCTGCGGATATCCTGCCGACCACATCGCCGATCCCGAGCATCGCGAGGCCCGTACCATTTCCCTCTCCGACTTCCTCCTCAAGTAGATTTTGGGACATGCCCTAAACCTATCCTTGACCGCTCACCGGTTCGCCGAGTTCTGCGCCACTATGTGCAGGGCTCGGTTTTTTATGTTGCGCACCCCGGTACAGTCATAAAAAAGGACCCGCAAGCTGCGGGTCCTTTCTAGGCACTAAATTGTAGGCCGAATGTTAGTCCAGGTCGTCGGCAGCGAAGTTGTCGATCGGGGCGAAGGGATCGGCCACGGGGACAACCGGGTCAGCGACGGGCAGCGGCTCGGCGGGAACAGTCACCGCAGGAGAAGCGGCGGAACCGACCGGCGTGGAGGCCATGAGGTCGGCCGGGAAGGAGTTTTGGGCATCGTCCATGAAGTGCTGGATGAGCTTGAGGTACTCGGCCTTGAACTCCTCACGAGAAGCCTTAAGACGATCGATCTCCTCGAGCTCGGCCTGCTTTTCGGTCAGAGCCTGGCGGATAACCTCGCGGGCCTTGGCGTCAGCCTCGTTGCGGATGCGCTCAGCGTTCTCGTTGGCATCGTTGACGATGGTCTCAGCGGTCTGCTGGGCAGCGATCAAGGCAGCGGAAATCTGGCGCTCCTGAGCGGAGAAGTCAGGGGCGGGAGCAGCCACGGGGGCGGCAGGAACGGCCTGGGCGGGAGCATCCTGAGCCTGGGCAAGCTGAGCCTGCGCATCGGCAAGCTGCTGCTCGGTAGCAGTCAGACGACCCTTAAGGTCGACGATCTTAGCGAGCATAGCGTCAACCTCGGAGGACAGCGTCTCCAAGAAGACGTCGACCTCGGCAGGATCGTAGCCACGCTTGGCCTCAGAGAAAGTCTGAGCCTGGATGTCTGCAGGGGTAATAGCCATAACAAGTCTCCTTTTTCATCGCCTCGGCGCTACACGCCCGACGTAAGTTACTAAGTCAGTTCTACACGAGTATACCTATAAGAAGCTGCAGAACCAGCCTCTGCACCAACTGCAACGCAATAATCGCAACGACCGGCGAAAAATCGATACCGCCCATCGGCGGGATGAAACGACGGAACAGGTTGAGCCACGGACCGCAAACGCTATCAAGCACCGCGGCAATATCCTGGAGCAAACCACCCTGCTTCATGGGAATCCACGTCATAAAGCAGTAGACGACAATGAGCGTGGAATAGAAGTTGAACAGCGTGTTGACCAGCTGGACGATAGTGTAGATGTTGATGGGAATCTCCTCGTCTTGTCTTTACTTAAGGTAGCCGTCCGCACGAAGCTTCTTGAGATCGGAATCTTTGACCTCGCAACCGGCGGGCAGCACCATGAACACACGGTCGCCCACCTCCTTGACCGTAGCACCCAGACCGCAGGCAAAGCCGTAAGAGAAGTCCAAGACGCGCTTGGCAACTTCGGTGCGTACGCCCACAAAAATCAGTGCGACAGGCTGCTTGGTGCGAACGCGGCGCACCACGGTCTCCACGTCGTCATAGCTCTCGGGGCGCAGGACATAGGCCGGCAGCTGCGGCGTGGCGTTGATGATATTGCTCGCATAGGCCGAGGCATCGCTCGGTGCAGGCGCGGGCGCAGCGGCGGCACGGGCGCGGGTGTTCTCGGCGTAGCTCGACGGCGTGTCATAGGCACCAGGACGATAACCGCTCGCAACACTGTCCTGCGAGCGCGAAGGCGGGTTATACGTCGTGGCATGGCGGGAGTCATCGCCGACCAGCTGACCGGAGCGCGTATACACGGCCACCGACTCAGCTTCACCACGGCGCGTCTGACCCAGCAGGCCGTTGCTCGGCTCGTCCTGGGTGTAGAAGCCCTCGCCCGAAGCACCACTGTAGCCGTTGTTCTGATAGCCATCGTCGTAGCCATCATCGTAGCCGTAGTCGTCGTCCTGGCCATAACCCTGGTCGTAACCCTGCTGGCCGCCCAGGTGCATCTTATTTTTAATCTCGTCAAGGAAGCCCATGGTTGTGTCCTCTCGCGGTTTAGTGCAGGCGCCCCGATAATCAGTGCGCACTTCAGAGCCTTATTTTACTGCAAACTCCGGGCTAAATACTACCCTGCCCAGGCGAACGAGCGTAGAGCCCTCCTCAAGGGCAGGCTCAAAGTCCTCGCTCATGCCGCAGGAAAGCTCAGGCAGGTTCAAATCGGGATGCGCCGCCTCCAGCTCATCCCTCAGCTCACGAAGCCCCGCAAAGGTGCGGCGTGCCACATCCTTATTCCCCCGGGGCGCCATAGTCATAAGCCCCTGTACGCAAATTCCCTCAAGTTCCGCAAGCTCACCCGCGGCGGCGCGAATCTCATCGGGCGAAAAGCCTCCCTTCGACTCCTCACCACTCACATTGACCTCAATGAGCACACGCTGGGGGCCGGCGAGCTCGCCTGCCTCAATCTTGCGGACAGCACGGCTCGAGATCGCCTGCGCCAGATGCAGCGAACCCACCGAGTGAATCAGCTCGGCTGAGCCCAGCACAGCATTGATCTTATTGGTCTGCAGGTTGCCGATGATATCGAAGCGCACCTCGGGCAGCTCCGGATGCTCCGCCAGACCCGTGAGCTTGCGAACCAGCTCCTGCGGGCGGTTCTCGGCAAAATGGCGATACCCAGCCTGGATGGCGGCAACAGTCTCATCGACACCAACGGTCTTGGACACGGCAATGAGGCGCGCGGCGTCGTGGGGGCGGCCCGCGCGATCAAGCGCCGCATAAAAACGTTCCAGAATCTGCTCGCGGCGAGCGCGCATCAAGTCCAAATAGTTATCCATTGCCAATCGCCTCCGCTGACAGCCAAACAAGTAGTCCCATGCTAACGCAAGAGCGCGGCCCCGCATGTGCAAGGCCGCGCTCACTTAGGTATTTACAATCTTTCGACGAACGGGGTTACTTACTCCTCGTCGTCCTCACCATCATCCTCGTCCTCAAGATGATCCAACAGGTAGCGAAGACCCTCGCTCACCTCGTTAGCGGGCACCTTGGCAACGTAGCGCGCATCGACGGCGGGCCTCATGATAACACCCTCGCCCGAAGGCACGCGCATGCTCTCGAGCTCATCCTCATCAGTGCGGGCGATATCGCCGGCATTCATGCGCTGACCAGTCAACAGGAAGGTCAGACGGCAAGCGGCATCGATGGAAATCGAGGCGATGCGATCGAGGTAGCGCGAAACCATGATGGCACGGCGCAGGTCGTCATAGTTGTTGTTGTCGTCCATAAAGTCGCCCGTATCCATACGGTTAAAGGTGCGGAAGAACTTCTCGTAGGCGGCGTGCACTGGCTCGTCCTCGACGGCCAGGTTGCAGATGATGGACATGTCGTTAGTGACGAGCGCAGAAAGCGAAGAGCCCAGCACCTGGTAGACGGCCTCAGCCTCGGCCTCGACCGTGCCGACAAGCTCCTTGGGCAGCGAGATGTCGGCCTTGATCATATGACGCGTGGCACGGCAGATCTGACGGACCTTATCGGTCATGCGCTGCAGGTTAAAGTCGACGTAGATGATCGTCTGAAGCAGGCGGAAGTCGGAGGCAACCGGTGACTGCGTGGCGATCAGGTTGTAGCAGACGGCCTCCAGGTTGGCGCAACGCGCGTCAATCGAAAGCGTGCGCTTCTTGGTCTTGGTGGCGAGTTTGCGGTCGTCGGTCACATAGGCCTTCACGGCATCGTGGAGGGCCAGATCGACGGCCTCGTAGATGCCCAGCATCTCGTGACGGGCCTCGACGAGCTGACGGGAAAACAGTTTGCGCATGGTTCACTCCAATCAGTTGGGTGCGGTCATGCCGCCCGCACAGTAAATACGCACCGGACTAGGTCCGATCGGCTTGGGACTAGTCGCACCGATCAGCCAAAGCGGCCGGTGATATAGTCTTCCGTCCGCGAGTCCACCGGGCTGGTGAAGATCGCGTCGGTTTGACCATACTCGATGAGCGTGGCTGGCTCGCCGGCAACTTCCTGCAAGAAGAATGCGGTGTAGTCGCTGATACGAGCTGCCTGCTGCATTGAATGCGTGACGATGATGATCGTCATCTCGGGCGCCAGCTCGGCCATCAGATCCTCGACCTTAGAGACAGATGTGGGGTCGATGGCGGAGCAGGGCTCGTCCATCAGAAGGACATCGGGTTGCACCGCAAGCACGCGCGCGATGCACAGACGCTGCTGCTGACCGCCCGAGAGCGCCAAACCATCCTTGTTGAGCTGATTGGATACCTCTTTCCAGAGGTTGGCGCGCTTGAGCGATTCTTCCACGATGTCATCGAGGTCGCTTTTGCTAGTCACGCCCTGCAGACGAGGGCCAAAGGCGACATTCTCGTAGATGGATTTAGGAAACGGGTTGGGCTGCTGAAAGATCATGCCCACGCGACGACGGAGGTCGACCGGGTCGACGCCCTCGGCATAGATATCGTTGCCGTCGAGCGTCATAGTGCCCTCGACGCGCGCACCTTCGATCAGGTCATTCATGCGGTTGATGCAGCGCAAAAACGTCGACTTACCGCAGCCCGAAGGGCCAATGAAGGAGGTGATGGCGTTTTTGGCGATGTTGAGGTCGAGCCCCGTCAGCGCATGAAAGTCACCGTACCAAAAGTTGAAATCCTTGGCCGTAATGGCCGCTTGCTCCAGCGTGGGAGCGGACTGATAAACGGACATGGGACTCCTTAACTAGCGACGCTTGCGCGACAGGAAGCGCGCAAACAGGTTGAAGGCCAAAATGATCACCATCAGCAAGAGCGCGGTGCCGTAGGCTGCGTTCATGTTGATGCCGTCATTGGCAAGCAGATACAGGTGAACCGTCATGGGGCGGCCGGAATCGAGCGGCGAAATAGGCAGATTGATGGCTTGGCCCATGGTGTAGAGCACCACCGCGGTCTCGCCAATGGCACGGCCGATGGCGAGGACGATGCCCGTGGCAATACGGCCAAAGGCAGAAGGAAGCACGATCTTGGAGACGACCTGCCACTTGGTGGCGCCCAGGCCGTACGCGCCCCAACGGATATAGCGCGGAACGGCGCGAATGGCCTCTTCGGTGGTGCGCATGACGATGGGCAGCATCAAGAGCGCGAGCGCCAGAGCGGCAGAGACCATCGAAAGGCCAAGACCCATAGCCTCGACAAACAAGGCGTAGCCAAACAGGCCCATAACGATGGAGGGTACCGAGGCCAAAGCGTCAGCAGCGTAGCGAATGAGCTCGACGATCTTGCCCTGCTTGGCGTACTCGGCCAGATAGACGGCCGCCAGCACAGCGATCGGCGTGCAGATAAGCATGGCGAGCGCCGTCACATAGACGGTCGAGACGATCGTGGGCCAAATTCCGCCCTCGGCGTTGACGCCCTGAGGCCAACCGAAGATGAAGTCGAGCGAGATATGCGGTAAGCCGTTAATGACCACGTAGACGATGATAGCGACCAGCACCAGCGTGGTGATGTAGGCAGCGGCACGAAACACGCCAAGCATGATCTTGTTGGACAGGTCCTTGTTGATGCGCCCCTTCTTGCCGTGAGAAAGGGCACGCTTGATGCGCTCGCGCGACGAGGTCGTATCGACCGTCGTGTCAACGGAATCGGACATAGCCTACCCCCTCTTCTTCTTGGAAATCAGGCGGACGATGCCCACCAGCGTGGCGGAGATGATAAACAGGACCACGCCCATGCCGAACAGCGCCGAGCGGTGCAGACCCGAGGAATAGCTCATGTCGAGCGCAATCTGGCTCGTGAGCGTCGAGATGGGGCTCGCAATGCTATCGGGAATAACCGGGGCGTTACCCACGACCATGAGCACGGCCATGGTCTCGCCGATGGCACGGCCCATACCAAGCACGATGGCATCCACGATACCCAGCTTGGCGGCAGGTAACACGACCTTATAGATGGTCTGCCACTTAGTGGCGCCCATGGCATAGGATGCCTCGCGAATACCCATGGGAATGGAATTGAGGGCATCGATGGTGAGCGTGGTGATGGTAGGGACAATCATGATGGCAAGCACGAACCACGCCGTCAGCGCACCAAAACCAAGACCACCGGTCAGTTGTGCGATAAACGGGCGGATGATGATCATGCCGAAAAAGCCGTAGATGATAGAAGGGATGCCGGCCAGCAGGTCGACGGCAGGGCTGATGAGCTTGCGCACGCGCTTGCCGGCGATCTCGACCAGGTATACGGCCGTACCCACACCTAGCGGCACGCCCATGGCGAGCGCACCGACGGTCACCAGACCTGAGCCGGCAAGCAGCGACATGATGCCGTAGTGGCCCTCAGAGGGCGCCCACGTAAAGCTAAAGAAGTCCGCCAGACCGATGTCAGTAAAGACGGGCAGCGCCGAGTACGTGGTAAAGACAAAAATCAGGATGACGGTAACGACCGCCAAGAACGCGCAGGCAAAGAAGATCCACTGCAGCGCCTTCTCCTTGATATAGGTACTGCGCGATACGAGCGCCAGCTCGCGCTTCTTGGGCGTCTGAACATTCTGCTCAGTCTGGGAGTTTTCCTGTGCTTCCATGCTACTCACTCCCCTTCTCGTCGTTGGTGACGGGAATAAAGCCCGCCTCGCGAATCTGCTTGTCCATCTTTTCGGACGTCACGTAGTCGATGTAATCCTGCGCCTGCTGCGAAGGCGCACCCTTCACAAAGAAGTAAAGGTCGCGCGAGATGGGATAGCCGCCGCTCGCGACCGTCTTCTCGGATGCCTCGACATGATTGACCGAGACGGCCTTGACCGAGGTCTTGGCGTTGAGGCTATCGACGAAGCCCAGCGAAATGTAGCCGATGGCCCCGCGCGAACGAGATACCACGTCACGCACCTGGCCCGTGCCCGAAAGAACGGCCGAGCGGCGATCGAAGGAGGTGCCGTCCATCACGATGGTGCGGAAGGCCTCACGCGTGCCGGACGCCTCGTCTCGGTTGATGACCTGGATCTTCAGGTCCTCTCCGCCAACTTCCTTCCAGTTGGTGATCTTGCCGGCGTAAATATTGCGGAGCTGCTCGGTCGAGAGGTTATCGACGGGGTTGTCGTCGTTCACGATGACCGCGATACCGTCGTGGGCAATGACGATGGGAGTCAGGCCCAGATCCTGTTCGTCGGCATTGAGTCCACGGGAGGAACTGGCGATATCGGCCGTGCCAGCGCTGACGGCCTCGATGCCAGCGGAAGAACCCAAACCGGAAACGAACACGTCGATGCCGGTCTCCTCCTTAAAGCCCTCGGCCGCAATCTCGGCGATAGGAAGGCAGGTCGTGGAACCGGCAACGGTAATCGAAGAGGTAGAAGATCCCGAAGAACAGGCGCACAGCGTAAGCGTAAGCACAGCGGCGCTCAGGATCGATACGATCTTTCTCATAGCATCACGCCGATCGCAGCATGGCGCCCACAGGTGCCGCCCTCGTTACGGTAGGAATAAAAGCGGTCGTTCTGACGCACAGTCGAAAGCTGGGTATCCACGATATTCTCCGCGTCGACACCGACATCGACCAGCGCCTCGCAAATGGCAGCGGAAAGATCGAGCATGCGAGAGGTGCTCGCATCGATGCACGAGAACTCGGCGGCAAAGCGATCCATGAGTTCCTGGGATACCTCATATTCGTCACCCAAAATATGGGGGCCGATATAGGCGGAAACGACGCTCGCATCGCAACCGGCAGCATCGCAAAGCGCCTGGCATGCCTTGGCGGAAATACGTGCAATCGTGCCCTTCCAACCGGAGTGCACCACGGCAAATCCGCCGGGGGCCACCAGAACCACGGGAACGCAGTCGGCGAAGCAGAGCAGCACGGGTACGTTATGCGCCGTACAGACGATGGCATCGCAGCCCTCAGCAATCTGCTCACGAACGTCCTCAAGGTCATCGGCGCCGTTCGAGGTCACCGCAACGATATGGTCGCCATGGACCTGATTGGGAACGAGCAGATTGTGCTCGCACTCGGCGGCACCCATAGCCTCGAGCGCGCGACGACGATTTTCTTGAACAGCAAAGGGGTCATCGCCAACATGCGAGCCCAAGTTGAGTGAGGAGTACGCATCTTCGGAAACACCACCGGCGCGCTCGGTGAAGGCAAAGCGAACATCGGATGTCGCGCCCTCCACCAACGTAACTCCATCATGGTCGACACGCGAAACGTTGTCCGCACGTGCTGCCATACTAAAGCCTCCTAATAACACAAGTACCGCGGCATCGCCGCTACAGCCCGCGTTTATACGGCTGTCATACTTCTCTAAAAGGATACCTGCTGAGCTGGAGGCAATCGTAAAGGGAACGTAAAGAGATTGGAGGTTCTAGTTTACAAAGTCGAAATAAAAAGGGCGCGTCCATACGGACACGCCCCTGTGCACAACAATGCAAAGAACGACTTAGAAGCTACCGCGCTTCAGGAAGTCGGGAAGCTCGAACTGATCGTTGCCGAAGTTAGGAAGCTCGGTGCCACCGACGTTGCGGGTCGGAGCGGCCTGAGCCGGGCTGGTGGCCGGAGCGGTGCGCTGCGGCTCAACGGAGGCAGCGGCCTTGCTCTGAGACTGCTGAGCGGCAAAGAGCTCGTCCTGACGGTTGACGTTGGAGTCGGAGAAGCCCGTAGCGATGACGGTGATACGCACCTGATCGCCCAGGGACTCGTCGACAACGGTACCGAAGATGATGTTGGCCTCGGGGTCGACGGCGTTGGCGACAACGTCGGCGGCGTCGCTGATCTCCTGGATGCCCAGGTCCTTGGAACCGGCGATGGAGAGAAGCACGCGCGTGGCACCATCGATGGAGCTCTCGAGCAGCGGGCTGGAGATGGCCTGCTGGGCAGCATCGACGGCACGGGTATCCCCAGAAGAGGTACCGATACCCATCATGGCGGTACCGGCCTGCTTCATGATGGTCTTAACATCGGCGAAGTCCAGGTTGATGATACCGGGGACGGTGATGAGGTCGGTGATGCCCTGGGTGCCCTGGGAAAGGACGCCATCGGCAATCGCGAAGGCCTCGAGCATGGTGGTCTTCTTCTCGGCGATGTCGAGCAGCTTATCGTTAGGGATGACGATCATGGTGTCAACGCAATCGGAGAGGGTCTTAATGCCCTCCTCGGCGCTCTTCTTACGCTTGCGGCCCTCGAAGGTGAAGGGCTTGGTCACGACAGCGACGGTCAGCGCACCGACCTCGTTCATCGCGATATCGGCAACGATGGGAGCAGCGCCGGTACCGGTGCCACCGCCCTCGCCGCAGGTGATGAAGACCATGTCGGCGCCAGCGAGCGCCTCGGCAATGTCATCGCGGGACTCATCGGCAGCCTTGCGGCCAACCTCGGGGTTGGCGCCGGCGCCCAGGCCGCGGGTAAGGTCAGTGCCGATGTGCACCTTGATATCGGCATCAGAGATCGCGAGTGCCTGAGCATCGGTGTTGATGGCAACAAACTCGACGCCGCGGATGCCCTCTTCGATCATTCGATTGACCGCGTTGGTACCGCCGCCGCCGACGCCGACCACCTTAATGACGGCAAGGTAGTTGTTGATCTCTGTCTCGTGCATGTCGGTCCTCCGAACAAAGGTTATAGCCATAGCATGGGTCGACCCCTGCGCACATTAACCTTCAGGTTGAAAGTAAATGCAAAGGTAAACCGTATTATGTTTGCACATTATGAACGTATCAGTCAAATAATTGACCGTGAAAACCAAACAAACCAGATAAACGGCGTGGTATGGCCCCTCAACAAAGCATCAACCAGCGCTACGAGGTCGGAGCATTCCTAAATGTGTAGTTGCCCGGAGAGCGCACATTGATATACGTTACGCCCTCTACCTGCGAAAGCAACTTGGTGACTACGCGTTCCTTCTTTACGATATCGTCCGAATCGCCCAGCGACACCTCAATGCCGTTATTGAGGTTTGCCGAGATGGCTTCGACCGAAGGCGTGGAAATATCCTTGACTTGTCCCAAGAACTCGCTCGAAAAACCACGCACATAATCCAGGCCGGCCTTAACGGCTTTGGAGTTCACCGCTTGGCCGGAAACCGGAGCGACATCCGCCGAGACATCAGTCAACAGCACCGCGCCATAATGCTTAGCGAGCGCCAGTGCAGCATCGATTCCGGTCAAGGTATTTGAGCCTTGCCCCGTCGTGATGACGTTGCCCTGATCGTCCACTTCGACCGACGTCGACAGCGGGGCGATCCAGGTGTCATCATCCCCGATGGCCCAGGCAAGGTCATCGGAGCTGATATAGGCAATTGCAATGACCTTGCGCTCCATCGGCGTAATGATGAGCGTATGCGGGAACTGACGCTGGACATCCACGCCCGAGACCCACGGGTTCTGCTTGAGATCCTCGGTAATCTGGTCGGGATCGACGTTAAAAAGCGACGTTCCCTCGGGCAAATCAATCAGCTGGATAGCATCGTGCTTCGTCACATGCTCGCTGCCTTGAATCTGAATATCAGTGGCGGTAAACAATCCAGAGTTAATCACTACGATGGCAACGACGACGAGCACGGCCAAGGCGGCCAGAACGCCGCCCACGATTTTACCTTTGCCTGCAACGACAGAAGCGGCGTCTGATGTTTTATTTGCCATCGCCCCAAGTGAAGACAACGGGTTTACGCCTTTTTTACTCAAAGGCTTCTTGGCGGTAGCCGGCACCGATGTCAGCGAGCGCGGTTTCGATGCGCCCAGTGTGCGACCTGGACGCGGCGCTTTAGTTCCCGTCGAGGGCTTGGGGGTTGCCATGGGACGGGCAGGCTTGGCGCCCATAACAGGCTTTGACGTCACCGAGGGACGCGAGGACTTTTTTGCGGCCGGACGATTACCGAGCTGAGAGCCGACGACCGGACGACTGGTCTGTCGAGCATGCCCGACAGACTTAGAGTGCGCGACGGTATTGCGTTGAGGTTTGGCAGGCGCGCCGGAACGCCCTCCGGCGCGGCGGAAGGTGGGTTTCGATGCTCTAGAAGCCGAGGAATTTAACTTCCGGTCTGAGCTCGATGCCATACGCCTCCCTCACCTTTCCGTGCACATGTCTGATAACCGCGGCAACGTCATCGGCCGAGGCAGTTCCGTTATTAACGATAAAATTAGCGTGAACGGGCGAAACTTCCGCGCCGCCAATCGAAAAACCCTTTAATCCACAATCCTCGATAAGCTTGCCCACACTCGCATCGGGCGGGTTACGAAAGACCGACCCGCAGGATGCGCGACCCATGGGCTGCGTACGCTTGCGCCTCGTCAGGTACCGTTCCATGCGCTCGCGAATGTCGGCCTTGGGCGCCGGTTTAAGCTTGAGCACGCACTCGAGGATGATCTCATTGCGGGGAAGGCTACATTCGCGGTAGCCCCAAGTGATCTCGGACCCCGCATAATGCTTGATACCGGATGCCGGGTCAAACGTTACGACATCCTCAACCAGCGGGCCAATCCACTCGGTCCGTGTGCCGGCATTCATAGATATCGCACCGCCGACCGAACCAGGGATGCCAACGGCAAACTCAAGGCCCGAGAGGCTACGCGACAGGGCATCGTTGACCAGGCGCGCGAACATCACGCCCGCACCGACCGTCAGCGTACAACCGTCATCGGCAACAACCGTGCGCTGAAACTCACGTCCGAGCGAAATGACGGCGCCGCGATAACCGCCATCGGCAACCAGCAGATTGGAGCCCTTGCCGATGATGACCCACGGCACCTGCTCGCGATCGAGCACCGCCACGGCGCGGCGAAGGGCATGATAGCTATGGCACGTCACAAAAAGGTCGGCCTTGCCGCCGATACGATAGCTCGTATGACGCGCAAGGCGCTCGTCCTCGATCACATCCGTGTCGATCATGCCCGAAAGCGCCATGACGGCGTTAAACAGACCCATTAGACTTAAGCGTCTTTCTTGGCAGTCAGATACTCAATGAACTCGGGACCGACGGTCGTAACGTCACCGGCACCCATAGTGAGCAGCAGGTCGCCCTCGCCCACCATCTGCTCGAGCTCCTGATTGAGCTCAAGACGGCTGGAACAGTACACGACCTCCTTGCCAGGATGCTTGGCGCGCACGGTATCGGCGAGCATCTTAGAGGTGACACCCGGAATGGGCATCTCGCCAGCCGAGAACACATCAATCAGCAGCAGTTTATCGGCATTGGCAAATGCATCGGCAAAGTCGTCGCACAGGGCCTGCAGGCGCGAATAGCGGTGCGGCTGGAACACAACGTCGACGTGCTTGTAGCCCAGCGACGAAGCGGCAGCAAGCGTCGCCTTGATCTCGGTGGGGTGATGGCCGTAATCATCGACCACGGTGATGCCATCGATATCGCCCACGTGGGTAAAGCGACGGCGGACGCCCTCAAAGCTCGAGAGCGCCTTGGCGGCGGCGTCGATGTCAAGGCCCAGGACATGGGCGACGGTGAGCACCGCCGTGGCGTTGAGCATGTTGTGGCGACCGGGATTGCTCTTGATCTCCACAGCATGCTCAGTGCCGTCCTCAAAGCGAACGATAAAGTCACTCTGGATGCCCTTGACATCCGGGTGCATGCAGACGATGTCGTTGCTCTCGGCAAAGCCGTAGGAAAGCACGTGACGGCCCGTCGACTTGGCGAGCTCGACCAGATGCGGGTCCTCACCGCAGACGATGACGGTGCCGTCCTCGCCCACCAGGCTCATGAATTTGGCGAAAGTCGCCTCGATCTCCTCGATACCCGAGTAGTGATCGAGATGGTCGGCCTCGACGTTGGTCACAATGACTACGTTGGGGTTCAGGAACAGGAAGGAGCTGTCGGACTCGTCGGCCTCGGCGACAAAGTAGTCGCCCGAGCCGTTCTTGCCGTTCGTGTCATAGCCCTCGACGATGCCACCGATCAAGAAGCTCGGATCCAGACCCATGCGGTCGAGCATGGTGGCGCACATCGAAGACGTGGTGGTCTTGCCATGCGTGCCGGCAACAGCGACGGTGGTGTAGCCGTGGCCCAAGGCAGAGAGCATCTTGGCACGGGGCCACACGGGAATGCCCAGCTCGCGAGCGCGCACGAGCTCAGGGTTGGACTCCGGAATAGCGGTAGAGACAACAACCACGTCGGGCTTGACCTCGTCGATCGTGGCGGCCTCATGGCCCACATGCACCTTCACACCAGCGCGGGTAAGCTGGCGGATATAGCGTGACGTCTTAAGGTCGGAGCCGGTAACGGCATAACCGCGCTCGTGCAGAACGAGGGCGATGCCGCTCATGCCGGCGCCGCCGATACCGATAAAGTGGGCGCTCTTAAACTCGGGCGCGGAGGTTGCAGTCTGGGAATCAGCCATGTGCTCGTGTACTCCTTGCGTAAACACTGCCTGTAACCCGTTAACTGTACCGCACCTACCGCATCAGCGCGAGGGCGACCGACGATATCCCGTCTAACTAACGCAAACCCTCTACCGCATCGGCCAGAAGAGCGGCGGCCCTATCCTGAGCCAGACCACGCGCCGCCTGTCGCATGGTGTCGCGCGCCGCCGCGTCATCGACCAGGTGCAGCAGCTCATCGGCAAAGGCAGAACCGTCGATATCGGCATCGGCGCAGAGCACGCCGGCCCCGGCGTCGACCAGATACCGGGCATTGGTGGTTTGGTGGTCGGCCGTCGCATGCGGGTACGGCACGAGCACCGAGGGCACGGCGAGCGCAGCGATCTCGGCCACGCTCGATGCGCCCGAACGCGAGAGCACCAAATCGGCAGCAGCCAGCATATCGCCCATGTTGTCGATGTAAGGCTGGACGCGGTAACGCTTCGCCTCCTCGGGCGTCAGCGCCAAAGCGCGCTCGGTCTCCTCAAAGCCGTCAGCGCCCGTCGAATGCAACACATAGAGGTTCTTGCGCGAAAGCAGCTCGTTTTTGAGCGAGACCACGCGCTCGTTGAGGTGCTGGGCGCCAAGTGAACCGCCAAAGACGAGCAGCAGCGTAGCGTCCTCGGCAACGCCAAGTACCTTGCGGCCGCGAGCGCGATCGCCCTCGATTACCGAGCGACGTACGGGGTTGCCGGTCATGAGCACGTGGTCAGGGTCACCTTCGCGCTCAAAGACCGAACGCGCTGCCGGCACCGAGATGCACACGCGGGCGGCGTGGGAGTTCATCATCTTGTTGGCCAGGCCCGGAACAGAGTTCTGCTCATGCAGCAGATACGGAACGCCTGCGCCCTTGCACCACCCCAGCAGCGGAACCTCGACATAGGCACCAAAACCGACGGCAGCATCGGGCTTGCCGACCTTTGAGAAATGACTGGCGAGCGCACGCTTGGCCTTGTTGACACGCCACAGCGAGGTCAGCGCCGTCCAAGGACGGGAGCGGTCGAAGCCCGTGACCGTAATGGGCACAAAATCAAACCCAGCCTCGGGGACCAGACGACCCTCGAGCTTGCGCGACTGGCCCACGAACACAACATGGTGGCCACGGTCACGCAGCTCTTCGGCCAAGGCGAGCGCGGGGTTGATGTGTCCTGCCGTGCCGCCGGCTGCAATAGCAACGGTCATTTTATCGGTCATGGTAGTCCCTTCGTACACGCGGTCCCTGGTCGTCGGTGCGCAGACGCGCCGACGGGTCCGAGTTCAAATCGATTCGATTATATCCGCCGCCCGCATTGCGAGGAGTGGGGCGCTGAGGACGACCTTGCGGAGCCGTTCGCGGGCGTGGACGAGCTGCCGGCTCGGTCGCAGAGCCATCCAGGACGGTAAAACCGTTACGCGAAGATCGCTCGCCGCGCACGTGGGGCACGCCGGCGGTACTCTCATCCATAACGGCAAAGCTCTCGCGGCGACGGTCGTACTCATCGCGACGGGCGCTCTCGTACGAAACGCGCAGGATCAACCCGGCAAGCATAAGCGACACAATAATCGACGAACCGCCGTAGCTAATAAACGGCAACGGTTTGCCCGTCATGGGAAACACGTTGAGGATGCCTAGCGCGTTAATCAAAAACTGCACCGCGAGAATGACCGCGGAGCCAGACGCCATGAGCGCACCCCGACGATCGGTCGCCTGCTCGGCAATGCGAAACGCCGAGTAGATCAGCATCGCAAACACCAAGAAGAACAACACGGTTCCGACAAAACCAACTTCCTCGCCAATGATGGCCAGGATGTAGTCGTTGTGCGCCTCGGGCAGATACGAGTACTTCATGGTTGAGTTGCCGATGCCACGGCCGAACAGACCGCCCGAGGCAAAGGCCATGATGGCAAGCGTGGCCTGATAGCCGTCACCATACTCGTCGGCCCAAGGGTTCAAGGCAACCTGAATACGCACCATACGGTACGGCTCTGCGACAAGCGCAATCACGATCACGAGAATGCCGAAGATTAGCACGCCGATGATAAATCTGGGGTCGAGACCCGCAAACAACGCCATGCACATGAGGGTCAACAGGATGATCAGGACAGTACCGAAATCGGGCTGGATAAAGATCAGAAAGAGCGAAATGCCCAGGTAGATGCCCATCTTGCGAAGGAATTCGTTGATGTTGCCACCGGGCGAAAAGAAGCGATCAAGCATGATGGCCGAATACGCAATGGCAAATGGCTTTAAAAACTCGGAAGGCTGGAACTGAATACCGGCGATGTTGAGCCAGCGCGTGGCGCCACGGCTGCCGCTGCCCACCAAGAACACCAGAAGCAGTAGCCCTATCATGCCGATGAGGAAGATCCTGAGCACATCCTCCCCAAACCAGCTGTCCGGCAAAACGCGCACGATGGCAATCAGCGCTAGAACACCGACCACGGCAAACGCGGCCTGTCGACCCAGAAAAAACGTCGCCGAGCCATTCTCGTGCAGCGCCTCGACCGAAGACGCCGAGTACACCATCAGCAGGCCAAAACACACCAAGGTAAACAGGCAGGCCATGAATATCAAACGGGGGCGCATGATACGGGCGGGAACGCCGGCAATATAGCGTTCGCTAAACGACTGCCCGCCGCGGCCGGAACGCGGTGTGATGCGACGTGAGGAAGCACGGTCCGAGTCGGGCCTCCTCATACCTTGTCGGGGGCTCTCCTCTCTCACCGCAACCCCTATTCCATTTGAGATTTCGCCGTAGCGGCAAGCTGAGCCACGTAGTCCTTAAACACGCGGCCGCGCTCCTCATAGCCCGAGAACTCATCGAACGAAGAGCAGGCAGGAGAAAGTAAGATCACGTCACCACGGCTCGACAACGAACGGGCAACGTCCACGGCGTCGCGCAGGTCATCCGCCTGGGCGATATCCACATCGCCATCGACATCGGCCTCGTCCATAGCGGCGGTGAAGCGCTCGCGCGCATCGCCAAAGCAGACGACCGAGCGCACGTTGTCCATAACGACGCGCGCGAAGTCCGTGAGCGGCGTGCCCTTATCGTGGCCGCCGAGCAGCAAGATCACGTCGTCATCGGGAAATGCCGTCAGTGCCTTCTCGACCGCATCGGTGTTGGTCGCCTTGGAATCGTTGACGTAGCGCACGCCGTCAATCTCGCCACACGGCTCCACGCGGTGCTCGAGCGGCTGGAACGAGGCAAGACCGCGGCAGACACCATCGACATCGGCACCGACCGCCAAGGCAGCCGTGGCAGCGCACAGGGCATTGATAACATTGTGATGGCCCGAGATCTTGAGCTCGGATGTAGCGATGAGCGGGGTCTCGACGCCCTTCAGACGCACGATCATCTTGCCATCGCGCACAAAGGCGGCATCCTCGCCCTCAGGCTCGTCAAAGGCAACCTTGCAGATGCGACGACCCGGTGTGTAGATGTACTCATCGAACTCGTGAATGCCGGCGTCTTCGACGTCGACAACCGCCAGATCGTCATCGACCATATTGTCAAACAGTTTGATCTTGGCAAGCGCATAGTTCTTATGGCTCTTATGCCAGCCCAAGTGGTCGGGAGTGATGTTGAGCAGCACCGCCACGCGAGGGTGGAGCTCGGCGGTCGTAGCAATCTGATAGCTCGAGAGCTCAGCCACAAACCACTCGTTGCGGGCTCGGCCGTCAATCTCGTTGACCGGCGGCTCGCCGATGTTGCCGACAGCAACGCTGGCCTCGCCGGCAGCCTTGAGCAGATAATCAGTCAGCGACGTGGTAGTCGTCTTGCCGTTGGTACCCGTAATGGCAATCCAGTTATCGGGCGACAGGCGATAGGCAAACTCGGGCTCACCCATAATCTGGGCGGCATGCTCGCGCCCGGCCTTATAGAAGCCCGAGAACTCCGAGATGCCCGGGCACGTCACGCATACGTCATAGGCGCCCTCGACCTGTTCGGTCCCATAGACAAACGACGCACCAGCAGCCTCGAGCACACGCGTGGCGTCATTGGGCTCAGAGGTGCCACCGCCATACACGGTAACGGCACTTACGCGCTCGGGATGTGCCAGCGCCCAGCGGGCGACATCGAGACCGGATTTGCCCTGACCCAAAACGAGCAGGCTAAAGACATCAGCAAGAGACATGAAAGACCACTATCCCAACTGGAAGAACAGAGCAAGGCCAACGGCACCAAAGGCAGCAGCGATAATCCAAAAACGGATGACGACCTTGGTCTCGGCCCAGCCCTTCTTTTCGAAATGATGATGGATGGGCGCCATAAGGAAGACGCGCTTGTGCGTAAAGTGGAAGTAGACAACCTGAATCATGACCGACAGGGTCTCAACGATAAACAGGCCGCCGATGATGAGGGAGACGACCTCGGTGTTGGTCATGATGGACGTGCAGGCAAACGCGGCGCCCAGGGCAAGCGAGCCGGTATCGCCCATAAAGATGCTCGCCGGATAGCAGTTGAACCACAGAAAACCCAAGCAGGCACCGGCACACGCGGTGCAGAAGATGGACAGGTTCATGTCTCCGTGCAAAAACGCCATCGCAGCCATGGCGAGCATGGCAATCATGGAGGTGCCGCCAGCAAGACCGTCAAGGCCATCGGTCAGGTTCACGGCATTAGAAAGACCGGCGATCATCAGCCAGCAAAAGACAATGTAGAGCCACGGGAACGAAAGGCCGCAGATGGTGGTCGAAAGAACACCGAGGTCAATCGTCAGGCCGCCGGGAAAACGAATCTCGGGGGCGACGCCGCACCAGTTAACGGCAAGTACCGTAAAGGTGACACAGATAATGGTTAGGCCGATCATCTTGGCATGAGGCGTCAGACCGAGCGAGCGCCCATGCGTAACGGAGGTCAGGTCGTCGATCAGGCCCAGCACGCCGGTCGCCAGCGTGGCGAGCAGCACGAGCACGAGCTCGGTGGTGAGCTTACCCATCAGCAGGCAGGTCAGCGAGATCGCGACGAGGATGACAACGCCACCCATGGTGGGCGTTCCCTGCTTAACCAAATGACGCTTGGGACCGTCGGCACGAACCTGCTGGCCGATACCCTCGACCTTGAGCAGCTTGATCCACCACGGCATGAGCAGCAGCGCAATGGCGGCGGCGATGCCAAGCCCCAAAAAAGCCTGATACGTTGGATATGAGGGATTGCCGAACATGGGCTAGCACACACCTTCCACAAAGCGGTCGAGCTCAACAAAGCGGGAACCCTTGACCAGTACAACATCATGTTTTTCAAGCGCGCCGCCCATGCGGTCGAGCACCTGCTGATAATCAGAGAACACCTGGATGCGGTCCTCGTCCATGCCCATCATGCGCGCGGCATCGGCCATAAGCTGGGCCAGCTCACCACCCACGCACGCCAGCATGTCGAGCTTCTTGGCGGCGGCATAGGCGCCCACGAGCTCATGCATGCGAGGAGCCTCATCGCCCATCTCGCCCATCTCGCCCAAGATCGCCATGCGAGACCCCGTGCACGAAAGCGAGCACAGCAGATCGAGACCAGCAGCCATGGATTCGGCGCTGGCGTTGTAGGAATCGTCAATGACGCGGGCACCGCTCTTGGCGCGCTTGATCTCCTGGCGGTGACCGGTGATCGTGAGGCCTCTAAAGACAGCATCGATCTGCTCGGGCGTCACGCCCAGGCGATAGGCAACCGCGGCGGCCTTAACGGCATTAGGAACGGACTGCACGCCGGGGATGGCAAGCATGGTATCGATCGTCTCACCCCGGCCAAAATCGAGCGTAAAGACCGGACGGCCCTCGTCATCAACACGAATGTCGCGGGCACGGACCTCATCATCGTCCGAAACGCCGGCCAGCATCACGTCGATACCAGCAGGCTGGGCGAACGTATCGCGAATGAACGGCGTAAAGTCGTCCTCGCCGCCCAAAACCAGCAGCGGCAAATAGTCGCCGGCGGCGCACATACCCTGGACAATCTCGGCCTTAGCGCGGGCGATGTTCTCGCGGCTACCCAAAATGCCGATATGAGAGGTGCCGATCTTGCTCACGATGGCAAGGTTGGGATTGGCAGACTGGGACAGGCGCTCGATCTCGTGGAAATGGTTCATGCCCATCTCGAGCACCAGGACCTCGGTATCGGCCGGAGCGGAAAGCACCGTGAGCGGCATACCGATCAGGTTATTGAAATTGCCCTTGGTGGCCCAGACACGATAGCGCTTAGCGAGCACAGCGGCGAGCACGTCCTTGGTCGTCGTCTTGCCGATGGAACCGGTAATGCCAACGACCAGGCAGCCAAGCTCCAGGCGATACGTGTGCGCCAAACGCAGCAGAAACTCCTCGGGATCATCGGTCAGCATGATGGCGCATCCCTTGTCCTGCGCCAGCGAGACCAGCTCGGCCTCGGGCTCACGCGTCATCACGACGGCGCCGGCACCCGACTGGACGGCACGGGAAGCAAAATCATTGCCGTCGACATTTTCACCGGGAAAGGCGACGAAAATCGTCCCTTCCTCGACCTGGCGCGAGTCGATAACGCACCCGCGGCATACCCGATCGGCTTCTCCCGTCACGGTTCGGGCCCCTGTTGCGGCCGCGAGGTTGTTGACGGCGATCTCTATCATTGCAGCTCCCCTGTAAACCTAATAATGCTATCGGCGTATTGTATCCCAGCGCCGCGCATGCGTGGTGCAGGGCATGTGAACACCCCTCATATGGGACAACAAACCACGCCCCAAAGATTGTAACCCCCTACCTCGTGTGCGGAATACCCAGCACGTCGAGTGCGTTGGCCATAATGGACTGGAACGGCACCGCAGCGGCATCTGAGCCGCTCGGCGTTCCGTCGAGCGTGATATAGCACAGCACCTTGGGCGATTGTGCCGGTGCAAAGCCCATAAAGGACGACATGTAGTTCTCCTTGAGGTAGCCGCCGTTCTCGTCGGCTCGTTCGGCCGTACCGGTCTTACCCGCCACGTCATAGCCGTCAACTGCGCCGCCAACGCCCGTGCCTTCGGACACGACCGTCTGCATGCATGATGTCACCTGGGATGCGGCGTCCTCAGAAATCGCGCGCGCGCCTTCGCCCCAGTCCTTCTCATCGCCTTTGCTGGACTTATAGAAGTGCGGGGTCATCATCACGCCGCCGTTGGCGATGCCGCCCACGGCACGTGCGATCTCAATCGGCGAGACGGACAGCGCCTGTCCAAAGCTCATCGATCCCAGCGTGGCGCCGTCATACTGGTCACGCTCCTTGACGATGCCCAGGCTCTCGCCCGGAAAATCGACACCCGAGCTGTGACCGATGCCCCACTTGTCCACATAGGCGGCAAAGTCGTCGGCACCGATCTTGCGCCCCACCAGGACAAAGCCCACATTGGACGAACGGCGCATCATCTCGCGCACATCCATGGTCATGCCATAGTCGCGCTTATCGGCATCGGTAACGGTATCGTCGCCCACCTTGATGCTCGCCGGCACCTCAAACGACGTACTCGATCGTACGACGCCCAAGTCGAAGCCGGCGCCCGCCACGAGAGTCTTAAAGACCGAGCCGGGCTCGTAGGCGTCAGTGACCAGGCGCAGGTTCATATCCTCGGTCTTAGCGTTCTCCAGATCGGTCTGGTCGTAGGTCGGGTACGAGCAGGCTGCCAAAATCTCGCCTGTCGTAGGATCGGTGACCAGCGCCGAGCCGTTCTTGGCCTTAGTCTTCTCAACTGCCTCTGCCAGGGCATCCTCGGCCGCTCGCTGGATATTGACGTCGAGCGTCGTCACGATATCAACGCCGTCGACCGCAGCCACCTTTTTATAGGCACCGCCCGCGATATAGCTGCCGTCCCTCGCGCGCTCGCGCACAAGAGAACCGTTCGTGCCGGTCAGAAGCTTGTTGTATTGCTTTTCGAGACCCGTCAAGCCGTCGTTGTCTACATTCACTACACCCAGCACCTGCGATGCCAGATTGCCGTATGGATATACGCGCTTCATGGCCTGCTCAAAAAGCACGCCGGGCAGGTTCTTCTTCTCCAGCGCCGCAACATCGTCTTCGTCCACCTGGCGCTTGATATACACCCAGGTTCCATCGGACTCAACGAGCTTGCGGCAGGTCTTTTTATCGATTCCAGTTGCCTTGACCAGCGCCGACACCGTCTTGTCAACATCCTCGACAAGCTGCGGGTTCACGGCGATGTTGCGACATTCGACCGACGACGCCAGCACGTTACCGTTGCGGTCGTAGATGGTGCCGCGTTTGGCATAGAGGGTCTGCGCAAGCAGGCGGCGCGCATCGGCACGCTCGCGCAGTTTATCGGCTTCGACAATTTGATAGTCGGCAAGGCGGAAGACGCCCAAGCCCAAGCCAAGCCCGATGAAGCCCATGACGGCTTTGCGGCGAGGCAGAGGCGCGCCTGTAAGCCATTCGGTCGACGAACTCTTGCGCGACCTGGTGTTATGCACTTGAGGGCCGCCCGAGCCGCGAAGTCGCGACGCCGGGTCGTTGCCACGGGACTGCCCGGCGTTGTAAGATTGCCGACCCGTTCCTTGATAACCAGAACGTCCCCGCGACGAGGGACGTCCAGAACCGCGGCCCCCATCGGAACCGCGGCGATAGTCATTTGTCATACTCAGCTACCGTCTTGCTACTGAGCGGTCGCGGTCGCGTTGGCGCCCGCGGCTGCATCCTGCGAAAAGTCAAGTGTAACGCTCTCGCTGGGCTCCACCATGCCATAAGCGCCCGCAAGGTCGCGAATGCGCGTGTCGGCGCCATAGACCGAATGCATGACCTCTAGGTCGGAGCTCTCATCGGTCGCCTTTTCGAGCGTGTTGGTAAGCTCGGCGTTGCTGTTGAGCACCTGGGCCGTAACGCCGGCAAGCGCCACGCGGGCGACGCCGATCGTCATGAAGATAGCCGCAATGATGCAAAACGTTTTAAGAACGCTCATGAAAACCGGGCTTACCGCCTGGTTTGCCTGACGGCCCGCGCCCGTGTAGACATCAAAGCGCGGCGTGCGCTGCTCACGGGGAGCAACGGGGGCCTGCGGCGTCTCACGATAGGCGGGCATGGCGTTCATATCATAGGCGAGTGCTGCGCTTGAAGTGTTGTAGCCCATGATATGCCGCCTCCCATCCCGAGTACGTTGGTAGTGTGTTTAAGCTTCGTTTATGGTGCGAGCGGGAGGTCCAATATCGCGCGGTCGCGCCTACAGACGCTGCGCCACGCGGATTTTGGCTGATCTCGCCCGAGGGTTGCGCTCAACCTCATCAGGCTGGGCAACCAAGGGTTTGCGGGTGATGACCTTGAGTATCGGCACGTTGCCGCACACGCACACCGGAATCTCCGGCGGACACGTGCACCCCTGGCTCATCTCCTTAAAGTGGTTCTTTACGATACGGTCCTCGAGCGAGTGATACGAGATGACGCAGATACGTCCGCCCGGGTTGAGCCACCTGGTGGCGGCATCAAGCCCTCGTTCGAGCACATCGAGTTCGTGATTGACCTCGATGCGAATGGCCTGGAAACTTTTCTTGGCCGGGTGTCCACCATGCCGACGAGCGGCAGCTGGGATACCCGCCTTGATGATCTCGACAAATTGGCCGGTGGTTTCGATCGGTTCTTGCTCGCGGCGGCGCACGATCTCGCGCGCGATCTGCGAGGCGAACTTCTCTTCGCCGTAGACGCGTAGAATCCGGGCGAGGTCGTGTTCGTTATAGGTGTTGATGACCTCAGCTGCGTTTAAGGTGTTATTACCCGGATCCATCCGCATGTCCAATGGGGCGTCCTCGTTATACGAAAAGCCCCTGCCAGGGATATCGAGTTGCGGTGACGAAACGCCCAAATCGAACAGGAAGCCATCGACCCCGGGCACCTCGGCCGAGCAAAGCAGCTCGTCCAAGTCGCCGAAGTTGCCCTTCAGCAGCTGGTGCGGAACGCCGGGAACCTCGCGGTCCAGACGGGCGCCAGCGGCCTCGAGGGCCATGTCGTCCTGATCGACGCCGAGCAAAAGGCCCGTCTCCCCCACCTGCGCGGCCATCTTTACCGAATGGCCGGCACCGCCAAGGGTGCAATCGCAGACAACGGAGCCGCTCTTTAGCCGCAGCGACTCAAGCACTTCGCCGAGCATGACAGGTTCATGCCGATATTCTTGTGTCAAGATCCCACGCTCCATCCGTTACCCGTGCCTTGCCCTTACGAGAAGAAGAGGTCCAGCAGGGCCTCATCGTCATCGTCCTCATCGGCCGCGGCGCGATCCCAAACCTCAAGGTGGTCGTAGTTGCCCACAACCGTGACCTCGCGGTCGAGGTTCGCCTGCTTGCGGAGAGACTCGGAAAGACCGATACGACCGGCGCTGTCCACGTCCATCGACGTGGTGCGCTTGTTGATCGCCCTCATGAGCTTCTGGTCGTTAATGTCACGCGGGTTAAAACCCTCGTGGCCCTCACGACCCGCGAAGAGTCCTTCGACCCACTTATCGAAGGCCTCGGCAGAGAACACGTACAGAGCATCGACATCCAGGGCTTTGAACACGCGAACGTGCTCTCCAAGCTCCTCGCGAAGGGGTGCAGGCAGGGACAGACGACCTTTTGCATCGAGATTGCGCTCGTATGCACCAGTCATTCCCATGTGCGCCCTCCCCTCGGTTACTCAGATGGCACGTACGCGGGGAACCACCCCGCCTGTCGACGTCATTAATAATATGGGGAACCTCCCCATTTTTCAACACCTTTCCCCACCCCTTCCCCCACTCCACCCCACCACTCCACCCACCATGTATTGCAAAACACCCCCAAGCATATGTTCGAAAACACAATATGTTGTGTTTACAGCAACGGCGGGGTGCCACCTGTGG
>CABUPH010000019.1 GCA_902493375.1 uncultured Collinsella sp.
GAGGGGCCATGCGGCATAGCGCCGCGACATGGTCCGGAAAAACGTCCGAGGTCCCACCCATCCTGTTTGACCTTGGCCATGACCTGGTTAAGGTCATCGGTCTTGGTGCCCGTCATCTTTTCGTACAGACCGATTAACAGGCCGCCCAGCAGGCAGACGAAAAACGGGTACGGCAAAAAGCCAAACGGGCCGCTGGCGAGCTCGGGCGAAGCGACGCCCAGCGCGTGCGGAATCTCGGTCCATAGATAGTCGATACCGTGCTCCATCACAAAAAAGAACAGCCAGACTGCGGCACCTGCGAACGCGCCGGTCACGGTAACGCTGGCCAAAAACAGCGCACGGTTTTTGGGTTTGGCAAGGCTATCCATCGGGACCTCCCGTGGTCAAATTCGGCAAAGATACATTTTATTGTAGAGCGAGCGTTGCCCGAACGAGCCAGCCACCTGCGCCGCAAACGGCACCATTGGGAGTCATGGTGGGGCAGGCTCAAGACTTATCCGTTGATAATCGAGGCAATCTCATGCAAATCGTCGGCAAAGTAGATGCCGAGCTGGCGCCTCGGGCTCGAAAGCCCCTTATCAATCATGTGCCCGAGCAACGCCTTGAGGTCGTTGTAGTAACCATCCAGGTTATACAGGATGCATGGAGCACTCAGGTGCCCCAACGACACCGCGGACATGACCTCGGCAATCTCCTCGAGCGTGCCCGTCCCGCCGGGAAAGGCAACGAAGGCATCGCCAAGCTCGATCATCTTGGCTTTGCGCTCGGCCATATCGCTCGTCACGATGAGGTCGTCGATTCCGTCGTGCTGAAACTCGGCCTCGATAAAAAAGCTCGGCTCAACACCCGTCACGTGTCCACCTGCCTCGAGTGCGCTATCGGCGAGCGCACCCATCAGGCCCGACTTGGACCCGCCGTACACCAGCGCGTGTCCGTTGGTGCCAATCCAGTTGCCCAGCTCCTGCACCGCGGGCAGAAACGCCGGGTCATTGCCGGCGCTGGCACCCAGATACACGGTGATATTCATATTCAGTCCCCCTCATCGTGATGCGTGGCGCCCGCTCTAGCGTTGGCGGCGCCGATATTCGCGCACGCGGCGCGACAGATCGGCGAGCTGGTCGCGATCGAGCTCTTCCAAATGCTCCAGATCATCCATAAAGCGCGCCATGGTGTCCTTTTGGCGCATCTTGATGAGCGTATTGCAGTAGCTCACCGCAACGCCCGTGAGCATGGCAATGTAAAAAATGCTGATAACGCTCAGGACGACCGTGATGACACGGGCGACCGGCGTTTCGGCCGGAATGTCGCCAAAGCCGATCGTCGATACGGTCTCAAAGCTAAACCAGAGCCCATCGCCAAACGTGAGGGTCGTGGGTTCGGACAGCCAGACGGCCGTCGAACACAGCAGATAGAAGACGAGGAACAGCTCCGTAATGCGCACGAAGCCCGCCTGGCGCAACACGTCAGCAAGCGTCCTGAGCTTTTTCATCGCGACCCTTTCCACGGACAACCAATCACGTTCGCTCGGTATTGTCCCACGCCTCCCCAGCAAACGGAACTAGTCATTGGGGACGTTCTTAAATGACTAGTCAAACAAGAACGTCCCCAATGACTAGTCGTTTAAGAACGTCCCCAATGACTGCCGGGCGGGAGCGTTTAGCGGTACAGCTGCCGACTGGGCAGGCTGAGCTGGTATCCTTATGCGGTATTGTCTCGATTCGTTAGGATTGCATGTGAGAGCTGCCACTGTCCTTCGTTCAGTTATATGTCGCGCCCTGGCCATTGTGCTTGCCGCGCTTGCCGCACTGAGTTCCATCGCGCCTGTCCAGGCTTTTGCCGATGACTCTAGTCAGCCAGTCAAGACGGTCCGCGTCGGCTGGCTCGTCAACAACGAGGGCTTCCAGAACGGCACCCCCGGCGAGCGTCTCTCGGGATGGGGTTACGAGTACCTCCAGACCCTGTCGTACTACACGCCCGGCTGGCGGTACGAATACGTCTCCGGCACCTTCACCGAGCTTATGGACATGCTCGAGGCAGGCGAGATCGACCTCATGCCCAACATCTCCTACTCCGAGGAACGCGCCCAAAAGCTGCTCTTTTCCTCGAACCCCGAGGGCACCGAGCGCTACTACATCTACGCCAGGCCCGACCGTGACGACCTGGCCAAGGGTGACCCTCAAGCACTCCAGGGTCTCACCATCGGTTACAACTCCGGTGTTATGCAAACCATCGTCGGCCAGCAGTGGCTCGCCAACGAGGGAATCGCCTGCACATACAGGGAGTATGACGGAGGCTCCGTTCTCTTTGACGCGCTCGCAAACGGCGAGGTCGACGCCATCATCATGAACGACACCATTTCGTCGCCCGAGGCGTCGCCCATGTTCTACGTCGGTTCGAGCGACTACTACTTTGCCGTTCCCAAAAGCCGCCCCGACCTGATGGACAACATCAACTCCGCAATGGCGGCAATCAACCGCGTCAACCCCCGCTATAACGACGAGGTCAAATCGAACTATTCAGCGCAAAACAGCGGATCATCCTCGCTCACCGGCGATGAGCGCGCCTGGCTCAAGGCGAACAACAGCACCATCACGCTCGGCTACATTACGGGCAAACTCCCCTACTGCAACGAAGACGAAGACGGCAAAATGGAAGGCTCGCTCGCATCGCTTGCGACGACGTTGCACGATAACTTTGGCATTACGGTCAAAACCGTCGCCTTTGATAGCTACAAGATGATGTCAAAGGCCCTGTCAAAGGGAAGCATAGACGTCGCGCTGCCGGTATACCGAGATTACTGGTTTGCCGAGCAATCAGGCGTTGTGCAGTCGGTATCGTTGGGGACCATATCCCTCACCGCCATCCACAGCGGAAGCAACCTGAACAAAGACCTTCAGAACATCGCCTGCACCAAATCATCGTTTATCAACCGAAACGTACTTGAAAGTCTGTTCCCCACAGCGACCGTGACCGAATACCGATCCGACGATGAAGCGTTCGACGCCCTCAGGAGGGGAACGGCGCGCTGCGTCGTCGCTCCCAGTTCACGCGTAAAAACCCTCGGCGATCGTTATGATCTCGAGGACTGCGAGACGGTCGAGCTCCCTGACACCTGCGAGCTCTCGTGCTGGATTTCGCGCGGAAAGCCTGAGCTGCTGGGAATCATCAACAAGGGCATCATCAATGCCGGAGAGTCGCTCTCCGCAAGCAATTACTCCTCTACGTCGTACACAGCCCAGGGATCCAACACGCTTCAATTCCTTTATCGCAACCGCACCGCCGTTGCCTCCACCCTCATCGGTATGTTGTCGGTCAGCATCGTCCTGCTCATCTGGGCGCTCGTGCGCGCTCGAACCGAGCGCGAAAAAGCCGACGCCGCCAACGCCGCTAAGACGGCATTCCTCACGCGCATGAGCCACGACATCCGTACGCCGCTCAACGGCATCCTGGGCCTTATCGATATCGAGGAATTGAAGGAAGGCGATATCCAGGTCGCCCGCGAAAGCCGCGCCAAGGCTCGTGTTGCCGCCAATCACCTGCTCTCGCTGATTAACGACATCCTCGAGATGGGCAAAATCGAAGACCGCAAGATAACACTGGAACATGCGCCTTTTAACCTCAAAGAGCTCTGTGACAATACGCTGGTTCTGTGCAAGCTCCGCGCATCCGATAACGGCATCACCATGCAGGACAATAGTCTGCCATACACCACGGGGCCATACATGGTCGGCAGTCCCACCCATATCCGACAGATCATGATCAACCTGTTAGACAACAGCATTAAGTACAACAAGCGCGGCGGCTCCGTCACCTTTAGCTCAAAGACCAAGCCACTCGATAACGGGCGCGCGCTCTTTTGCTTTAGCGTTTCGGATACCGGCATTGGCATGACTCCCAAATTCTTAAAACATATCTATGAGCCGTTTGCCCAAGAAGGTGACGATGCGCGCAGCAAGTTCCAAGGAACCGGCATGGGCATGCCAATCGTCAAGTCGCTTATTGAACTGATGGACGGCACTATCGAAGTCACCAGCGAGCTCCATGTGGGCACCTCGTTCTACGTGGAGATTCCGCTCGATATCGACGAGAATCCCCAGGCGCGGGCGAATACGGTTGAGAGTGCGCCCGACTGCTCGCTCGCCGACATGAACGTGCTGCTCGCCGAAGACAACGAATTGAATGCCGAGATTGCCCAGGCGCTGCTAGAATCCGAGGGCATCGTGGTCACCCGCGCCGCCAACGGCAACGAAGTCGTCGATCTGTACCTGTCGCATCCCGCCGGCAGCTTCGATGCCATTTTGATGGACATCATGATGCCGGATATGGACGGCTACGAGGCAACCCGCGTGATTCGTCTGAGCGAGAAGGTCGATGCAGCCGATATCCCCATCATCGCGCTCACCGCCAATGCCTTTGCCGAGGACGCCAAGGCGGCACACGACGCCGGCATGAACGCCCATCTGTCCAAACCGCTCGACTTTAACAAGCTCAAAAACATACTCGCCCGCATCAAGAAAAACGGACCCGTTTCGCTATAGTTTGTGCTCAACCACCACGCACGACCAGAAAGGAAGCCAACGATGTTTAGGCCCTTACGTCGAAAGAAACGCGCCATCACTGACGAGGAAGCGCGCGAACTGCTCGCTACCTGCAAGCGCGGCGTCTTTGCCGTCAACGGCGACGATGGCTACCCGTACGCCATTCCCGTCAACTACTTCTTTGACACCGAGCACGACAAGATTTATTTCCATGGCGCCAAAGCCGGCCACAAGGTCGACGCACTCAAGCGCGATGACAAGGTCTGCTTTACCGTTTACGGCAACGAGTGGCACAAGGACGGTGACTGGGCTCCCTACGTTATGAGTACCGTGGTCTTTGGCCGCTGTCGCCTGGCAAATGACACTCCCGCGTTTATCGAGGATAAAGTCCGCCAGCTCGCGCTTAAGTACTACCCTTCTGCCGAGGAAGTCGAAGAGGAAATCGCCAAGGACATTAAGGGCGTCCAGCTCTACGAGATTTCGATTGAGCATCTTTGCGGCAAGCAGATTCAGGAAAAGTAAGCCCCCTCAGCAGACCTCATCAATAGCAATATGGCCCGATTCCAACCAACATTGGAACCGGGCCATATTGCTATAAAGCGTCGGCAGCTATGTGCGCAAGCGCCTCAACGAGCTCCTGCGAACTCACGGGTTTACTCAGGTGCGCGTTCATGCCCGCCTCGCGCGAAAGCCTGCGATCGTCGGCAAAGGCGTTGGCGCTCACGGCGATAATCGGCGTGGTCGCGGCATCCTCACGATCGAGTGCTCGAATCCGACGCGTGGCCTCAAGGCCATCGATGCCCGGCATCATGATGTCCATCAACACCACGTCGTACTCGTGCGGCGCGCTCGCGGCAAACGCCTCAACGGCAGACTCGCCATCCTTAGCATGCGTCACGACGGCACCGGCACGGCTGAGTGTAAACTGCGCGATCTCGGCATTCAGATCGTTATCCTCTACGAGCAAAACACGCAAGCCCTGGAGCGCATCGCCATCGCCCGCATCCGCGCGCACTGCCTGAGGAATCTCAGAGCGTTTGCATTTCTCGAACGGCAGGCGGATGGTAAACGTCGTCCCCTGCCCCAAGACGCTCGTAAAACTCATGGTTCCGCCCATAAGCTCGACCAACTGTTTTGCGATAGGCGCGCCCAGGCCAGTTCCCGATGAAGCGCCTTCCACCTGTTGCCCCTCACGGCAAAACGGCTCGTAGAGGTGCTGTTGGAACTCCTCACTCATACCAATACCGTTGTCGGCGATCGTGTATTCATAGACGGGGACGCCATCCGCTGGCTCCACCTCGCGGCACACCAGGCGAACATAGCCGCCCTGGCGGTTGTACTTGACGGCATTGCCGGCAATATTGAGCAACAAGCGCTTGAGGTGCGTCACGCTCACCCGCGCATAGGGATGATCAAGCGTCTGCTGGTCGCAGATAATTGTCACCAGACGCTCCTCGGCCTGGCGCTCCAAAATATCGCGCACTTCACAGTTGAGGGCCACCAAATTTATGGGTACAAGGTTTAGATCGATTTGCCCGCTCTCCAGGCGACTCATATCCAGGGCCTCGTTGGTAAGGTCGAGCAGCAGTCCCGATGCCGTCCAGATCTTTGAGCGGCACTCGGTCTGCTTTTGCAGATCGCCCGCATTGGCATCGCCGACCTCGACCATGCCGCGAATGCCGTTGATGGGCGTGCGCAGATCGTGGCTCATGCGACGCAAAAACTCCGTCTTTGCCGAGTTGGCAGACGAAGCCTCACGCGCTGCCCTAGCCAGTCTGTCACCATAGTCGCGCTCCTGCTGCAGCAAGTCCGTCAAACGTCGACGATCAGCGCGGCGACGCACCGTCACAACAACGGCTATAACACCGCTGTAGAGCGCCAGCACGCCGGCAGCAACAGCCGCGACAACCTCAAAGTAACGCCGCGCCGGGGCATAGGTATACATATAGAATTTGTGCGCTTTTCCAAATGTGCCCAAATACCACTCGCCGTCGGCGTTAACCAATCTGACCTTACCAGCCAGGCATCGATCCTTTATACCGTCGACAATAAAGACATCCGTTGCAGGCAGATTGAATACACCCAATATGGTGGGTTCAACGGCATTGGTCGCAACGACCTTGCCATCGCTTTCGATCACGATATTGCCACTGTCGATGGTCTCATAACCACCGAGCAGGCTCTGCAGTTTGAGCGTATTGCTTGCAACTGCCTTCGCACTCTGATGCCTGACCGCGATAACGATGCCCTCGCCATCTTGCCGGGTCACGCAACCAATGTCTGCAACCGAATCATCCGAAAGCGCAATGCGGGCGGTATAGGACTTAAGCGGATGGGCTGCCACCTCCAGCACGGGTGCTTCCTTGAGATACGCAGCGAGCGACTCGTAGCCCACGCCATCCGTCGAGGACTCGGACACCAAATTGCCCGATGCGTCCGTCACGATCAGTGCGCTCACGTTGAACTGGTCGGCATATTGCTCCAGCATGGCGTTATCCACCGAACCGTCGCGCTCCATATCGCGCGCTGTCTCTCCTGCGATCTCCATAACGCGAATCAGGTTTTTGGTCGTATAGGCGCTATTGAACGCATCGTATGAAAGGCTCTGCGTCGCCACGTAATCGACAACGTCGGCAAAACGCTGCTCGGCTTGGGCCGTCGTGTAACCGTAGCTCATCATGCCGGCAACAACCGAGAGCGCTATCCCCAGCAGAGCGACAAGGAGCCATGCCCCTGTCGAACGATTGCCCCGCTCCTCTACGGCGTGGTCGGGTGCATCGATCATGACAGGCCCTCCATATTCAAAAATGGCGAAGGGTCATCAAAGTACTTTGACACCAGACGTTCCATGGTGCCATCGGCAAGCATTTCTTGGTAGGCACGGGTGAGTTTAACGTCGATGCCGCGCGTATCGTTGATATCGAAAGCGGTGCCCAAACCAACCTCTAGCAGCGGCTCATCCAAAATGCGATACGTCACACCATAGTCTTTTTCGTAGGTGAGCAGCGAGGACTCATGCGCGGCGATGGCGTCGACCAGACCTTCGACGAGCGCCGGGTTCAGGTATGAGCGGTCCGAAAAGCAGTAGAGCTCTTTGATCTGCGGAACGTTTTCATTTGTATGATTGAGCAAAATGTCCTCGGGCTTGGTGGTGGACTGGACCGCCACGACCTTATCCTCAAGATCGGCAAGCGTGTAGATATCGCTCTGGGGATCGACCGCGACCACCTGGCGGCTCGCAAGGTACGGGCCGGCCCAACGATACTCGTTTTCGCGACCCGTCATGCTAAAGCTGCCCATGACGCAATCGAGCTCGCCGCTCGCCAGCAGCTCTTGCTTCTTTTCCCAATCGATCAGCTGGTACTTTGGCTTGTAACCAATGCGGGCCAAAGCCTCGCTCAATATCTCGACATCCAGGCCAACGATATCGCCGTACTCATCGGTATACACAAACGGTGGATAGAGGTCGCTGCCAACATTGAGCGTCTTAAGGTTGTCGTCTTTGGCTTGCGAGGCGTCCAGGCCTTCTAATGCAGACGTCGAGGCTTCGTCATTACGCCCAGAACAGCCAGCTATCGCTACGACAAAGGCGCACGCTACCGCAAGCGCAACAAACAACGATATGGCAACCGAGCGACGGGGTCTTTTCATCGAGCTCCAGACGATCCTGTTTACAGACTGAAATGGTAGAAAATAATAGCAAACAAAACCACACGAGTGCCCAATGGTTACAGACGTTTTACCATGCGGGGCCTTCCAGCCGACTTGGCAGAAGGCCCCGCATGCAGTGCTCACTTACCGTGCATTAAAAACGTAGTGGTCCAGGCGGTCGCACGCTTCCTTTACGCGCGAAAGCGGCAGCGCCAGATTCACGCGAATGTGGCAGGGTCCGTGAAACGGACGGCCGTCCTGATACCCCACGCCCACGCGCGCCCCCTCGTCGAGCAACCACTGAATATCGCAGCCATGCTCGCGGCACCACTCGGTGCAGTCCAGAAACACCATGTACGTGCCCTGCGGACGTGAATAGCCCACGCCCTCAAAATGCTCGTCCACGTAATTGCAGAAGTACTCGATATTGCCGGCAAGCACCTGGTTGAGCTCGTCCACCCACTCGTAGCCCTGCGGCTGGTAGGCACCGATAAGCGCATGCATGGAAAGGACATTCATCTCGTTGTAGTGGGTCTTGTTGGACACGGCGCACACGCGGTCGCGCAGCGTCTCGTTATAGATGATGTGGTAGCTGCCGACCAGACCCGCCAGGTTGAACGTCTTGCTGGGCGCATAGAGGGCAACCGTGCGCATGCGGGCATCCTCGCTCACCGACTGCGTCGGGATATGCCTGTGTCCCGGCAGGATGATATCGGACCAAATCTCGTCCGAGATCACCACGCAATCGTGCTGGCGATAAATGTCCATGGCGCGCTCTATCTCGTCACGCTCCCATACGCGGCCGCAGGGATTGTGCGGAGAGCAGAACACCGCAGCATGAATGTGGTTTTGGGCGAGCTTGTGCTCCATGTCCTCAAAGTCCATGCGCCACACGCCCTGGTTGTCGAGTTTAAGCGGGCTGTGGACAATACGATAGCCCGCGGCTTCGATAGACTTGGTAAAGCCGATGTAGGTGGGACTGTGGACCAGCACCGCATCGCCCGGCTGAACATACGCACGCAGCGTCGACACGACACCGCCCAGCACGCCATTTTCGTAGCCGATATGCTCAGGGCGCAGGTCCTCGACGCCATTGCGGCGACTCTGCCATTCGATGATGCGGTCGAAGTACTCGGCGCGTGGATCAAAGTAGCCAAACATAGGGTGCTGAGCGCGCTGAATGATGTGCTCCTGGACCGTGGACACCGTGGCAAAGTTCATGTCCGCCACCCACATGGGAATGCGGTCGAAGCCCTCGTCGGGTGCGTTCGGAGCCATACCGGGGATTTCACCCCAAGAGTCAACGGCGATGGAGTCCATGCCGTGGCGGTCGATAAGCGAGCTAAAGTCGTATTTCATGCTGAGCTCCCGTGCAAAGTAGGCTGTTTCGATAGGCGTTATTGTCCACCAGCGTGGGCGGTTTTGACGCGGGGTTTGGCGCTTAATTTGACGGGTGCGGACGAATGGCGGGTTAGTCTTGTGCGTCGTTGACGGCGACTACGGTTAGCTGGGTTTCGTCGACCGTAAACGATATGTCGAGTCCGACGTAAGCCAAGTGGTAAATGCGGTTTGGCTCGTGCTTGCTGCCTGCGCGGCGTGGATCCTGGCGAAGGACCTCGACCAAGCCGGGGAGCTTTGCGGGCGGGACCATATCCTGCAGCGTCTGCGGGAACTCGATGTCGAGCTCTTGCCACGGAGCATCCTCAATCCAGCCGCCCGTTGCATCCGGGTGGCAGTCCGCAAACGGAATGTAGGGCTTAATGTCGTAGATGGGCGTGCCGTCGCGCAGGTCGGCCCCCAGCACATGGATGATGGGGCCGTCGTCAGTAAGCTCCACGCGGTCGAGCTTAACGCAGGTGAGCCCGATGGGGTTAGGGCGAAACGGACTGCGCGTGGCAAACACGCCCACGCGTTCGGCTCCACCCAGGCGCGGCGGGCGCACGGTTTTCGACCATTTTGCGTTGGTGCCGGTCCTGTCCTGCGTTTTGGCATCGGCGGCTATGTCCTTAGCCGTGCCGCCGGGCGTTCCGTTTTCGAAGCGCCACAGCAGCCACAGGTGAGAGAAGGAGTCCAGACCCTCAACCGCTGCGTTGGACGCAAATTCCGGCTCAAAAACGATGCGTCCCTGCAGATGAGGCGCCAAAAAGCTGTTGCGCGGGATGCCGAACTTCTGCGGCAGGTCGGTATGTATGTGTGCAATAGGTTCCATGCCGGTCATTGTACGGCATGGAGGCGTGGGGCGTTGCGTGCAATTCTTCGCCGCGGTCCCCCGCCGTGCAACCAACGGTTGCTTGGAAGGGCGTCTGCCGCCGCGTATGCTTAAGCCATCAACCAGCAGAAAGGAGCCGCTATGGCCTTTGCAGAAAAGCTCATCGCTGTCCGTCGCGCCCATCACCTTACCCAAGAGCAGCTCGCTGCCAAGCTCTTCGTCACACGCCAGGCCATCAGCCGTTGGGAACGCGGCGAGGTCACACCGGGCATCGACATGATGAAGCTCATTGCCGCCGTAACCGGCGAGCCCCTGTCTCACCTGCTCGAAATGCCCGAGCACTATTGCCAGAGCTGCGGCATGATACTCACGCCCGACGACTGCGGCACCGATGCCACAGGCGCCACGACCGACCATTACTGCAAGTGGTGCTACGACCACGGCAAGTACACCTACGACACCACCATGGAGGCAATGATCGAGGATTGTGCCCCGCGCCTGGCACAAAACACCGGTATGTCGCTCGACGAAGCCGTCTCGCTCATGGGCGCCGTCCTGCCGCAACTGGAGCGCTGGCGCACCGTGCAGGAAAACGAGGAGCGCTACGGCGCCGAAGCGCGGGCGCGCTATGGCGATGAGGCTATTGATGCAGCAAATGAAGCACTGCTGGACATGGACCCCGAGACATGGAACGACATGAAGGAACTTGAACGCGCTGTTCTGGGCCAGCTTTCGATTGCCATGGGCATTGGCGACCCAGAGAGCAACGAGGCCCACAAACTTGTCGCAATGCACCGTCGATGGATTGCCCTTAGCTGGGGACACGAGCCCCAAGACGAAGCATACCTGGGCCTCGCCCACGGCTATCTTACCGACCAGCGCTTTGTTGACTACTACGACAAGCCCTGCGGCACCGGAGCCACGGCGTTTCTGGTCCAGGCCATCGAGTCGTCGTTGACGCGCGCATAGACCGCGGCGGCTTTGGGTATTTCAATCAAAACCGCAACCGATTGGAGACCTATGACTACTGATCACGAGCTCGTGCTCTACGTTATGACCGGCTGCCCGTACTGCATAAAGGTCAAGCGCTTTTTGGCCGATAACGGCGTGGCCATTCCCAAGCGCAATATCTCGACCGATTCCGATGCCGAACAGACACTCATCGCCATCGGCGGAAAACGCCAGGTTCCCTGCCTGTTCATCGACGGCAAACCACTCTACGAATCGAGCGACATCATCGCGTGGGTGCAGGAAAACCTGCTCTAGCGCGCATCCCGTCCGTCCAAGGCCCCAACCCATACGACCCAAACATGTACACCAGCATCCAAAGTCGACATTTTTCGACATCTTTGGATGCTGGTGTACAGCTTTTTGCTACACAGTCGTTGGGGACGTCCTTAAATGACCAGTCGTTAAAGAACGCCCCCGATGACTAGTTAGCCGTGGAAGCGAGCTGTGGGTGCAAGCGGCTGTTCGCGAAAGACGCGCTCGACGGCAGCGCGGTATTCGTCGACCTTTTTGGTCTTGCGTACGATCTTGTGGACGGTAGCGGGATCAGCGAAAGCGCACTTGGCGTAGAACCACCACTCCTTCATGCGGAAGACCGCATTGCCGCCAATCTCTTCTGCATATGCCGCAAACAGCGTGTCGTGGAAGCGCTGCAGCTCAGCAGCCGTTGCAGCAGGGCCGCCCTTGACCATGCGAGCCAGAGCGGGGTTCGCGAGCAGGCCACGCCCCAACATCACATGGCGCGTGCCGGGATAGGCCTCCACCAGCGCGTCCATATCCTCAAGATCAAAAATGTCACCGTTATAGGCCACGGGGAACGGCGCACGCTCCAGCGTCTCGCCATAAAACTCTTTGCGCGGCGAACCCGTATAGCGGTCCTTTTGCACGCGCGGATGCACAATGAGCTCTGCCAACGGCATGCGGCAATACAGATCGAGCACGCGCTCGTATTCGTCGTCATTCTCCAGCCCTAGCCTGGTCTTTACCGACACCGGCAACGGCGACCGCTCGCACACATCACTCAAGAACACCTCGAGCTCGTCGAGATTGCGCAAGAAACCCGAACCCTTGCCCTTGGCGACAACCGTCCCCGAGGGGCAACCCAGGTTGAGATTGACCTCGCGGTAGCCCATGTCGGCGAGCACCTGTGCCGCCCATACAAACTCGTCCGCGTTCTTGGACATGAGCTGGGGCACCACGTTGAGCCCTTGGTTGTTAGCCGGATCGACTTCCTTGAACGCCTTGCCGCCAAAGCGGTTTCCCACCCGCGGCGGCGGCAAAAACGGCGTGTAATAGCAATCGAGCGCACCGAAGCACTCCGCATGCACACGACGGAACACATGCCCGGTAATCCCCTCCATGGGGGCAAGCGAAAGAATCATCTACTCTTCTCTCATATCAACGAACGTGACAAAGGAACCGCCCTTTTGTCACATTATTCGGAGCGCAGGGCTTCCACGGGGTCCTTTTTGGATGCGCTGCGGGCCGGCAGCAGGCCGGCAACGACCGTCAGCAACACAGAAATTGCAATGAGCACCAGCGCATCCTGCACGGGCAGACTCATTAGGTTGGGGACCTGTTTGACCGCAAGCGCCCAAGCATTGACCGGGAAGCTCACGGCCACCACGACGACAACAGCAAAGACGCCGGCAATGAGGCCCTCGATAAAGGTCTCGGCGTTGAACACGTTTGCCACGTTACGCTTCGACGCGCCAATCGCACGCAGAATGCCAATCTCCTTTTTGCGCTCCAGCACGCTGATGTACGTGATGATGCCGATCATGATGGAGCTCACCACCAGGCTGATACTCACGAATGCGATGAGCACCAAGCTGATGGTGTTCACGATGTCGGTCACCGAACCCATGATGATGCCCATGTAGTCGGTGTACGAAATTGCCCGATCATCGTGGCCAGCGGCTTTGACCTGCTTGTTGTACGCATCGATGTGATCGAGTACGCGCTCCTTGGCCTCAAAGTCGCGCGGGAAAATCTTGACCGAGATGGGGTCCGCCTCGTCCGCATAACCCAACGTGGTCAGATTGTTGTCGTAGGTGAGCTTCGAAGCCTTGGCATAGCTCATCATGAGCGAACTCAGGTCCTCGGCGTCCATGTTGAAATGGATGGCACGAGCAAAGGCGCTCGCATCCACGTGCATGGCGCTCGCCAGGTTGGCAAAACTCGAAGACATCTGCGTCGCCATCTGGTCCATAAGCCCCGCTGTGCCCGCCTTGAGCTGGGACGATACCGTCGACGCTATCTGCTCGCTGATTACCTTCATCACCTGATCCATAGCCTGCTGCAGATACGGAGCCAGCTGCTTTTGCACATAGTCGGTCATCGCCTGTTGCAGGCGCTCGGCCAGGGCATCGCCGCCGAGCGCTTTGAGCTGGGCCAGGATTTGCTGGGCCGTGTCATCATTCTCAAGATACGTCGAGAATGCGGCAGAGAGCTTTGACGCGTCCTTAAGGTCTTCGGGTGACAGCGCCTTAAACTGATCAGACTGCAAAAAGCCCTCAAACAGTTGATTGGCAAGTATTCCCACCTGCTGTATTTGCTCGGGCGTGAGCTCCAGACCGTCAAAGATGCCCGAGAAATCTGGAGCCGGTGCTTGTGCCATGATGTCGCTGAAGTCGATGTCCTTACCAACGTCCGAGAGGTCAATGTCCAACCCGGATAAGTCGATACCAGAAAGGTCCATACCGCCGGCCGCACCCGAGAGTGCAGACGCATCAAACGAGAACGCGCTCTTGAGCGCCGCCTCGTCCACGCTGAACATGCTGCTCAGATCCACGCCTTGTTTGGCCTCGCCTTGCAGTTCATCGAAAGACTTGCCCGTAAAGACATCCGTCTCGGGATGGGCAAGTTGCTCCTTCACAATCTGTGAATCGGCGGCGCGCTCCATAAGCTGGCAAGTCAGCGCATGCGTATAGGCAATGCCTGGAGACAACGCACTCGCGTTGGCGGTCTCGTCAGGTCGCACCACGCCCACAATGCGCACGTCAATACCGTCGGCAACCTTGGCGGCCATAAAGTCGGCGTCGCCAGACATGTCAGTCCACATGCCGGTCTCTTCGTTTTTGCGATACGCATCAGCCGGCGACAGCACCTTAAACGTGGTAGACAGCGCATCGTCGTAGGTAAAGTCGGTGCCGGTCTCGGGCGTTTCGACCCCACCGTCAGCCGTCATAGCGCTGTTTACCAGATCGTTGAGCTCATCGATATCCAGCGCACCGATGCTATAGAGCGTATAGTCGCCCACCGTGCCGCGGCTCGAAAGCACCATCACGGCTTCGTTGGCAGACGTGGGCCAATGACCGGCGACGACATCGTACTGGCTGTCGAGCAGGCTCTGGTCGTCAATCATCTCGTTAAAGACCGAGGTTCCCATGGATTCCATGCTCACCGTTGCCGCCGAGCTCGCGCCTCCGCTCATGGTCTCGGTCATGGCGTTGGGAACAAGCCGAACGGGCTTCTTGTCGCCCTTACCCGCACGATAGACAACCGGCGATACACCGTAGCCGTACTGAATGGCGTTGACCTCTTTATCGATGCCGTCGCCACCGGCATCGAGCCATGCCTTAAAGCTCGTCATGTCGTTGGACTTAACACTTGCAAACATATCTTTTACGGCCGTGACCACAGGGATCTTATCGGTTCCCTTAGCCTTGCCACCGGCACTGTCGTCGGACGAATCCGCGTTTTCAGGCGAGTCATCATCCGCAGCCCCCTGTCCGCCCATCATGGACGACAGGTCGTAGTCCTGCTTGGAAATGGTGAGTGGGTAGCTCGAGAGCGTATCCTCCTCGACCTTTTTGATGTAGCCGTTTACGCCGTTGGAGAGCGCCAGAATCGCCGCGATACCGATAATGCCAATCGAGCCCGCAAAGGCCGTCATGGCCGTACGGCCCTTTTTGGTCATAAGGTTTCGGGCAGAAAGCCCCAGCGCTGTCACAAAGCTCATCGAGGTTTTGCGCGTAGGCTTAGCCTCGCGACGCGCGGCCTTGGCAACATCAAAGGGGTCGGAATCGTCGGTGATCTTGCCGTCCGCCAGATTGACGATACGCGTGGCGTACTGGTACGCCAGCTCGGGATTGTGCGTGACCATGATGACCAGACGGTCGCGCGCAACGTCTTTGAGCAAATCCATGACCTGCACGGATGTCGTTGAGTCCAGGGCGCCGGTCGGCTCGTCTGCCAGCACGATTTCGGGATCGTTGATCAGGGCGCGGGCGATGGCCACGCGCTGCATCTGTCCGCCCGAAAGCTGGCTCGGGCGCTTGTTAACGTGCTCGCCCAGGCCAACTTTCTCCAACGCCTCGCGCGCACGTTGACGGCACTCGGCATGCCCCACGCCCGTGAGCGTGAGCGCCAGCTCCACGTTTTCCAAAATGGTCTGATGCGGAATGAGGTTATAGCTTTGGAACACAAAGCCGATGCGGTTGTTGCGGTAGGCATCCCAATCGCGATCGTGAAAGTCCTTGGTCGAAATACCGTCAATCAGCAGGTCGCCCGAGTCAAAGTGGTCGAGTCCGCCGATAACGTTGAGCATCGTGGTTTTGCCCGAGCCCGAGGGACCCAGAATGGCCACGAACTCGTTATCGCGAAAAGACAGGCTTACGTTGTCGAGCGCCACCTGCGTAAACGACTGCGTAACGTACCTTTTGCAAATACCTTTGAGCTCCAGCATGGACGGCAACCTCTCCTGCGCAGGCACCCTGCCCGCTCTCCTCCGCCGTTCGTATTCGACGCGTTTGTCCTACTCTATCCCCATTTTTTGCCGGCGCCAGTGAGGAATGTAACGAACCGCGCCAAAAAACGAACGGGATGACGCCTAAAAGAAGAGGTCCCGAGCGGGACCTCTGTATGGTGGAGATTATCTTGAAAGGCAGCGGACTACTCCGCACAGCGGCGCACGATCCTCGCCATGCTTTACGCGTTTTCTACTGCTCGCTATTCGCAATCGCCTGGTCGATAAGCTTGTCGAGTGCTGCGCGCTGCTCGGCGGAGCTGATGGCTCCCACGATTGGATCCCCTACGATGTTGCCATTCTGATCGATGACATACGTTGTCGGGAACGAGAACAAATTTGACGTAAACTTACCGGCCTCGCTATCCGACTTGAACCAGATGTTCTTATATGTCACGCCCTTCTTGCTCAGCACGTCCTTGGCATCTGCAATCTCGCCCTTGTTGCCATCGAGCGTAAAGGAATTGACGCCCACGACCTGGCCGCCCTTCTCGGCAAGCTCCTGATTCAGCTTCTCAAGATCGCCCAGCTCGCCCACGCACGGCTTGCAAGTGGTGAACCAGAAGTTCATGACGGTGACTTTGTTCTTAGAGAACAGCTCGTCGCTGCTCACGTCGTTGCCATCCAGGTCTTTGCCCGTAAAGCTGGGGAACTTCGTCGCCTCGCTCGAAGCATTGGCACCAGCTGTCATGCCAGCGGCCGAAGCGTCGACGCTCTCGCCTGCGCTCGGCGTGCTTCCACAGCCGGGGAACTCCTTCTCCAAGCTCTCGAGCTTGTCCTCGATCTCCTTGATCTGCTGTGCACCGGTCTTGAGCGTCTTAAGCTCATCCGCCGTGAACTCATCCTTGGCACCGTCGATGGTCTTGAGCAGGAAATCGCCGTAATTGCTACCGTCCTCAATCATTGCCGAATCTTTATTTGCCGCATTGAATACCTTTTCCCACAGCGCGTTATCACTCGAAAAGATATCATTCTCCTTCTGCATGAGTTTTGCATACAACTCGGCAGCCTCGTCGGCATTGGTCGGCTTCTGCGCAGTGAGTTCTGCGATCTTAGGATCGGAGCCCGCAGATTCGCTCGCATTGCCACCAGGTGCCGAGCACGCCACAAGACACAAGGCCAGTACCGGCACCATAAACAGGGCCGCAATCTTAGAAAGCTTCATGGTCATTCCTCCGTTTTGTCGAAGCTTGTTTACTTTTTATCGGCGGTCAAGGGAAGCTTTTCCGCCGACACATCCAAGCCATAGCGATAGCTGATGGCATCGACGGGACAGGCCCCGATGCACTTTCCGCACCGGATACATTCGGCATGATTGGGCGAGCGGACCACATCAACGTCCATCTGACAAACCCTTGAACACTTGCCGCACGAGACGCATTTGCACGCGTCAACCTGAATCCCCAACAAGGACACCTTATTCATGAGCGCATAGAATGCGCCGAGTGGACAAATCCATTTGCAGAAGGGGCGGTAGAACAAAACGCTCAGCACTACCACGGCAATGAGAACGGCAAGTTTCCAAGTAAAGAGATGTCCCAACGCAGATCGAATGCCGGCATTGGCGATGGCCAGCGGAATGGCGCCCTCGAGCACACCCTGCGGACAGATGTACTTACAAAAGAACGGGTCGCCCATGCCCACGTCGTTAACCACCAAGACGGGCAGCAGCACCACGGCAAACAGCAGTACGACGTACTTGATGTACGTGAGCGGCTTGAGCTTTTTTGTGGAAAACTTTTTGCCGGGAATCTTATGAAGCAGCTCCTGCAGCCAGCCAAACGGGCACAGAAAGCCGCATACAAAGCGTCCCAGCAGCACGCCGAGCAAAATGAGCGTACCGGTAACATAGTAAGAAAAGTTGAACTTGGATGAACCTACCACCGACTGGAACGACCCGATGGGGCACGCACCCGATGCCGCGGGGCACGAATAGCAGTTAAGCCCAGGTACGCAGACTGTTTTTCCCGCGCCCTGATAGATGCCGCCTTTGGCAAAGTTTGGCAGGTGAATGTTGGTGACGAGCGTCGCCGCCGCCTGAATGAATCCGCGAAATCGAGCCAAAACATGCGACGCAGTGTTTTCTCTTTTATCCAATTCCGATACACTCCAAGCACAGCCTAATCGCTTTGGCCAGCACGGCATCCGCCTCGCCACGCATAACGCCAAAGCACACCATGGCAATTCCGACGATCAACAAAGCGACCTGTACCACGGGTTTTACCGCTTTGAACAACCTGACCACTCCTTTCGTTACGCGACCATTGGACCATATCGGCTATAAAATCCGTGTTAAGCGCGATTTGAAATGGCAAGGAGACTGTTATGCGTATTTTGATCGTCGAGGACGAGCGGGCGCTGTGTGACGCAATCGCGCGCAGCTTGCGAAACTTGGCGTACAGCGTCGACTGCTGTCACGACGGACAGGAGGCGCTCGACCTACTGGACGTTGAGACCTTCGACCTCGTGGTACTCGACCTCAACCTTCCCCGCATCGACGGCATGACCGTGCTCAGGGAACTTAGGAAAACTGACTGCGAGACCAAGGTACTGATTCTGTCCGCACGCGGCGAAGTATCCGATAAAGTCGCCGGACTCGATGCCGGCGCCAACGATTACCTCACCAAGCCGTTTCATCTGGACGAACTTGCAGCAAGGATCCGCAGCCTTACCCTCAGGCGCTTCGCACAAAGCGACATAGTATTAGCCTGCGGAAAGCTCAGCTTTGACACCAAGGCGCGCATCGCTTCCGTGGACAGTGAGGCTCTATCTCTTACACGCAAAGAAACGGGAATCTTGGAATACCTGATGCTTAATCAGGGGCGACCGGTAAGCCAAGAAGAGCTTATCGAGCACGTTTGGGATTGCAGCGTGAACAGCTTTAGCAACGCAACCCGCGTTCATATCTCGTCGCTCCGAAAAAAGTTGCGCAGCGCTTTGGGATACGACCCGATTCGCAATCGGGTTGGAGAGGGCTACGTTATGGAAGATAGCGAATGAAAAGGCTTTCGCTGCAATGGCGCATAACGATTATGACGGCACTGCTCACGTGTGCGGCGTGCGTACTGACGAACTGCCTGGTCGGCTATACGGGCATGCGCTATATGGATGCCATCGGCAGTGACATCTCGGCCTTTAACGCAACTGGCGAAGATTCGCCCCAGGCGTTCGACCCAACGAAAGCGACCCTCGATGACGAGGTCACGATCGTCGTAAACGACGCACAGGAGTCTTTTGGCACGACAGCCTGGCGCATCACGGCTGGAGTCACACTCCTTGGCGGCGTGCTGGCATACTTTGTGAGCGGCCGTGCACTCAAACCGCTACGGGCTTTTGCAGCCCAGGTTGAGCGCGTGCAGCCTGACAACCTAAGCGAAATTAAGCTCAGCAAAGATGTACCCACCGAGCTACAACGATGCAGCGCCTCTTTCAACGACATGATCGCCCGTCTTGGTGAAGGGTTCTCTGCACAGCGTCAGTTTACCGGCAACGCCGCACACGAGCTGCGCACCCCGCTCGCCCTTATGCAAGCACAGATTGAACTATTCATCTCCGAGCACTCCGGTTTGCAACCCGAAACAGCCGAGCTGCTCGGCCTGCTACAAGAACAAACCGAGCGCATGTCTCGAATGACCAAGGTATTGCTCGAGATGAGCGAGCTCCGCAGCGTTCCTTGCGAGGACGATGTGGAACTTGGTCCCTTGTCCGAAGAGGTCCTCACCGACCTTGCGCCACTTGCCGAAAATAAGGGCATAGCCCTCAATTGTGCTGGAGACGCTTTAGTAATCGGGAGCGACACGCTCCTCTATCGGCTGGTGTTTAACCTGGTCGAAAACGCCATCCGTTACAGCCGCCCCAGCTCGGCTGTCAACGTCTCCATCAGCGACAGCGACAGCCACGTGCTCCTGCGAGTCAAAGATGAGGGCCCGGGAATACCCAAGCAGTACCGTGAGAGCATCTTCCAACCGTTCTTTCGCCTAGATAAATCCCGCAGCAGGGCATACGGCGGCGCAGGACTCGGGCTAGCACTCGTTTGGGAGATTGCAGCGCTTCACGGTGGCGCTGTAGAGGTCGAAACAAGTTCCGAGAACGGGACTACCATGCTCGTAAGCCTTCCAAAACGATCTGCAGCGTTAACCGAACAGTAAAACGAAAGGGGTCCCGAGCAACAGGAGTACAATTGCTGCTATTGTTGCCAGCTGTTGGGAGATGGAAGATGGACTGCGATGGCTACCCATGCGTTCCCATGCCGTTGATGTGCACCGCCTTTGTGCCGGGGCAGATTGACGCTGCGGTTGCAGGCATTTCCGACCCCGATTCGCGCGCCATTGCCACGGCAGAAGCGCTGTACTTTCGCGGACAGGCCGCCCTCGCTGCCAAGACGGCGCGCCCCTATCTTGACGCCACCGATCCCGCACTGCGCTATTCTGCATGCTTTATCTGCGGATACGCCAGTCTGTCACTCAACCGTATCGCCGACGCCCGCCGGTGCCTTGCTGGCATCCTCGATACGCCGGCTGACGAGGAATCGCCCGCCGTCCACGCCACGCATATCCTGTTCGCCTCGGCCGCGAGCGTCCTGCTGCACTTGCCTTCCCCGTATTCTGCCGAAGAGTTTTATCCACTTGCGGCGCATCTGCCCGAAGGCCTGCGCCTGTTCGCCAGCTACGTGATGGCGCATGCCCTGTACCTGTGCGGCGAATATGGCCGCAGTCTGGGCATGGCGGAAAACGCCCTGATCATGAAACAGGGAAGTTATCCCATCTCAGAGCTGTTCCTGCACCTGGCAGCTTCCATGGCATGCATGAGTCTCAAAGACGTCGACGCCGCAAAAACGCACTTCGGAGCCGCTTGGAACATTGCGCGCCCCGACGGCCTTATCGAGCTCATTGGCGAGCACCACGGCCTTTTGCAGGGACTCATCGAGGCATGCCTAAAATCGCAATACCCTGACGATTTCGCACGCATCATCGAGATCACGTATCGATTCAGCTACGGCTGGCGACGCATCCACAACCCCGATTCGGGCGAGGACGTAGCCGACGATCTAACGACCACAGAATTCACCATGGCCATGCTCGCCTGTCGTGGGTGGACCAACGCCGAAATCGCACGCCACATGGAAGTATCGCCGGGCACCGTTAAAAACCGCCTATCAGGAGTGTATGCCAAGCTTGGTATCGGAACTCGCGCCGAGCTGGTTGCCCACATGTTGCGCTAGAGGCCAGACTACCCAGCATATCGAAAGCGCCCCGGGGGCCTGACGCTTTCGCGCGCTCAATTTGGACATTTTGACCCTTGAACGGCACTACCGCCACGGGGCGCCTTCTCGCAAAATTGGATTATTTCCACCGATATTTGCGGGATGGGAGTCCAAGATGCTTGATCGCCGTTCGTTACTTGTTGCCGGAGCGTCCTCGCTAGCGAGCATTATGTTGCCCCGCGTGCCAGGAAGCGAAAATGCCTTTCTGCTGCCGTTCGCGCCCACCGCGGCCTATGCCGACGAAGAAGACCCCTTCAGGGTGCTCGTTCTCTCGCGCACCATGTTCGGTGTGGTCGTGGTCGACGTCGCCAACAAGAATACGCCCATCACGGGTGCCCAGGTCACGCTCACATCGCGCTATGCCGCAGGCAAGCAGCTCACCGCCACTACCGATGACGAAGGCACGGCCATCTTTGAGGTCGCGCCGCTTTCGGAAGGCTACGTGGACGAGGCGACGCTTCTCGACGCGTACGACTTTAACGGCGGCATTTCCATTAGCATGGCGGGCTACCGCGATGTCGAGATTCCCCTCGCGCGTGTCCAAGGCGGCACCGCCATTACCGCACCCACACGTCCGCTCTCCGATGGCGAGCCGTACTTTCGACAGCTCACGTTCGACGAATGGGACATCCAGTACGCCGACGCCACGTTTATGGCAATGCCAGCGGACGAAGCAGCAAACGACCAGCCCAACACGCACGCTTTTACCGTGCAGGCCCATCTGCCGCAGGGCGGGCAGGCAACGTTACATATCAATAAAGTGATGCCCGCTGCGGGCAGCTCATCCGAAACCGTCACACAAATTGGCCAAGTCAAGGCCAGTGCATCGGGCGCGGATAATCTGGCGACGTTCACGCTCGAAGACAAGTTCCTCGATACGACATCGGGCCTTCTGGAAGAAGGGTGCAAGCTGCGCTTCGTCCTCGACTATCAGGGCAAAACCTACACGCTCTCCTCCCCCATGGCCGTTGTCACCGCGCCGGCCGCAAAGGCGGAATCGGGCTCGACCACCATCATTCCCACCACTATGGACCAAGAGATCACTCCGTTTGATTTCCCCGCAGCGTTTCCCGGCATCGGCGGCAATAAGTTCACGTGCTGGATGCCCACATTTCCGATCCTCTTCGATTTCTCGTTTGCTGGATACGTGCTGTTTGGCGGAGGATACAAGCCAGCCAGCTATATGAACGATTCGGGCAACCCTGATCCGGAATACTGGAAGAAATCGTCGCGCGAGTCGGGCGCCAAGCAGGCAAACCGCTATCTCGACGAGATGGAGGGGAAGTGGAATCAGTACAAGAGTATGAGTGCCGGTTCGGGCACCGATCCAAGAAACACCAAGCTCCTTCGCCACCATTGCACGCCGCTGTTCACGATGGATATCGCCACACAGCTGTACGGCTCGCTCGCCTACGATTGGGTGGGCAAAACCTGGGGTAACAACAACGACCCCGCATACGGCAATATTAAGGCCCTCTTCCAGGTAAGAACCGACCTCAATTGGACCGAGCAGTTTACCCTAGGACCGGTGCCGTTTTTCCTAAACGTCAACCCCTGGGTGCTGGCGAAGCTGGCGCTCGCCGTGGGTGCCCACACGCACGGCAGCGGCGCGGCGTTTTTTAAAAACATTTCGCTCGACTATTCCAACACGTCGGGCTCGTTCACCATCCAGATCGGACTTGCCGTCACCTTTGGCGCCGGCGTTGCAGGCGTCGCTTCGTCTGCCGTGCGCGGCGCCGCATCCCTCACGCTGTTCATTGGGTACGAGAAGGCAGATGGACACCAGCTTCCGCGGCTGCGCGTAGGTGCAGACGTCGATGTCGACGTGATACTCCAGTTCGTAATGTTCAAGTGGACCACCAAGGCTTGGTCGGGGTCGTGGCCCACACTCATCGATTCGTGGAATATGTCGGTGAACAATGGCGACCAGTATGTGCTCCAGCGTTCCGAGCTCGCATTGGGTGGGGATACGCCTTACACGCTGGATGCCCGCTTCGGCTCGGCCGGCAGCATCGAGGCGGGCGGCGTGCCGCAATTTATCGCATCGGCCACCATCGTCACCAACGCCGAGTTGCTCGCACGCGCCGAGGTTAAGGCCACTGCCGTAAACGCCGCGCCTGTCGTGCGCGATTGGGATCAAGCGGTCACGCGCATTGAGCTCGAGGCGGATTCAGAAAGCGACGACACGGGACAGATCGAGCATTTCGTCCATGCACTGGTAGAGAACGACGAAAACGCCGCGCCGATGTATGAGTACACCTACATCGGTCAGTCAACGAACGCCGTTGCGGACCCGAACGCCAATTCTGCCGGCGTGTCGGAGGACGAGCGTGGCGGCATAAAACCCTCGAGCGACAACGTGCTGTTTTCCGGCGTGCTCAGCGAAGCCCACATGAAGCTAACGATGATTGCCGGCGTAGAATGCCTGTTCCGTATCGCCTCGGTGCGCTACGGCGACAATGGCCGCTCGCGCCTGGTGGTGCACACAAAGGCAAACGGCACGTGGTCCGCTCCCACGCCCGTGGACTTTCCCCTTGGGTTTGGCGAGGGCGACGTGGAGCGCGACGGCATATTCGATTACGACTTCGACGTGGTGGAATATACGGACGGAAGAGGAAACCAGGACGCCTACGTGCTGCTGGTCTCGGGCGAGCGCCCCGCCGGCGACAACACCCTTTTCGATACGGCAAGCACAGCCGGCATACTGTCCGTCGTGCGTCTGCGCATAAGTAATGACGAGATCCGCGTGGTGTCGCATACGTCATGGCGCAGCATCTCGCGCGGCCGCCTGCAAGAGGATGGCTACCATTGCCTGCAGTGCCCGCGTATCACGGTAGGCAAGGCGCTGGTCAACGGACGCCTGTCGGGTGTCTACCTCCACCGCCGCGGAGCCACCGCAGAGAAGGCGCTCGGCAGCGAGGCTGAGGTTACGCTGGAGTGCTTCACCCTGTGGTCGGACGTTTCGGGCGACAGCCTGACGTTCCGCCAAGTTCTTCGCTTTCCGCAGGCACCGTCGAGTATCGAGCTGAGCGAGCCCGAGAATATCAACGGCAAAATGGTGGTGCCCGTTGCGTACGAGACTGCAGGCGGTTGCGGCTGCGCATCGTACGCCGTGATCGGCCAGTCCATTGCGGGTTGGGGCGTTATGCCACCAGACGCCACGGTGCCCCATGCGGTGCCGTGGCCACAACATTCGGGCTTTTTGGCCACCGTCAACGAGCAGCTGCAGCATATTACTTGGACGCGAGGCGCATCGGCATTTGCAACGCAGCCCGTGGGTGCCGCAGGCTGTGGCCCGGCATCGTTTAGCGTAAGCAACAACGGCAGGTGCGCGCTCTATGTAGAGAACACCGATGGCAAGGTGGGGCAAACCTACGACGAAGAAGGCAACCCGGTAGCAGTGATGGGCAAGCACTTCCGCATCTTCGCCAGCACCTTGGCAGGCGATCTGTTCACGGAGCCGTTCGTGATGTGCGAGCTGGACCATCCCGTCGATCAGATAACGACATTTTTGACGTCGGGAGGCATGCTCTCCGCGCTCGCCACGCACATTGTGAGCGCGGAGAAGAGCGAGGCAGAGCTGCACGGTATCGAAGTGCCTCTGGTGGCGTGTGCCACTCCGACGGGCGCGGTCGCTACCTCGGGCGCGGTGGTGCCCGGAGCAGCAGGCGAATCCTTCATGGTCACGGTGCGAAACGACGGCAACACTTTGCTGACTGCCGGCACGATCGATCTGTACCGAGAGGGCTCCAGCCAACCGTTCTCCAGCGCATCCATCGGATTCGGAGCGAACGTACGCATGGCTTCGATCTACGATCCAGAGCTTGCCGAGGATGCTTCGACCAATGATATGGCACGCGTGAAGTACGCGCTCGAGACGCTGGGCGCACGTTTTGCGACGCACCCGCTGGTAGCCGACAACGGCAACGCCGTGCTGGCACCGGGCTGCACGGCACAGTTCCGCATGAGCTTCGCCATCCCCGAGAGTTGGAGCGACGAAGTGGGCAAACGCGTAACGCTGTATGCGAAGGCACGTAATCTGGTGGCGCTCGATCCCATAACGCTCGAGGAAATTCGACCGGGCGCAAACTCGGCGCTGGGTGCCGTACTGCACGAGCTTCATGTGCCCGACGCGGCATGCGAACGCTCAGAAGCTCAGGTCGGTGTATGCGACAGCGCGGATACGACAGGACTTCACGACGCCCCGATGACAGTAGACGGCGATGGTGGCTCGAGTGGCGGCGGTACTGACGAGGGCGGCGGCTCCGGCGGAAGCAGCTCCGGCAGTGGCAAGGACCACGGCAATAACAAGCGCTCCGGAAAAGCGGGCGCGCTTGCGGGCACGGGCGACAGCAACGTCCCCCTAACCGCAGCCGCAGCAGCGCTCGCCGCAGTTGGTGCCGGCCTTGTCGCCTACAGCGCCCGCCGCACGGCGCTCGAAAAAGACACCGCCAATGAGGTCGATTCGGATAGGCCTCGCTAGCTCTCAGTTACCTTTGCGAGAGACGCCGACTCGGCTCATCGAACATCAAAATGGGCTGGTTCTGAATACCCAGAGCCAGCCCATTGCGCATTAGATGTCGCCAGCGGAGTCGAGCTCGGCTTCCTCGCCCCGCATTCCACCGAGGACAGTGGAGCACTATCGTTTAAGGGCTTCGTTATTGTTCGATGGTCTTCTTGACGACTGCGGGGACGCCTGCCGCCACCACGTTGTCCGGAAGGTCTTCCGTCACGACGCTGCCCGCGGCAATTACGCAACCGCTGCCGATGGTAACTCCCTGCAGCACTGACACGTTCGCGCCAAACCAGCAGTTATCGCCGACAACGATGGGCAGAGCCTTCTCGAGACCCAAGTTGCGGTCCTTTGCCTTTAGGGGGTGCGAAGCGGTGTAGAAGCCGCAAAACGGCCCGATAAACACGTTGCCACCAAAGGTGATAGAGCCGCCGTCCATAAAGTAGCAGCCATGGTTTACAAAACAGCCCTCACCAAAGGTCGTCTTGCTCCCGTAGTCAAAGTAGGCAGGCGAAAGGACCGTCAGCCCCCCGGGAAGATCGGTATCGAGCAAGGACTTCAAAGCATCGAGCTGTGCGTCGCTTCCAGGTTTTGCCATATTAAAGTCATAGCAGAGCGCCTCCGCCTTCGCGCGTTGCGCCAGGAGCTCCTCGTCAAAGTTGGCATCATGCCACTCACCGCGCTCCATCTTCTCTTTCTCGGTCATTGCGCCCCCTCAAACAACATGCAGTCTTGATGCGGCAATTCTACCAGCCGATAAGCCACGGTTTTAACACGAGCACCACACCGCGCAGGGAATGACCGCAGAAGCCAAAGGTGCCCGACTCAGAACTATTGTTCGATGGATTTCGTGTTGGGTGGAATCGTCTGTGGGCTGGGCTATGCTACCTTGACTATCTATATGACTTAAACGCAGCAAAGGAGCACCGAGAGAGCGAGTATGGCAAAAAACACCGCAAACTATGGTAACGACAGTATTCGTCAGCTCAAGGACGAGGAGCGCGTACGCCTGCGCCCCGCCGTCATCTTTGGCTCGGACGGGCTCGACGGCTGCGCGCATGCCGCCTTCGAGATCCTGTCCAACGCCGTTGACGAGGCGCGCCAGGGCTACGGCAAGCTCATCATCCTTACCGCCTTTCGCGATGGCTCCATTCAGGTAGAGGACAACGGCCGCGGCTGCCCACTCGACTGGAACCCTTCCGAGAAGCGCTTTAACTGGGAGCTCGTCTTTTGCGAGCTCTACGCCGGCGGCAAGTACAACAACAACCAGGGCGGCGACTACGACTTCTCGCTCGGCACCAACGGCCTGGGCTCGTGCGCGACCCAGTACGCTTCCGAGTACATGGACGTCACCGTTTGGCGCGACGGTAACAAGTACTCTCTGCACTTTAAGAAAGGCAAGGTCGTCGGCGCCAAAAAGAAGGCGCTCGAGATCGAGCCCAGCGACGAGGACCGCACCGGCACCACCATCAAGTGGCGCCCCGATCTTGAGGTCTTTACCTCCATCAGCATTCCCCACGATTGGTATCGCGAGACCATGCGCCGCCAGGCCGTGGTCAACGCCAACGTGACCTTCCGTCTGCGTATCGAGGGCGACGATGGCGAGTTTTCCGAAGAGGACTTCTGCTATCCCAAGGGCATCGAGGACTATGTGCTCGAGAAGGTCGGTACCGACTACCTTACTGAGCCCTTCTTTATCGAGGCCGACCGCCGCGGTCGCGACCGCGAGGACCTGCCCGACTACAACGTAAAGATCACCGCGTGCATGTGCTTCTCGCGCACCTTCATGATGCAGGAGTATTACCACAACTCATCGTGGCTAGAGAACGGTGGCTCGCCCGAGAAGGCGGCCCGTAGCGCTCTGACCAGCGCCATCGATGCCTACATCAAGCAACAGGGCAAGTACAACAAAAACGAGAGCGGCATTAAGTGGCAAGACGTCCAGGACTGCCTGGTACTGGTGACCAACTGCTTCTCCACCCAGACGTCCTACGAAAACCAGACCAAGAAGGCCATCAACAACCGCTTTATCCAGCAGGCGATGACAGCATTCTTTAAGGAGCGCCTCTCGACCTATCTGATCGAGAACAAAGACGCCGCCAACAAGATCATGGAGCAGGTGCTCATCAACAAGCGCTCGCGCGAGAACGCCGAGAAGACGCGTCAGAGCATCAAGACCAACCTGCAGCAAAAGACCGACATGGCCAACCGCGTGCAAAAGTTCATCGATTGCCGCTCCAAGGACAAGAACCGTCGTGAGATCTACATCGTAGAGGGCGACTCGGCAGCAGGCGCCATTCGCACCTCGCGCGATGCCGAGTTCCAGGGTGTTATGCCCGTCCGCGGCAAGATCCTCAATTGCCTGAAGGAGGACTATCCGCGCATCTTTAAGTCCGACATCATCATGGACCTTATGCGCGTGCTGGGCTGCGGCGTGGAGATTAAGGACAAGCGCATCAAGAACCTCGGTGCCTTTGACCTGGACAACCTCAACTGGAACAAGGTCATCATCTGTACGGACGCCGACGTCGACGGCTACCACATCCGCACGCTCGTGCTCACCATGCTCTACCGCCTGGTGCCCACACTTATCGACGAGGGCTACGTGTATATCGCCGAGTCGCCGCTCTACGAGATCAACTGCAAAGAGAAGACCTACTTTGCCTACACCGAGCTCGAGAAGAACGGCATCCTCAAGGAGATCGGCGACCAGAAGTGCTCCATCAACCGCTCCAAGGGTCTTGGTGAGAACGATCCGGACATGATGTGGCTCACCACCATGAACCCCGAGACGCGCCGTCTGATCAAGGTGGAGCCCGAGGACGTCACCAAGATGGAAACCATGTTCAACCTGTTGCTGGGCAACGACGAGGCGGGCCGCAAGCGCCATATCTCCGAGCACGGCAAGGAATACCTGGACCAGCTGGACCTGCAATAGCAGCAAATCGATAACGACGGCCCACAAATAGTTCAAGAGGAAATCGTGGCAAAGAAGAAGACGAAGAACCAGCCAAAGAAAAAGCAGGTCAACGCCGAGAACGTCATCGGCCTGCACTCCGAGGTCACCGACCAGCCGATTACGCAGACGCTCGAGGTCAACTACATGCCCTACGCTATGAGTGTCAACGTCTCGCGTGCATTCCCCGAGATCGACGGGTTTAAGCCCTCGCACCGTAAGCTGCTCTACACCATGTACAAGATGGGCTTGCTCAAGGGTGAGCGCCAGAAGAGCGCCAACATCGTGGGCCAGACCATGAAGCTCAACCCGCACGGCGACGCCGCGATCTACGAGACGATGGTGCGCTTGGCCACCGGCAACGAAGCGCTGCTTGCCCCCTTCGTGGAGTCGAAGGGCAACTTTGGCAAGTACTATTCGGGCGACCTGAGCTACGCCGCCTCGCGTTACACCGAGGCCAAGCTCTCCCCCATCAGCGCCGAGATCTTCAAAGACATCGACAAGGACCCGGTCGACTTCGTCGACAGCTACGACGGCGCCATGAAGGAGCCGCGCCTGCTGCCCACCACGTTCCCCAACATCCTTGTCTCGGCCAATAAGGGCATCGGCGTCGCCATGGCGTCCGACATCTGCGGTTTCAACCTCAACGAGGTCTGCACCGCCACGATGCACTACCTGAAGGACCCCGACTGCGACCTGCTCGAGTACATGCCCATGCCCGACTTCTCGACCGGCGGCGAGATTATCTACCGCCGCGAGGAGATGGAAAAGATCGTCGAGACCGGCCTTGGCAGCTTCCAAATTCGCTCCCGCTGGCGCTGGATTCCCGAAGAGCGCATCATCGAGGTCTACGAGATCCCCTACACCACCAAGACCGATGTTATCATCGAGCGCATCGTCAAGCTCTCCAAGGAGGGCAAGGTCAAGGAGATCGCCGACATCCGCGACGAGACCGACCTTTCGGGCCTGCGCATCGCCATCGACCTTAAGCGCGGTGTCGACCCCGACAAGCTCATGGCCAAGCTCTATCGCTCGACCACGCTGCAGGATTCGTTCTCGTGCAACTTCAACGTGCTCGTCGATGGTTACCCTCGCGTTATGGGCGTGCGCCAGATCTTGCACGAGTGGGTCAAGTGGCGTATTGAGTCCACGCGTCGCCGCATTAACTTTGACCTGGGCAAAAAGTCCGAGCGCCTGCATCTGCTGCACGGCCTTGAGGCGATTCTGCTCGATATCGACAAGGCCATCGCCATCATCCGCGGCACCAAGCTCGAGGCCGAGGTCGTGCCCAACCTCATGCGCGGCTTCGACATCGACGAAACCCAGGCCGAGTTTGTCGCCGAGCTCAAGCTCCGCAACATCAACGAGGAGTACATCCTCAACCGCACCAAGGACATTGCCAAGCTCGAGGGTGAGATCGCCGAACTCGAGGAGATCCTTTCGAGCGAGAACAATATCAAGAAGGTCATCAGCGACGAGCTGGCCGCGGTCAACAAGAAGTATGTGATGCCGCGCCGCACGGGCAGGATCGAACCCCACGAGGTCGTCGAGGTGAGCCTGGAGCCCGAGGTCGAGGAGTACCCGGTGACCATCATGCTCTCGCGCGATGGCTACCTTAAGAAGATGACGGACCGCGTGCTCAAGAAGGCCGCTACGCTCAAGTACAAGGACGGCGACAAACCCTTTATCGAGTTCCCGTCCTCCAACACCCACGAGCTGCTGGTCTTTACCAACAAGAGCCAGGTGTACAAGTGCAAGGTCGCGGCGTTTGAGGACACCAAGTCGGCCCAGCTGGGCTCGTACTTGCCGACCGATCTTGAGATGGAGCCCGACGAGAGTGTCATCTGGGTCATCGACCCCGAGGACTACAAGGCCGATGTGCTGTTTGTCTTTGAGAACGGCCGCGTGGTGCGCGTCGCGCTTTCTGGATACGTCACCAAGACCAACCGCAAGCGCCTCAAGAACGCCATCTACGGTGGCAGCAAGCTGCTGTATGCCCAGGTGCTCAAGGAAGATCGCGACATCGCGCTGGTCTCGAGCGACTATCGTTTGATGAACTTCAACACGTCGCTGCTTAAGACCAAGACGACCACCAACACGCAGGGCGTCCAGGCCTTCACGGCCAAGAAGGGCCGCTCGGTCACCACCGTCGGCACGACCGAGGACATCCTCGGCGCCGGCGTCTCCGCCGAAAAGTTCACCGCGCAGAGCCTCCCCTCTGCCGGTGCCCTCATGAAGGAAAACGACATGCCGAGCCTGTTTGACTAAAACAACGGTGGCCAAACCGTCATGGTTGTACAAAGCAGCGGGGCCCGGAGCGCAGCAACATCGCGCTCCGGGCCCCATGCATTACAGCAGCATCATCCCTATAGACAAAATGTCGCATAAAGTGGAACAGACATCAGCCCATCATTCATTCCGAAGGGCTTAGTCGATAGCCTGATTCGGCGCACGCCCGGATGGGTCTTTTTAAGTGAGGACAGGCTTCGAGATCTTGTGTTCTCCCCCGCCTTGACTTCAATCGCAGACAAGCATCCCTGCTTCTCTACTACAAAGTCGATTTCCGCACGATTATCTCGCGCCCAATAATGCAGCGGATAGCCCATGGCTGAAAGCTGTTGGGCAACGTAGTTTTCGGTAAGTGCGCCCATGAATGTGCCGCCGATGCCGGCTAGAATATCGGCGCGTTGAGCACCGGCCTTGGAGACGAGCAGCCCTGTATCCGCCTGATAGATTTTAAAAGCAGAAGGGTTAACGAAGGCCTCTAAGGGGCTTTCGATCTGCCCGACTAGGCTGCAGCGCGCCACCGTACCCGACAATACAAGCCAATCGAGAGCATCTCCAAAGAGAGACGCATTGCCCCCCGCTCGCACTACCTTGTATTGAAATTTACGATTCTCTTTGGCAAGCTGCTGTGGAATGGAATCGAAGCACGCACGCGTCTTTGCGCTCAAGCGTTCATCAGCATATTTATTGGTGTCGGCGGAATATCCGTCGAGAATAATCCGATGCTTTTCGGCCACATCAATGATTGACTGATCATCGATGTACGTTTGGACCGCCTCGGGCATTCCGCCAACAACAAGATACTGTCGATAGAGCCCAAGCGCCTTTTCATGAAGGCTTGGCGCAAGAGGACCCATTATCTCGAATGATGAGCGTATCTCGTCGACCAGCTGATCGTGCCCCATCGCCCAGAGAAACTCCTCGAAATCGAGTGGAGTCATCTCAATCAAGTCGGTCTTTCCGACGGGGAACGAATACGACTGATGGTTAATGGCAACCCCAAGAAGCGACCCGGCAGCCGCAACGTAATACTCGGGAGCATCTTCGCAAAAGTATTTAAGGGAAGTGAGCGCTTCCTCGCATGCCTGGATCTCGTCAATGAACAGTAAGGTTTTGCCAGGCACGATACGCTGTCCCGTACGAGCCTCGATCGCACGTACGATCGAATGAGGGTCAAGACCGCCCGAAAAATCCGCTCGCGCCGACCGGTCGTTCTCAAGATTAACGTAGACAACCGATTCGAAAAGATCCTGGGCGTACGTTCTGAGCAAATAGGTCTTGCCACACTGGCGCACGCCTTTGACCAGCAAAGGTTTTCTATCAGCTCTGTCTCGCCATTCCCTAAGGAGCTCGTCTGCCTTGCGACGCATACGTAACCTTCCCTCATGAACTTCTATTTGACAATATTTTAACGCGGATTAATTTGTTTTCAGTTATTTTTCTGCGTTTAAAAATTGTTCTATACGGCACTTGAGGGAATTCGCCCCTATCTCTCGGTAAGGACAGCAAGCATTTCCACCAACGCTGATTGCCATGCGTTCTTCTTGTCCTTAGGCAAGCTTGCGAGCGAGCTCTCGCACCTCTTTCAACTTGGGCGAGGATGCCATGCTGTCGCGCTCGGTCATACCGCTGATGGTGACAATGCCCTGGTCCTCCCACTTGCAGTACGCGCAGGTTGACTTGTACATAGCGATCGCCGCATCATAGACACCCTCGCTGTGGCTATCGAGTAAAAGGGCCGTCTTGGTGAACGGGAATCCCGTGGCACCGAAGGCGTACAGGCGGTCGATGGCGGTCTTTTCCTGCGCAGTGATATCAAACCAGTAGATAGGCGAAGCGAAGACAACCATGTCGGTGTCTTTCAGCGACTCAATCACGTTGGCCATGTCATCCTTCTGCACGCAGACGCCCTCATGGGCGAAGCAGTACTGGCATCCCAAGCAGCCGGCGATCTTCTTGCTGGCAACGCGGATGACCTCGACCGTATGGCCGCCCTCACGCGCGGTCTCGGCAAACGCCTCGACCATGGTATCGGTATTAGCGCCCTTACGCGGGCTGCCGCTCAATACAACGATATTCATAGGATTCCCTCTCCCTCATGCTGCAGGCGCGCAGCATGCTTTCTTGTAACCAAAACGAATGGTGTTAATCAATCGCCAGCAGGCCATATCTCTTGTTCAAGTTCCCTAAAGAAGCTCAAGACGATTGCGATTGCCTTATACAACGTCGAAAATCAAAGAGGGCCCATAGCAACGCCACCTACCTGAAATGACATGCGGTCAAGACGAGCTACGAGGATCGTGACGAGCCGATACCGCCCGCATGCCCCCTTCGGAATAGGCGCTGAGCAGCTCCTGAGCGTGGGCAAACTCGGGCCCTCGCCTCCAACCGAGCAGGCGGTTGACCGCGAGATTTCCCTGGACGTTGTGGACGAAGAGCAGATAGGCGTCCTCGCGCGAAAGCCCAGTCTCCTCCATGATCGAGGGAACCATCTGCTCGGCGCCGCGCTCGACGACGCGCTGTGCCACCCGGGCGTACGCGTCGTCATCCGAGTAGAGCAGATAATAGTCATCGTTTGCCGGCGGACGCTGGCAGAGGGCACCCGCCTCCGTTCCCTCGAGCGGCGGCACCGCCGCCAAGGCCTCGTCGATAAGCGCGTCGAGCAGGGCGAACTTGTCCTCGTAGTGCAGATAGAACGTGCCACGGTTGATATCGGCGCGGCGGCAAATGTCCGCTACCGTCATCTTCGCGAAGCCGACCTCGGCCAGCAGCGCGAAGAACGCCTCCCGTATGACCGAGAGTGTATAGCGTCGGCGACGATCGATCTTCCCCGCTTCCATTACCCCTCCAATTGCAACGCTCGACAATGCCCGGCAAACGCTCGTTTATCGACAGCAGGCCGAAGCTGTTCATTGCTCTTAAGCAAATCGACATGGATACTTTTTATAGACACCTGTTTATAATAGCTGAAAGAAGGTATCCAGTGACCCTGTACGAGCAGCTCGTTATCGAGCTCACCAACCAATCGTTTTCCCTTCAGGCCGCCTACCGCAGCGGCGGCACGCCCTATGAGCTGAGTGACCGCGAGCCCGAGCCCTACGACCAGCAAATCAGGGACTTCGCCCGCATGATCGAGGAAGCCGATTGCGTGCTGGTGGGCGGGGCCTCTGGGCTCTCCGCGGCGGGCGGCGGCGACTTCTATTACGAGGACAACGCAACCTATCGCAGGCATTTCGGCAAATTCGCCGAGCGCTACGGTTTCAAGGGCGCTTTCGAGGGGTCGTTCTACCGCTGGCCCACCGCCGAGGCGCGCTGGGGATACCTCGCCACCTTCCTCGACACCACGCTCAACGCCCCGCTGCGCAAGCCCTACAGGGACCTCGACACCATTATCGCCGAGAAGGATTTCTTCGTGCTCACCACCAACCAGGACACGCAGTTTGTGAAGCTCTATCCCTGGGAGAAAGTGGCAGAGATCCAAGGCGACCACCGCTTCTTTCAGTGCTCCCACTGTTGCACCGACGCGGTGTGGGATGCGGTCGAGCCGGTCTCCCGCATGGTAGAGGCCATGGGAGACGGCCTTGAGGTTCCGACAGAGCTCGTGCCGCGCTGCCCGCACTGCGGGGCAGAGGCGTTCCCCTGGGTTCGCGGCTACGGCAACTTCCTGCAGGGCGAACTCTACGAGGAGCAGTACCGCAAGGTGTCCGACTGGCTCGACGCGCACGCACGGCAGAGGATCCTCTTCCTCGAGCTGGGTGTGGGCCGCATGACGCCCGCGTTTATCCAGGAGCCGTTCTGGGCCCTCACGGCGCAGTTACCGCAGGCCAGCTACATCGCCGTAAACAACAAGACGCAGTTTCTCCCCCGCGCGATCGAGGATCGGGGGCTCGCCGTTCGCGCCGACATCGCCGACGTGCTTGCCGACGTGCGCAAGACGCTGGGGAGGTAGCGCATGGAGACGGCGAAAGCAGTTCGCATAGGCAGGGCGCTAGCCGAAGCGGATCTTGTCATCATCGGCGCTAGCAACGGACTCGACATGGCGGAGGGGCTCAACCTTTTCTGCGCCGATGCTCATTTCCAAGAGGCGTACGGCGACCTCGCTCAGGCAGACGGCATCGGCTGCATACTGCAGGGGCTCGCTTCCCCGGATGCCAGCGTGCGACGCCGATGGGCCGAGCGGTTCCATCAAAAGGAGTATCTCGAATATGAGCCCGGCTCGCTCATGAACGGGCTGCGGCGTCTTACGGAGCACGCCGACACCTTCGTGGTCACATGCAACATCGACGGGCACTTCGCGCGCGCCGGGTTCGACGAGAACCGCGTGCTCGAGACGGAGGGGGGCATACGCACGTCGATCGACGAGCGGCGTCTCGCCCATCCAGACGCCCTCGCCACGGACCAGCTCGAGGAGCTCGAGCGCCTTGTGCAAGCCCATCGCAACGGCAGGGTCGCCATCCTCGAACTTGGCGTGGGACTGCGCAACGGCATCATAAAGCACATGCTCGCCCAGATCGCGAACGTCTGCGAGCACGCCACCTACATCGTGTTCAACTACAGCCAGGCCATGGCGCCCGACGCCTCGTGCGAGACGATTCTCGTTGACGGCGATATGACCCCGGCTTTCGAGGAGATTGCCCAATGCCGTCTCTAGAGAGGGAAGCGTATAGGCTTCGAAGCCTTATCGACGATGCCGACGCCATCATCGTCGGCATCGGCTCGGGCATGTCAAGCGCCGCCGGGTTCAACCATTACAACCGCGCAGGCATGGCGCGCGCCGGAATGACGGACTGGCAGCAAGCCTTTGGCTTCAAGAACCTTTTCGACGGCTTCTACCACCTCTACCCCAGCCTCGAGCAGCAATGGGCCTAC
>CABUPH010000020.1 GCA_902493375.1 uncultured Collinsella sp.
AGGCGCTCGCCGCGCCTAGCGCGCGAACTCCCGCCCGCGAGGAGGAGCGCCCCGAGCAAGCTCGACCCGTACAAGCCTGTCATCCGCCAATAGCTCGAGGACGACGCCCGGAACTGGCGCAAGCAGTCCTTCAATAAGTTGCGCTGAAATAGTGTCTGTTTTTGCTGTTAGATAGCATATTCAGTCCCTAATTCACCGCAACTTATTGGTGGTGGCTTACTGGTAGCGTAGACACTCGACGGGGTCGAGCTTTGCTGCGCGGCGAGCGGGGTAGAAGCCAAAGATTACGCCGATGCCGACGGAGACGGCGAAGGACAGCAGCACCGTGGCGATTGAAAAGCTCGGTATGATTTGCCCGCTGGCTCCGAGTTCGCCAAGAATCCCGGATCCGGAGGCAAACATCGCGAGGCCCCAGGCTAGCAGATAGCCTATCAGGACACCCAACAGTCCGCCGGTGACGCACAGCGCCGAAGACTCGGCCAAAAACTGCGCGGTGATATCGCGACGACTGGCGCCCAGAGCGCGGCGGATGCCGATCTCGCGAATGCGCTCAGTCACGTTGGTGAGCATCATGTTCATGATGCCAATACCGCCCACGAGCAGCGAAATGCTTGCAACGGCGCCCATGATGAGCGAGAACGCGCTCATAAAGGAGTTGAGTGCATCGATAGCGCTTTTCATGGAGGTCGCCGATACACTGTCGTACTCATCATCCTCCGCGATGCCCTTCATCGCGCGCACCTTGGACTCGATGGTCTTACAAAGCTCATCCATGTCCGTGCCCTCGACGGCAAGTGCTGTTACGCTGGGGAATGAAGGATTCTCGTCGCCAAATAGCCCGGAGATGGTTTCGCGTGGCATATACAGCGTGAGCGAGCCCATGGAGTCGCTGCCGCCATCAATCACGCCTACAATCTGCACCTCGCCGTTGGACACCTTGATGGTTTTCCCCAGCGCATCCTGTTCGTTGCCGTAAAGCTGATCGGCGCCGCCGCGGCTGATGAGCGCCACGCGCGAGCCTGATTGGGACTCGGCCTGGGAATAGGTGCGCCCCGCAACGAGCTTGCCGGCCCCCACGGCGTCGAGCATGTCGCTATCGACACCCTGTGCCATGACGGTATAGCTTTTATCGCCGGTCTTGTACTCGGTATACGCGCTGTCGACAATGCCGATCTGCTCTATCTGCGGCACCAGTTTTTGAAGCTTCTCGATGTCCGACTCGGTGAGTTCTTGCGACGAATAGATTTGCACCATGCGTGCCGCATTGAGGCCCAGGCTGTTGACCAGGGTGTTTTGGATGCCGCCGATGAGTGAGGTCATGGCGATAACCGAGGCGATGCCAATGACGATGCCCAGGATGGTGAGCAGGCTGCGGCCCTTGTTGGCCTCGAGCGAGTGAAGGGCTTCCTGGATGAGATCGCGGGCGCTCATGCCACCACTCCTTTCAGCGGGTTGGCGGAGGCGGAAATCATGGGCAGGCTATCTACGGCGCTGCGTAGGGTCTTCGGTGCATGTGGAATATACGCGCCGTCATGGATGCGGCCGTCGCGGATGGTCACGGCGCGGTCGGCTTCGGCGGCGATGCCGGGGTCGTGTGTGATGAGCACGATGGTCTTGCCGCGCTCCTGAAGCTTGTGGAATGTTTCCATGACGAGCGCTCCGGTTGCGGAGTCCAGGTTTCCCGTCGGCTCATCGGCCAGGATGATGGGCGGGTCATTGACAAGGGCGCGCGCGATGGCGACACGCTGCATCTGGCCGCCCGAGAGCTCGGATATGCGGTGGTCCCAGTGGTCGACCGGTAGCGTGACGGCCTGCAGCGCGTGCACGGCGCGCATTTCCCGCTGGCTTCGGGGCACATTGGTGTAGGCCAACGGCAGCATGACGTTTTCGATAACCGACAGGCGCGGCAGCAGGTTGAAGCTCTGAAAGACAAAGCCAATGCTCAGGGCGCGAACTTCGGTGAGCTCGTCATCGTCAAGCTCGGCCACGTTGATCCCTTGCAGGTAGTAGTCGCCCGCCGTCGGCTTATCCAGGCAGCCTAGGATGTTCATGAGCGTTGATTTGCCCGAACCCGAGGGGCCAGTGATAGCGACGAATTCGCCGGGATTTACCGCCAGGCTCACGTTGTGCAGGATGTGGGCGCACCCCGCCTCGCTCTCAAAAATGCGGTGCACGTTGCGGATGTCGATAACGGGACGCATTACATGCCCTCATCAGCAGACATGCTGCCCGAACCCGCGCTGTAGCCGCCGTCAGCCGTTGCGTCCGCTCCGGTGTCCATGACGAGCGTGTCGCCATCGCGCAGCTTGGTAACCGGCACGTTGGGGTTGATCTCGTTGTCCTGGTCGTCGCGCTTGACCTGTGTCTTGCCGACTACGGCTTCGTTGTCGTTTTGCGTCACGACGGTCACCTTCACGCGACGGGTTTGCTTGCCCTCGTCATCGGTTGCCACGTTGACGTAATAGTGTTCGCCGTCTTCGGTCATGAGCGCCATCGTCGGCACCATTACCACGTCGTCGAGCTGTTCGGTCACCACCGATACCTCGGCTGTCATGCCCGGCTTCAGGCGCGCGTCGGGAGCCTCGATGAGGATGTCGACGTTAAAGGTTGCGCTGCCGCCACCGGAGTTGGAGTCGGAGTTTGCCACCGAGGCGATGGCCGTGACCGTTCCCTGGCTCACGATATCGGGAAACGCGGGATACGTGACGTTGGCGCTCTGCCCAACGGCGATCTTGGCGATATCCTTTTCGCCCACCTGCACGGTTACCTTCATCTTGGACAGGTCGGCGATCTGCATGCACTGCTTGCCGCCGCTCGTATCGCTTTCGCCCATGATCATGCCGCCTGTTACCGTGGCGCCCACCTTGGCGTTGAGCTCCACGATGCTGCCCGAGCTCGGGGCCGTTACCGTACGGCTAGCGGCCTTGGCGTTCGCCTGGTCGAGGTTTGCCTGGGCCGAAGCGAGGCTGCGCTGCGCGGCCGATACGGCGTTCGTGTCCGCTGATGCCGCGGAGACACCAGCCGCTGCGGAAGCTCCATCGGCGTCCGTCGTTGGGGTGGCCTGCGCGGCAGCTGCAGCTTTCTGCGCGTTGGCGATGTCTTCCTGGGCGGCTGCAACTGCACGCTGCGCCTCGGCAACGTTGCGATCGAGCTCGTCGTTTTTAATGGTCATAAGCACGTCGCCCTCGTTGACGGATTGGCCTGCCTGCACGTTGATCGAATCGACCGTACCGTCGACAGAAGGGGAGACCACTGAGGACGAAATGGGTTTGAGCTGGCCTTTCGCCTCGACCGTTGTGGTAAACGTGCCCTCGGTCACCATGTCGGTCACAGGCCCGTTGTTGCCTGCGGGCCGTGCGTTGATGGCTAAGGTCACGACAACGGCGATGAGCACAATGGCACCCACGATACCGGCGGCAATACCGCGTCGAATCAGCTTTTTGCGTCGACGTTCTGCGCGCTTCGCTTTGAGCTTGGCGTAGGCCTCTTCATCGGAAATCTCGGCCGTATCGTTCGTGCGTTCGCTCTGCTTGTCGGCATGTACGTTTGTAATCAGAGGAATCGTTTCGGTGGCACCTTCGGGCGTGCGCTCGGTATCATCTGGGCCCGGGGTGATCGTGGGGACATTCGGCATATCGTCTCCTTTATAGAAAGAACCTCGATAATTATATGCGCCTACCGGTTGGGGCGGGCGCATAGGACGGTTTCTTTCGGAACTGTTAGATTGGTCGCAGCAGCTCCACGTTGTAGGAATGCACGCGTTGCACTACGAGTGGACAACCACGCACAGGCCGACTTTGATGCAATCGTGCAGTGCCTTGGCGTCTGCCAGGCGCAGATTGATGCAGCCGTGGCTACCGCACCACTTGTACGACTCGGCGTTATCGAAGCTCTTGTCGTTTTGCCAGGTGGCATCGTGGAAGCCGATCATGTTGCCCTCGAACGGCATCCAGTAGCTCACCGGGCTCTCGTATTTGGGCTTGCCGGTCTCGGGGTCCTTGGCTCCGATCAGGGTGCTGCCGCCGTCGTTGCTGTTGATCTGCCACACGCCCTCGGGGGTTGCGTCTTCGCCCGGTTTGCCGGAAATAAAGTTGGCCTCCCAAACGATATTACCGTTCTCGTCATAGTAGCGCGCGTGCTGCTCGGACAGGTCGACGTCGATATACGCCTTCCAGTCGGGCTCTCCCTTTGCGGTAAAGGTGTCGGCCTTCTGGGAGTACTTGATCTCGATTTCGCCGGTCTGCTTGTTGTTAATGGCGTCCTCGACCTGCTTGGCGAGCGAGCTGCTGTCGATGGACCAACCAAAGTCGCCGCCTTCGACGGCGCACTGCTTGCCATCGGCGCGCGTCCACCAGCGAGTGGAGCCCACGGTATTAAAGCCGTTGGCGAGCTCGGCTGCCCAGCTGCTGATCTGCGACGTATCGAGCGTGGGATTGGCCGGATCGGCAAAGCTGATCCACTGCAACACGGAGCTGCCATCAACCTTGCCGGCATCCTCGCCGTTGAGCTTGAGGGTCACGTTGACGCCCAGGAAGTTGTTGGCGGCATCGCATGCGGCCTGAATCTGATCATCGGTCAGCGTTCCATTGAGCGGCTCATAGGCATCGTTTCCGAGCTTGGAAAGATCTACGGTCTCGGCCAGCGAGGCAAGCTCGAGCTCGGCATACTTAATGACATGCTCGCGGTTGAGTTTTTCGTTGGAGCGCGCCTTCTCGACGGTAAACTTGCCGGCCTGCTCGTCATAGGAGCTATTGGCCTCGAACGTGCCCGAACGCCCCTCGTTAAACTCGTCGATGGCGGCGCCCAGATCCTTCTCAAACTTCTTTTGGTCAAAGGTATCGGAGAGCATGGACAGGTCGACGTCTTGATCAAGATCGACTTCGTTGGAGGTAGCGGTTGTTTTGGCCTTGCCGCTTAAGGATTCCACAAGGCGGACCGGCCATACAAAGGCTTCGTTGTGGCTGATAATCTCTTTTGCGGCAGCTTCGCCATCGACGATGGGCTCATCGGACTCGGGCTGATAGGTCCAGCTAAAGTCATCGCCTGTCACGGTGAGCTTATAGTGCTTCCATGCCGAATTGACCTTGGTAGCGGCAGACGAAGCGTTGGAGAACGAGATGTCGACGCCGGCGATGGTGGTGTTGGGGTAGGCTAGCTGCGAAAACGCTACGATTCCTACGATATAGACAATGACGATAAGACCCAAGACGACAAAGAGCGTCGTCTTTTTGCCCGACTTATTGTTGCCGGCGGACTTGCGCGCGGGGCCGCGATCGCCTCGGGCGTGCGTGGGGGGCTGCTTGGGCGCATTGCCGTTTGCCTGGCGCTGCTGACGTTGTTGACGCTGCTGTCGCTGTTGGTTCGGGCGTTGGGAAGCGTTTGCCGCACCACGCTGCTGACCGTGGCTCGGCGCGATAGGACGCGGTGACTGAACGCCGCCGGTGTGCCTGCTCGGCTGCTGCGGATCGGGAATCAGTTGAGTTCGATCGTTTTGCGACATCGTATGCATATCCTTCGATTTTCGCCTTGCGGTTCATCGTGTTTTTACTGGGCTTGCATTATAGCGATTGCCCTGCTGTTTGTGGTACGGAAACGGTGGCATTCAAAAGAGGTGGGACATTTGTCCCACCTTTGAGTCGTTCTTTGCCACTATCCGCACACACCGCATTTTGCACAGGCCGAAAGTGCGGCCGGAGCCTGCGCGATGCCGCCCTTTGCCGTCTCGCGCAGCGTGGCCGGCAACGCGTGACCCACCGAGAGCATGACATGTGCCATCTGGTCAAACGGCACCAAGCTCTTAATGCCTGCGAGGGCGAGTTGTGCCGAGCTAAAGGCCGCTGCCACGCCGATGGCGTTGCGGTTTTGGCAGGGCACCTCCACGAGGCCACCTACGGGGTCACAAACGAGACCCAGCAGGTTACTCAGCGCGATGGAACTGGCGTCGAGCGCCTGCTCGGGCGTGCCGCCGAGCATCTGCACCAGCGCGGCGGCTGCCATGGCGGCGGCGCTTCCCACCTCGGCCTGGCATCCGCCCTCGGCGCCGGCAACGCAGGCGCTTGTGGTGAGGTTGAGGCCGATGGCGGCTGCGCAGTAGAGCGCGTCCATGACTTGCTCGTCGTCGAGCTGCAGGCGATCGGCAAGCGCCAGCACGCAGCCGGGCACAACACCCGCTGAGCCTGCCGTCGGAGCTGCGACGATCACACCCATGGTGGCGGAGCGCTCGAGCACGGCCATGGCGCGGGTCACGGCGTCGGTCTGAACGGGGCCCATCAGGCTTGCACTCAAATCGTTGCGGCTGGTGGCATCGACGAGTTTGGCCTCGCCGCCGATTAGCCCACCGAGCGAGCGCTGCGGATTTGCGATAGGGGCTGTGGTCTCTTCGCGCATGACGTCGAGCACGCGGCGCATGGCGGCGACGGCGTGGGCCTCACCGGTCAGACGTGCCTCGCGAACGGCCATGACGGCGCCGATGCTGAGCCCCAGTTCCTCACACGCATCGAGCAGCTGCTCGCCGTCGTCGAATATCTCCATGGCCGAGACGCCGGGGGAGAGCGACGAGGCCGAGCCCGGGAGCTCGATAAACGTTGCGTAATCGACATTGTCGAGCTTGCGCAGCATGGGGACGACGGTGTCGTCGGGCGCGCCGTCGGTCTCAAAGACGGAGTAGGCCTGGCCGCCTACTTCGGTGCGGTAGGTGCGGCAGAAGGCGATGTTCACGTGTGCGTAGGCGAGCAGGTTGGTGAGCGCGGCGAGTACACCGGGGACGTCCTTGTGTGCCACGAAGAGCGTGGAGTACATGCCCGAGATGTCGACGCCGACGCCGTTTATGCGGCTGATGCGCATCTTGCCGCCGCCCAGGCTCTCGCCGCGGACCTGTGCCGTGGCGCCCGTGTCGTCGACCATGTCGATATCGACGGTATTGGGGTGGATGGAGGCGTCGTCGCCCTTGATGTCAAAGTGATATTCGAGGCCCTGCTTGAGCGCGAGGTCGAAGGCCTGCTTGATGTTCTCGTCATCGGTGTCGAGGCCCAGGATGCCCGCGACGAGCGCACGATCGGTGCCGTGGCCGCGGTAGGTGTGGGCGAAGGAGTTCCACAGGCCAAAGGTGACTTTGGTGATGCGGCCTTCCAGCAGGCTGGCGGCAACTTGGGCGCACCGCAGGGCGCCGGCGGTGTGCGATGAGCTGGGGCCGACCATGACGGGGCCCAAGATCTCGAATGCCGAGGTCGTAGCTAGTGTTTGCGGCTTGCCTGCCATATGCGCTCCTGTTCTATCCCGTCGTCCCGAGGCGCGGGGCATAAGGTCGCCTGCTCGGACAGTCCTGCTCGCACGGAGAGCACATTAAGTGCTCTCCGGCTCGTGCGGAACTCGCGATCGACCTTATGCCCCGCCCCTCGGGACTAAGGATACATGGTTGGAGTCGTTATGCTGCAAAATTCATTGGCTGGTGACCTATTCCATGTCCCGTGTTGGCTCATCTTCGCCACCAGTTAATAAAAAAGAAGTACCGGTTGGGGGCGGTACTTCTTTTGAAAGTGCGTATGTTGTTGCGACTTTAGCGGTTCTAGTTACAGACCGCAGGCTGCTTTGAGTTCGTTGACTCGGTCGGTGTTTTCCCAGGTGAAGTCGGCGTCTTCGCGGCCGAAGTGACCGTAGGCTGCCGTCTTTTCGTAGATGGGGCGACGCAGGTCTAGGTCGCGGATGATTGCGCCCGGGCGCAGGTCGAAGGTCTTCTCTACGGCTTCAACGATCTTGTCCTCGGCGACCTTAGCGGTACCGAATGTGTCGACCATGATTGAGAGGGGCTTGGACACGCCGATGGCGTAAGCCAGCTCGACCTCGCAGCGGTCGGCCAGGCCGGCGGCGACCACGTTCTTGGCGACCCAGCGCGCGGCATACGCTGCGGAGCGGTCGACCTTGGTGCAGTCCTTGCCGCTAAAGGCACCGCCGCCGTGACGGCCGTAGCCACCGTAGGTGTCGACGATGATCTTACGGCCGGTGAGGCCCGTGTCGCCCATGGGGCCGCCCACGACAAAGCGACCGGTGGGGTTCACGTAGATGTCCGCGTTGTCCCACGGCATGTTCTCAGCGGCCATGACCGGGGTGATGACGTGCTCGATGAGGTCGGCCTTGATCTTGCCCATGTCCTCGATCTCGGCTGCGTGCTGCGTGGAGATGACGATGGTCGTGACCTCGACGGGCTTGCCTTCCTCGTAGCGCACGGTGACCTGGGTCTTGCCGTCGGGACGCAAATAGGCGAGGGTACCGTCGTGACGAACGGCTGCCAGGCGCTCGGCCAGGCGGCTTGCCAGGTAGTGTGGCATGGGCATGAGGGTCTTGGTCTCGTTGGAGGCATAACCGAACATCATGCCCTGGTCGCCGGCACCGATCAGGTCGATCGGGTCGGTGGTAGCGCCGGTCTGGGTCTCAAACGACTCGTCAACGCCCTGGGCGATATCGGGCGACTGCTCGTGGATGAGGCTCATAACGCCGCAGGTGTCGCAGTCAAAACCGAACTTGGCACGGTTGTAGCCAATGCGGCGGATAACGCCGCGGGCGATTTCCTGTACGTCGACGTAGGCCTGGGTGCGAATCTCGCCGGCGACGATGACGGTGCCGGTGGTCACGAGGGTCTCGCAGGCGCAGCGGACGTTCTCCACGTTGGCAGGCACGCCGTTGGGGGCGATGTAGCCTTGGTCCTGGAGCTCTATTTCTTTGGCGAGGATTGCGTCGAGGACGGCGTCGCTGATCTGGTCAGCGATCTTATCAGGATGACCTTCGGTCACCGACTCCGACGTAAAAACAAAGGACCCGTGTTGGGGTGGGATGGAACGAAGTTCTTCTGACATGATTGTCCTTTCAAAAACGTGTCCCGGCGACCGTTACCATTCCGCCGGGCTCTCTATGCAAGGGCACATCATAGCGCGTAAATCAAACATTCACACCCTTTCCGCACCTACTCATTGGGGACAGACTTAAATGATCAGCCTTGCCTAAGTGCCGACAGGTTGCCCAAAGACTGGTCATTTAAGTCTGTCCCCAATGAGTAGGTCCCCAATGATTGGGTCGGTGCCCTTTGTGCGGAGGTTGCTTTGATGCTTTATACTGGTGCGGTTAGACATCCATCCTGCAATCGAGGAGATTTCCATGGCATCAGACGTTCGCGTCCGCTTTGCACCCTCACCGACGGGCAAGCTGCACATCGGCGGCGCCCGCACCGCTATCTATAACTGGGCTTTCGCCCGTGCAAACGGCGGCACGTTCATCCTGCGCATCGACGACACCGACCCCACCCGCTCCACCGACGAGAACACGCAGATCATCCTGCGCGCCATGCGTTGGCTGGGCCTGGACTGGGACGAGGGTCCCGAGGTGGGCGGCGATTTTGGCCCCTACGCCCAGACCGAGCGCCTGGACCTGTACAAGCAGGCCGCCCAGAAGCTTTGGGACGAGGGCAAGGCCTATCCCTGCTTCTGCACCAAGGAGCAGCTCGACGCCGACCGCAAGGCCGCGCAGGAGCGCAAGGACCCCTTCCAGGGCTATCAGCGCCGTTGCCGCAATCTTGATCCCGAGGAGGCCCGCCGTCGCATCGAGGCCGGCGAGTCCTACGTCCTTCGCATCAAGGTGCCCGAGGACCGCGGCGACGTCGTTATCCACGATGCCGTCCACGGCGAGGTGACCTTCGATGCCAAGGAGCTCGACGACTTTGTCATCTTCCGCTCCGATGGCACGCCCACGTACAACTTCGCGACTGTCGTCGACGACGCCATGATGAAGATCACCCATGTCATCCGCGGCGACGACCACCTGTCCAACACCCCGCGTCAGGTCATGGTCTACGAGGCCCTCGGCGCGCCCGTGCCCACGTTCGCCCACATCTCCATGATCTTGGGTGCCGACGGCAAAAAGCTCTCCAAGCGCCACGGCGCCACCTCGGTGGAGGAGTACCGCGACGCCGGTTACCTGTCCGACGCCTTCGTCAACTATCTGGCGCTGCTCGGCTGGTCGCTCGACGGCGAGACCACGATCATCCCGCGCGACGTCCTGGCCAGCAAGTTCTCGCTCGACCGCATCTCCAAGAACCCGGCGACCTTCGACCCCAAGAAGCTTGATTGGGTTAATGCCGAGTACATCAATGGCATGTCCGATGCTCAGTTTGCCGATGAGATCATGGTCCCCGAGCTGCACGAGGCGGGTCTTATCGAGGGTAATGTCGAGTACGGCGAGGATTGGATCGATGCGCTTGCTGCCATCGTTAAGCCGCGCACCAAGATGCCGGCCGACGCCGTGACCGTCGCCGCTTCCATCTTTGCTACGGCCGAGACGCTTGAGTATGACGAGAAGTCCGTCAACAAGGGCCTGGCCAAGGAAGGCATGGGTGCCATTCTGGATGCCGCCAAGGCCGCGCTCGAGGGCGTGGACGAGTGGACGGCTGTCAACATTGACGCCGCGCTTGAGCCGCTTCCCGAGCAGATGGACCTTAAGAAGCGCGTGGTGTTCCAGGCCGTGCGCGTCGCCGTCTGCGGCAACATGGTGAGTCCTCCGCTGGGCGAGACCATGGCGCTCGTCGGCCGCGACGACTGCCTGGCGCGCATCGACCGCGCCCGCACGATGGCGCTGTAATCGCTGCGCAAATGTATGTATCCGAGCCCCGTTCACTCAGAGCGGGGCTCTTGTTTCTGTAGACGTATGGGATAGGAGGTGCTGGGGCCATGGCCGAGCAACTTTCGCTGTTTGGTTCGCCGGAACCAAAACAGGCCCTCGAAAAGCCCGACCGCTCGGCCGAGCAGGCCAAGCCCGAGTCCGCGCCCGAGCCCGTTGCCGCCTACGCGAGCGTGGTCCTCGACATCCCGACCCGTGCGCTGTCCGAGCCATTCGCCTACGGTATCCCCCGGTCCCTTGCCAACGAGGCGCAGATCGGATCCACGGTCCTGGTCCACATTGGTAACCGTGCTGCCGCGGGCTATATCGTCGACATTGCGCCTGAGCTGGGAGACCTGCAGGGCAACAACGCCCTCGACCTTTCGCGCATTAAGCCCGTCGAAGCCATCCTCAGCAAACCGCTCTTTACCGCCGAGGCTGCCCGTATCGCACGTTGGATGAGCCGCGAGTATGTCGCGACGCTTTCCGAGTGCCTGCGCCTGTTTTTGCCTCCGGGCGGCAGCCCGCGCGTGGTCAAGGGCGACGACGGCGTGTGGACGGTTGAACGTCCCGCCGTCAAGCCTATCCAAAACCGCTGGGTCATGCTCACGCCTGAGGGCTTCGACTATACGCCGCCCAAGACCGCCGTTCGCCAGCGGCAGCTCATCGAGGCGCTCCAGTGCGGCCCGGTCACGACGCGCGACCTCAACCTGCTCTATAACAGTATGTCGGCGACCATCAAGGCACTCGAAAAACGCGGCGTCGTGGTGGTTGAAGAGCGCCGAGCCTGGCGTGGCTGCAGCGAGCAGACCACGCTGTCCTCGGCAAGCGGTAAGGCGCCGGTCTCCCTTACCAACGGCCAGCAACAGGCACTCGCGCAGATTGAGCGCGCCCGTCTGGACGCCCATGGCGACGTGGTGCTGGTTGACGGCGTCACCGGCTCCGGCAAAACCGAGGTGTACCTCTCCGCCATCGAGCGTGTGCTCGCAGCCGGCCGTTCGGCCTGCGTGCTGGTGCCCGAGATCTCGCTGACGGCTCAGACCGTCGGTCGCTTTCGCTCGCGCTTTGGCGAGACGGTCGCCGTGTTCCATTCGCGCCTTTCGGCCGGCGAGCGCCTGGACCAGTGGGATATGGTCGCCAGCGGTGCCTCCCGCGTGGTCGTCGGCGCCCGCTCGGCGCTCTTTTGCCCGCTTGACGACCTTGGCCTCATCATCATCGACGAGGAGCACGAGACCAGCTACAAGCAGGGCTCCAGCCCGCGTTACCACGCGCGCGAGGTGGCGGCCGAGATGGCGCGGCGCTACCGCTGCCCGCTCGTGTTGGGCTCCGCCACGCCTTCTGCTGAGGCCCTCGATCGCTGCCGCCGTGGCACGTATAACGGTGCCACCTGGACGCGCGTCGAGATGCCCGAGCGCCCGGGACACGCCGTGTTGCCTACGGTTCGCATTGCCGACCTGCGCCGCGAGTTCGCGCACGGTAGCCGCTCCATGTTCTCAAAACCGCTGATGGAGGGCTTGGAGCGTGTGGTCGAGCGACGCGAAAAAGCCGTGCTGTTGCACAACCGCCGCGGCTTTGCGCCGTTCCTGATGTGCCGCGAGTGCGGTTGCGTCCCCACCTGCAACCACTGCTCCACGGCGCTTACGTACCACGAGTGCACCCATACACTGCAGTGCCACACCTGTGGTTCGTCCTGGCGCGTGCAGCCGTATCCCGCGCCCACGAGTCGCTGCCCCAAGTGCGGCAGCCGTTACCTGGCAAAAATGGGCCTTGGCACGCAACAGATCGAGGACGCGCTGCACCAGATGCTGCCCGAGGATGTTGCCATCATACGCATGGACGCCGATTCCACGCGCGGCAAGGATGCGCACAAAAAACTGCTCGAGCAGTTCGATGCGGCCGATTGCGCGGTGCTGTTGGGTACCCAGATGATCGCCAAGGGTCTCGACTTTCCCGAGGTCACGCTCGTGGGTGTGGTCAATGCCGACTTCGCCCTCAAGCTGCCGGACTTCCGCGCAGGGGAGCGCGCCTACGACCTGCTGGAACAGGTGGCGGGTCGTGCCGGTCGCGGCGATCGGCCCGGCGAGGTGATCATCCAGACCTACCTGCCCGAGGATCCGGTCATTCGCGCCGTCGCCGAGCACGACCGGTCGATCTTTACCGACTACGACCTGGATCAGCGCCGCGACGCGCTGTACCCGCCGTTTGTTCGCCTGGTCAACATCTTGGTGTGGTCGGCGAACCGAGACGACGCGCAGGACTACATCGGGCGCATTGCAAAGCTTCTTAAGCGCCGCTGGCATGCCGCCGCGCCCGTCTTTTTGCGGGCGGGCAGCGCGGTGCCGCAGGTGCTGGGCCCGGCTTCGTGTGTAATCGAGAGAGCCAAGGACCGTTACCGCTTCCATCTGCTTGTGAAGTCGCCCGTGGGGTACCATGTCTCTGATGATATTGACGCCTGCCTCAAAGAGGTGGGCTCCGTGCGTGGCGTGAGCGTGAGCGTTGACGTCGACGCCTATGATTTGATGTAACAACCCGAAAGGATGGCCATGGAAGCCAACGGAATCGTACTGTCGCCCGACCCTCGTCTGCGCCAGGAGTGCGCCGTCATCGAGGAGATCACCCCGGCGATCGAGGCGCTTGCCGAGAAGATGAAGAAGATGATGTTCGAGAACGGCGGTTGCGGCCTGGCTGCCCCGCAGATCGGCGAGCTCATTCAGCTCGTCACCATCGACTGCGACTACAGCGACAAGAACGACTATGACCCCTACGTGCTCATTAACCCCGTCATTGTTGAGCAGAGCGACCATCTGGTGCCGTTTAGCGAGGGCTGCCTTTCCATTCCTGGCATTAGCTGCGAGATCGAGCGTCCCGACCATGTCGTCGTCGAGGCGTACGACCTGGACGCCAATCTGATTCGCTACGAGGCCTCGGGCGACCTGTTCTGCGTGTGCCTGCAGCACGAGATCGATCACCTGCACGGCAACACCATGTTCGAGCGATTGAAGCCGATGCAGAGGCTCAAGGCCGTCAAGGAGTACCAGGACGCCCTGGCCCGCGGCGCTCGACCGGGCGAGACGGAGTAGGTTTGTCCGTCCCCGGGGCGCCCGCCTATATCATCCCGTGCTCAAACATTCTCGCTGCGCTGCGAAACTGCGCGCGGGACGATATAGGCGGGCGCCCCGGGGACTACGTTGACGCTGCTTGACTCGCCCGGGTGCCGTCGGGCCAGGGAAGGGCGTCTTCGCTGATAATTGCTTTGTTGGAAGAGCTGCTTTTATTGCGGCTCTTTCTTTGGTTTTGGGTATATTTGTTTTTGTTGAATTGTTCTTGCGGATGGGCCGGGTACTTGGCTTTCCGCTGTTCTTTGTAGCCGTCTCGGCTTTGGTTGAGGGGAGACGTCCTTTATGCGTATTGTGTTTATGGGTACGCCTGATTTTGCTGTGCCTTCGCTGGTTTCGCTTGTTGAGGCTGGGAATGAGATTGCGCTTGTTGCTACTCGTCCTGATGCTGTTCGTGGGCGTGGTAAGAAGCTGGAGCCGTCTCCTGTTAAAGCCAAGGCGCTTGAGCTTGGGTTGCCGGTTATCGAGGCTAATCGTATGACGGCCGAGGTTGTTGAGGCGCTCCAAGCTGCGCAAGCCGATATTTTCTGTGTGGCTGCTTATGGCTGTATTTTGCCGGATGAGGTGCTGCATATGGCGCCGCTTGGTATTGTGAATGTTCATGCGTCCTTGCTGCCTCGTTGGCGTGGGGCTGCTCCTATTCAGCGTGCGATTCTCGCTGGTGATGAGGTTGCTGGCGTTTCTATTATGCGCATTGGGCATGGTGTGGATACTGGTGCTTATTGCGCGCAGGCCTCGACCTCGGTTGCCGGTAAGCATGCCGAGGCGCTCACGATGGAGCTTGGTGAGCTTGGCGGCAAACTGCTGGCTGATACGCTTCCCTCGCTTGCCGGTGGCTCGGCTGTTTGGACTGAGCAGGATGAGTCGCTCGTCACTCATGCTGCCAAGATTTCCAAGCAGGAGATGCGTCTGGATCCGCAGATGGCTGCGCTTGATTGCGTGCGTCATGTGCTGGCCTCGTCCGATACCGCTCCCGCCCGTTGCGTGATTGCCGGCAAGACCGTGCGCGTGCTCGATGCTGCGCCGGCTGATGTGTCGCTTGGCGAGGGTCAGGTTCTCGTTAAGGCCAAGCGTGTTTATCTGGGTCTTTCCGATGGCTCGGTTGCGTTGCTCGAGGTTAAGCCCGATGGCAAGCGTGCTATGTCTGCTTCTGCCTGGGCTGCCGGCCTGCAGGGCGCCGATCTTTCGTGGGGTGTTTTGTCATGAGCAAGCTGTCTCCCGCGCGCAAGCTTGCGCTCGATGTACTGATGGAAGCCGATCGCCGCGGCATGTATGCGCGTGACGTGCTGTCCTCTCGCGCATCGGCCAAGGCTATTGACCAGCGCGATTCCGCTTTTGCCGCTCGCTTGGCGCTGGGTGTCGCCGCCACGCAGGGTATTTTAGACGAGCTGCTCGATCAGTTTCTCGATAAGCCTAAAAAGGTTGCGCCGCGTGTTCGCATGGCGCTTCGTATCTCGGCCTTCGAAATGCTCTATCTGCATACGCCTGGCCGCGTTGCCGTAAGTCAGGGCGTTGAGCTGGTGCGCAGCGGAGCTAAGTCTGCCGCCGGTTTGGCCAATGCCGTGCTGCATAAGGTCGCGGACAACGTTGAGGACTTTGCCACTGCGTCCGATGTAGATGAGTCTGAGCGACGCTTGGTTCGTCTGTCGCGCCTGATGGGACTGCCGCGTTGGCTGTGCGCTCGCATTATGGCATCGTTCGACACGCCTGAGGGTGCGCTTAACTTTGCCGGCAATCTGGCCCCCGCACCGCTGGCCCTGCATGAGAACGCCTTTGCGATTAAGCTCGATCCGTATATCTCGCAGCTCGTCGCACCTGTCTTCCCGGGCTGCCATGCCCCGGTTGATGCGCAGGTTACCGTTGCTTCGGGTGTGTTTGAGCGTGCTGCCGCGGTGGCATCCGATCTCAACGCGCAGCTTATCGCCACGGCTGCCACGCGCCCTGGTAGCTGCCTTGAGATTGGTGCCGGTCGTGGCACTAAAACCTATGTGATGATGTGCCAGGCCAAGCGCGCCGGCTATGAGCGTCAGCATACTGCACTTGATCTTCATGACCGTAAGTGCGATCTGAATCTCGCTCGCCTTCATAAGGCCGGTATTCAGGGCGTTCGTACGGTTTCGGGTGATGCCTGCGAGCTTGATGAGGTACTGACATCGTTTGATGCCATGCTTGGCAAGCCGGTTAAGTTCGACACGGTTTTTATCGATGCGCCGTGCTCGGGCACCGGCACCATGCGCCGTCATCCTGAGATCCCGTGGCGTCTGACCGAAAAGGATGTGACGGTTGAGCTGCCCAAACTGCAGCTGACGATGCTCAAGGAAGCCGCCGCGCGCGTGGCTGCCGGCGGCGAGCTCATCTATGCGACGTGCTCCGTCTTCGACGAGGAGAACACGCAGGTCGTGGACGCGTTCCTTGCTTCTCCCGAGGGTGCCGGCTTTAGCGTGGCACCGCTTTCCGAGGCACAGATTCTGCAACTCCCCGAGTTCGATCAGGCCAAGAAACTCGTATCCGTACGCCAGAACGATCGAGGCCTCTTCCAAAGCGTGCCGGTAAACGCCGACTCCTACGACGGCCACTTCTGCGCCCGCCTGGTCCGCAAGTAGCTACTAAGTTGCGGTGAAATAGGGATTGAATAGCGGCTCCTACCCGCCAAACAGTCCTTATTTCACCGCAACTCATAGAGATGCCTGGGTAGCTAAAGAATCAGCCCCGCGATCGATGTTGATCGCGGGGCCGCGTTGTTTCTAGTGGTTATGCCGGCAGTTGGCGCAGCAGCCGCTGGTGGCGCTGGTGCTTGAGCCACCGCTGCGCTGGTCGGTGTTGTAGAAGCCGCTGCCCTCAAACTTGATGCCGCTGGCCGAGAACGTCTTGGCGGCCGGAGCGCCGCAGTTGGGACACACGACCTCGGGAGTCTCGGACATGGGATGCTCAACCTCAAACACGTTGCCGCAGCTCGAGCACTTGTAATCGTAGCGCGCCATAATACTTCCTTTTCAGCACAAAGCGGGCAGATTACTCTGCCCGCAAAAATTCAAACGTTTGTAACTGTACCCTATATCGGGGGTTTTATCACGCTTCGCCCCAGAATCTATGGTTGTTGCGCAGGAGCTGTGCGGTTTTGTTCTCGGCGGCTGCAATGTCCGCCTCGTCAGCCTGCCAGGTCCAGTTGCCCGTGGCCACGCCCGGAACGTTCATGCGGGCGCCGTCGCCAAGCCCCAGGATATCCTGCAGCGGCATCATCACCAGGGGAGCGTCGCTTGCCAGCGCGTCGCTCATCAGCTTGGCCGCAAACTCAACACCGCTCGGCTCGTCGCCGCCGGCAAAGGAACGCGTACACCAGCCGGCGAGCGTCGAGGTGTCGTGCGTCGACGTGTACAGAATCTTGCCGGGCGTGGGATGCACACCGCAGCGAACGTCGTAGTCGCTAAACTCCAGCACGTCCATGCCGGGGAAGCCGCAGGTCGAAGCCATGGCGCGAACACCGGGCGTCAAATAGCCCAGGTCCTCGGCGATAAAGTTGAGCGGACCCAGCTCGTCATAAGCGGTCTGGAACAGGTCCTTACCCGGGCCCGCCAGCCAACGGCCGTCGGCGCAAGCCTTGCCCGCAGGGATACTAAAGTAGCTGTGGAAGCCCAGGAAGTGATCCAGGCGCACGCGGTCGTAGAGCGAAAAGGCACGACGTAGGCGATCCATCCACCAGCTATAGCCGTTCTGCTTCATGTGGTCCCAGCGGAACGTCGGGTTGCCCCACACCTGGCCCTCGGGTGCAAAGTTGTCGGGCGGTGCACCGGAAATCTCAATCGCCTTGCCGGTATCGGACAGCCAGAAGTTCTCGGGTTCGCTCCACGCGTCTGCCGAATCGTCCGAAACATACATCGGGATATCGCCGATGACCTCGATGCCCTTCTTGTGCGCATAGTTCATGAGCTCGCACCAAGCCAGGTCAAAGCGGTACTGCATGTACGCCTGCAGCTCGGCCTCGTTATGGAAGCGCTTGTCGTCGATCAGATGCTCGTTGTAGCGCGCGACATCTGCCGGCCAATCGTGGCGCGACTCGCCTTCAAAGTACTTTTTGACGGCCATATAGACGCAGTATTTCTCGAGCCAATCGGCATTGCGATGTTTAAAGGCGGTGTACAACGGATCGGCATCTTCGCCGCCGCGGGCCTTCCAAGTCTCAAAGTCGGCGGCCAGCTCCTCGTGACTCTCGGGTAGCAGGTCGATATTGCCTGCAAAGGCCGAAGGGCCGGCGTAAGGGGAGCGGAAGAAGTCCGTGGGGTTGACGGGGAGAACCTGCCAGTAGCGCATGCCCATGGCGGCCAGATGGTCGATAAAACGACGCGTGGGCGCGCCGATCGTACCGGGCTTGCCGTCGTCGGTCGGCACCGATGTGATATGGCACACAACACCCGCACCGTGATCGAGCGGCTCCTGCAGGCGCTGCTCGGCATGGTGATAGATGATCGACGAGCCCAGCGGATACAGATCGAGCGTGACCGTACCGCCGTGGATCTCGCACTCGTGACCGCTGATCACATCGCTCGCACATTCGCCGAGCGCTGGAATCGTCACGCGGTGTGAATTGCGCAGGCTACGGTTGATGATAACCGTCGCGGACTCGCCGTCTTTACCGGCGCGCGTATAGGCGAGTACTTCGTCATTGAGCGCGAAAGCCTTGATTTCACCGTCGATCATAAACGGCAGCGCGCGGCGCACAGCAGATGCGTTCTTGACGATCGCGAACGTATCGAAGTCGTGCAGGTCTTCCTTGGTCGGCATGGTGCGGCGATTACCCGGATCGGTGAGACCCTCCAAGCCGTACTCGTCACCGTAATAGATTGAGGGAACGCCCGGGAACGTCATCTGCATGAGCGTCGCGAGCCAAAAACGACTCTTGGCCAGGCCCATGGAGTTCTCGTCCAGGCGCCACTTGCTGCGCTCGCTCTCAGGTAGTTGCGACTCGTCGGGGCCGCCGCCGAGCACCGAGATGATACGTGGGCGGTCGTGGCTCGACAGCAGGTTGAGCGCGCAGGATAGGGCCTCGCGCGGATAATTCTCGCGTAGGGTCTCAATATCCTCGGCAGCTTGGTAGGCGTTTTTGTAGCCCATCAAAAAGCCGATGACCATGTCGCGGAAGGGGTAATCCATGGCCGAGTCGAGCTCGAAGCCTTGCAGATAGCGACGCAGATGGCCGTAGCTGATCTTGTTGGAGGCGTCTTCCCAGACTTCGCCGAGCAGCAGCGCGTCGGGCTTCTCGGCGAGCACGGCCTTTTTGATCTCGGCTAGGAAATCATCGGAAAGCTCGTCAGCCACATCCAGGCGCCAGCCGTGAGCGCCGGCGCGCAGCCATTTACGAATGACGCCGTCCTTGCCCAGGAGCCGCTCGCGTACCAGTTCGGAACTCTCATTGATGGCGGGCATATTGCCCACGCCCCACCAACAGTCGTACGAGCCGTCCTCGTGGAAATAAAACGCATCGCGCCACGGCGAATCCTCGCTCTGCCACGCGCCCACGTCGGGGTAGTTGCCGTAGCGGTTAAAATAGATCGAGTCGTCGCCCGTATGGTTGAAGACACCGTCCAGGATGATGGAAATGCCGAGCTTCTCGGCCGCCTCGCACAACTCGGTAAAGTCCTGCTCGGTGCCCAGAATCGGATCGATCTTGGTGTAATCGGCGGTGTCGTAGCGGTGGTTGCTCGCGGCTTCAAAAATGGGGTTGAGGTAGATGGCTGTAAAGCCCAGCTCGGCGATGCGAGGCAGGTCTTCCTGAATGCCCTTGAGCGATCCGCCGTAAAAGTCCCAAGTCTTTATGGAGCCGTCCTCGGCGCGCTCGTACACAGGCGGCTCGTTCCAGTCCTCGACCATGCGGCGCTGAATGCCCTTACGCGGTTTTTCGACCTCGGCCAGCGTGCGCTCGCGCCAGTGCTCGTCGCGGGCATAGCGATCGGGGAAGATCTGGTAGACCATACCGCGCTCGTACCACTCGGGACGAACCTCACGGTGTTTGTAGACAGTGACCTGGAATGACGGCACCTCGGCGTAGTCGTAGGTTACGCCTTCGCCGCCGGTGCGGCCCTGCGGTGCGCCCAGGCGAACCTCGGGCTGGCCCTCGATATTGCAGATAAAGCTGTACCAGATAAGACAGGGCTTGGTGCACTCAAGCTCTACGCTAAATATGCCGTCGCCCTCGTGCGTCATGGGATATCGAGACTCACCGATATCATCGACCCAGGTGCGCAGCGTAAGCGTTGCCTGCGCGGGATCGGCATCCTCCAGAATCACGGAGAGCGAAAGGGTTGTTCCTGTGGTCACAGCGCCAAACGGAGTGCGAAACTGCGGTAGACGGCTGTTGTGTATCAATCTCATAGTACGGTCCAGTTCAATAGAATCATGGCCTGCTGGCCATGGGCTTTACGCACAAGATGTAAGTATATCTGTTGTACACAGGCTGTATAAACAACATCCGTTTACCATCGGCGAACGGTTGTCCTAGAAAATCGTTTTACCACACAAATTATCGCGATATTTAAAAACGTCTATACCGATACTATTTGTAGCCAACCAAAAGTACTTCAGTTTACTACGATGAATTGGATGATCTCAACCACGGTCATTTTGATGATATTAAAACCGCAGGTAGAGGCGTTGCCAATTTCGTAGATTACTTGTCGTGGTCAGCTGGAGCCATTTTGTCGTAGTAAACCGGGCTTCTTTTTACTAGAGAAGTTCAACCAAGAAGAGGGCGCCTGATTGGGGCGCCCTCTTTTGCGTTGAGGATTAAGTTTGAATCGTCCGGATTAGTGGCGCTTGCGGGTGGCCGTTGCCTTACGGACGGAGGTCTTCTTGGTCGGAGCCTTTTCCTCAGTCTTAGCGGCGGGGGAGACCGGGGCCTCCTTGGCGGGCTCGGTCTTTGCCGTAGCCTTCGGAGCGGTCTTGACCTCAGCAGCCTTCGGTGCCGGCTCGGCCTTTACTGCGGGCTTGTCCTCGGCCTTAGCCTCTGCCTTGGGAGCAGCAGCCTTGGTCGTGGCCTTTTTGGCCGTCGTGGTAGTGCGCTTGCGCGTGGTAGTCTTGGCAGCCGGCTTTGCCTCGACAGCTGCCTCGGCCTTGGACTCGGAGGGCGTCTCCTCGACTTTGCCGGCCGGCTTTGCGACTGCCTTCGGGGTCGTCTTCGCGGCGGCCTTCGTCGTAGTAGCCTTCGTGGTCGTCGACTTCGTTGCCGTGGTCTTCTTGGCTGCCGTTGCCTTCTTGGTGGTCGCGGCCGTTTTCTTGGCAGCGGTCTTGGCCGGAGCCTTTGCCGCAGGCTTAGCCTCGGCGGTGGCGGTTTCGGCCTTTACCTCGGGAGCGACCTCGGCCTCGGCGACCTTCTTGGCAGCGGCGGTCGTGCGCTTGCGCGTGGTCGTTGCCTTGGCGGTAGTTGTCTTGGCAGCGGTGGTCTTGCTCGCAGCGGCCTTCGTGGCCGTAGCCTTCTTAGCCGTTGCCTTGCGGGCCGTCGTCTTCTTGGCGGCAGGCTTCGCTGCGGGCTTTACCTCGGCCTCGACAGCCGGCTTCTCCTCGGCCTTGGGCTCCTCTGCGGCCACCGGCTCAGCAACAGCCTCAGACTCGTCGACAACCGCCACCGGCCTCTTGATCTCCGGGTGCATAAAGAAGTACAGGTCCAGATACTTGTCGGCCGAGCGCGTCCAGCTAAAGTCCTGGCTCATGGCCTGCGTGACCAGCTGATTCCACGCGTCGCGGTTATCCCAGAACAGGCGCGCCGCGCGGAATACGGCATCGCCCATCTCGTCGCCGTTAAAGTTGCTAAACGAGAAGCCCGTACCCTCGCCGGTAAACTCATTATACGGGATCACGGTGTCCTTCAGGCCACCGGTCTCGCGCACGATGGGCAGCGTGCCGTAGCGCATGGCGATGATCTGCGACAGGCCGCAGGGCTCAAACTTCGAAGGCATTAGGAACATGTCGGCGGCAGCATACATGCGCTGTGACAGCGCCGGGTCAAACTCGATGCGCGCGGCTATAGTGCCGGGGTACTTGTCCTGGAAGTAGCGCAGGCCGTCCTCGTAGTCGCGGTCGCCGGTGCCCAGCACCGCCACCTGCACGCCGCCGGACAGGATGCGGTCGAGCGCGTACATGACCAGATCCATGCCCTTCTGGCGCGTCAGGCGCGTGACCATCACCATGAGCGGACGGTCGTCGCGAACCTCGAGGCCCAGTTCCTCCTGCAGCTTGGCCTTGCACACGGCCTTGCCGGATCGGTCCTCCACGGTGTAGTTGGCGGCAATTCGCTTGTCTGTTGCCGGGTCAAAGCCCGCAACGTCAATGCCGTTCAAAATGCCCTGCAGCGCGTAGGAACGCTCGCGCAGTACGCCGTCCAGGCCCTCGCCAAACTCGGGCGTCTGGATCTCGTTGGCATAGGTGGGGCTCACCGTGGTGATGGCGTCGGCATAGCGCAGGGCGCCCAGCATGTAGTTGATGCTGCAGGCGTCGCAACGCAGCTGCGAGGCGGCCGCCGGAATGTGCGCCACACCAAGGATGTCCTCCATCACGGTGTCGCTAAACTGGCCCTGGAACGCCACGTTGTGGATCGAGAACACGGTCTTGACGCGGTCATACAGCGGCAGGCCCTGGTAGAACTCGCGCAAAAACACGGGCGCCAGCGCCGTCTGCCAGTCGTTGCAGTGCAGGATGTCGCACTCAAAGCCGGCGGGCAGGTGCTGCAGGCTCTCGGTGATGGCCTTGGAGAAGAACGCAAAGCGCTCGCCGTCGTCAAAGAAGCCGTACGGATAGTCGCGCGCGAAGTAGCGCTCGTTGTCGATGAACATATAGGTGACGCCGTCGTGCTCGAGCTTCTCGAGTCCGCAGTACTCATTGCGCCAGCCCAGGCTCACGTAAAAGTCGGAGAAGTGCTCCATTTGCGCCTTGTACTCGTCCTTGATGGTGGCGTACTTGGGCACCATCACGATAACTTCGGCGCCGGCGCGTACAAGCGCCGCAGGTAGCGAGCCCGCTACGTCGCCCAGGCCACCGGTCTTTACAAACGGTGCGCACTCGGCCGAGGCAAACACGATCTGCATCTTTTTGCTGGAATCAGCCATATTGTCTCCCATGTTGTTATTCGAGAATAGCCGCCAGGCGCGAACCGGGCGGCTATTCTACATGTTACGAGCGATGTTGCGGTGCCAACGTTAACGTACGATGGTGGTATCGGAAGTTAACGGAGCCTTGCCCAGCACCAAGATGTTCTCGGGCGTGCCGCGAAGCTCGGTGTTAGTGGGAACCACGTTGTTCTTGTCCAGGATGGCGTTCTCAACGCGGGCGCCGCTCTTGATGATGCAGCTCTGGTTGATGATCGAGTTGGTCACCGAAGCGCCTTCCTCGACCACGACGCCGCGCGACAGGATCGAGTTGCGCACGGTGCCCTTGATGATGCAGCCGGCCGAGATGATCGAGTTGCACGCGTGGCTGCCGGTCGCATAACGCGAAGGCGGCACGTCGTGAGCCTTGGTCAGAATCGGGCGCTCGGGGTCAAAGAGCTGGTCGGCCACGGTCTGATCGAGCAGGTCCATGCTGCGGCGATACAGCGACTTCTCGCTAAACACGCCCACGACCTCACCCTTGTACTCGTAGCTGCACACGTCGATGTTGCCAAAGTCGCCCTGAAGTGCCTCGAGCAGGTCCAGATAGTCGGCGGCCTGGTAGTGGTCGATGATCTCGAGCAGCGTCTCGCGGTTGACGATGCAGCAGTCCATAGACGCGTTGTCGCCGTACACGACGCCGGCGCTCACGCCCGTCAGGCGGCCGTTCTCGTTGATCTGCAGCTTGGTCTCGTCATCGACGTTGCGCGTGGCCTTGCAGTACACCACGGTCATCTGGGCACCGGAGTTCTCGTGCGCGTCGATGATGGTGTTGAGGTCCATGTTAAAGATGATGTTGGTGCCCATCATCACAACATAGGGCTTGTCAGAGCGCTGGAAGAGCGTCTTGTTAGAGATGATGTCGCGCAGCAGGAAGCGCATGCCGCCCTTGGTGGTGCCATACGCGTTTCCGGGCACCATGAACAGGCCGCCCTTCTTGCGGTCCAGGCCCCAGTCCTTGCCCGAGCCCACGTGGTCGATCAGCGAGCGGTAGTTGCCCGGCATGACGACGCCGACGGTCTTAATGCCGGCATTCATCATGTTGGACAGCGGAAAGTCGATCAGGCGATAGCGGCCCAAAAACGGAACGGACGCGATGGGGCGGTCCTTGAGCAGCACGCTGCCGTAGGTCGAAGAGTAGTTAGCGGTGATATAACCGATGGCCTTGCGATTGATCATCGGATCATTCCCCCTTCCCGATAACGACGTCATTTCCAACGACGGCCGTATCCTTGGTGGTATCGACAGAGCCGAGCTTCACGCCCTCTTCGACCGTGGAGTTCTCGCCCAAAATAGCGCGGCAGATGTGCGCGCCGCTCTTAACGTGCGCACCCGGCAGCAGCACGGAGTCCTCGACCACGGCGCGCTCCTCGATGATGACATCGGTCGAAAGGATCGAGTGGCGAGCGGTGCCGTAGATCTTGCAGCCGTTTGAGACCAGGCAGTCGTCCAGGCGGCCGTCCGGGCCAATGTAGTGCGGCGGACGCGTGGTGATGTTGGACATGATGGGGAAGTGCTTGTCGAACAGATCGAACTCGGGGTTGTTGCCCAGCAGGTCCATCGAGGTCTCGTGGAAGCTGGCGATGGTGCCGACATCCTTCCAAAAGCCGTGGAACTCGTAGCTGTACAGGCGCTTGCCCTCGCCGAGCAGCTTGGGGATGATGTCCTTGCCAAAGTCGTGGCTCGAGCGCTGGTCCAGAGCGTCCTCCTTGAGTGCCTCGATCAGCACGTCGGCCGAGAAGATGTAGATGCCCATGGACGCGAGGTTCGAATCGGGCTTATCGGGCTTCTCGGTGAACTTGGTGATACGGCCGTCCTCGGGGTCGGTGGTCAGGATGCCAAAGCGGCTGGCCTCCTCCCAAGGCACGGGCATAACGCTTACCGTGAGGTCGGCGTTGTTCTCAATGTGCGTCTTGAGCATCTTGCGGTAGTCCATGCGATACAGGTGATCGCCCGAAAGAATAAGGACGTACTTGGGGTCGTTGGCCTTGATGTAGTCCAGGTTCTGCGTAATGGCGTCTGCCGTGCCCGCATACCAGGCGCCGCCGGTCTGCGTCTCATACGGCGGCAGGATCGACACGCCGCCGTCACGGCTGTCCAGATCCCACGCCTCGCCGGAGCCCACGTAGGCATGCAGCAGATAGGGGCGATACTGCGTCAGAACGCCCACCGTGTCGATGCCCGAGTTGGAGCAGTTGGAGAGCGAGAAGTCGATAATGCGGAACTTGCCACCAAAGCTAACCGCCGGCTTGGCGATCTTTTGGGTGAGTGCCCCCAATCGGCTGCCCTGTCCTCCTGCGAGGAGCATCGCGATGCATTCTTTCTTACTCATCGATTTCTCCTTCTGTCATCGATGTTCCTAAACCCATTAGCGACGGGCGCGGCGCAACGTCACGCCCGTCGAGTAATGCCGTGCTGGCATAGGGGAGCTCGCGCGCTTTACGCGTGCCAGATCTCGTCGCGGTACTCGCGAATGGTGCGGTCGCTCGAGAACCAGCCCGAGGAGGCGGTGTTGAGCAGGGCCTTGCGGTTCCAGGTCTCCTGGTCGCCATAGCTGCCGGTGAGCTTCTCCCACGCATCCACGTAGCTGCGGAAATCGGCCATGACCAGGTCGGGGTCATTGTTGTTCATGAGCTCGTTGTAGATGCTCTCGAAGTTGCCCGAAAGACCCGCAAAGGTGTTGTCCTTGAGCTCGTCCATCACGCGGCCCAGGCGCTCGCGGTCGCCGTTGAGGGTATCCCATGCAAAGTAGCTGTTGGATGCCCAGAGCTGCTCGACCTCGGGAGCGGTCAGGCCAAAGATGGCCTCGTTCTCGCGGCCGGCCAGGTCGGCGATCTCGATGTTGGCGCCGTCGAGGGTACCCAGCGTAATGGCGCCGTTCATCATGAGCTTCATGTTGGACGTGCCCGAGGCCTCCTTGCCGGCCGTGGAGATCTGCTCCGAGATCTCGGCGGCAGGGTAGATGAGCTGGGCGTTGCTCACGCGGAAGTTGGGGATAAAGCAGACCTTCATGACCTCGTTGACGCGCGGGTCGTTGTTGATGACCTCAGCCACCGAGTTGATCAGGCGGATGGTCTCCTTGGCAAAGGTGTAGCTCGAGGCAGCCTTGCCGCTAAAGATGAAGGTCGTCGGCGTCACGTGGAAGTTGGGATCGGCGATGCGACGGTTGTAGATGTCCATCACCTTCATGATGTTCATGAGCTGGCGCTTGTAGGCGTGGAAGCGCTTTACCTGAACATCGAAGACGGTATTGGGGTCGATGACCAGACCGGTCTCGGCCTTAACGTAGGCAGCCAGACGCTCCTTGTTGGCGCGCTTGGAGGCGCCTACGGCCTTCAGGAACTCGGTGTCGTCCTTAAACTCCTTGAGCTTCTCCAGCTCAAAGGCGTCCTTCAGCCAGCCATCGCCAATGGCCTCGGTCACGAGCTTGGCGTAGGTGGGGTTGGCCTCGGCAAAGAAGCGGCGGTGCGAGATGCCGTTGGTCTTGTTGTTGAACTTCTCGGGCGTAAGGGCATAGAAGTCCTTGAGCACGATGTTCTTGATGATGTCGGAGTGGATCTTGGCCACACCGTTGACGCTGTGGCTGCAGATCACGGACAGGTTGGCCATGCGAATCTCGCCGTCCCACAGAATGGCGGTCTGGCGCAGACGCTCCTGCCAGCCCTCCTGCGTAGTGTCGAACGACTCGTGCCAACGACGGCTGATCTCGTCGATGATCTGGTACACGCGGGGGAGGAGCTTGGAGAACGTGCCGATGGGCCACTTCTCCAGAGCCTCGGGAAGGATAGTATGGTTGGTGTAGCTCACGACCTGCGTCACGATATTCCAGGCGTCGTCCCACTCGAGCTTCTTTTCGTCGATGAGGATGCGCATGAGCTCGGGGCCGCACATGGCGGGGTGCGTGTCGTTGGTGTGGATGGCCACAAACTGCGGCAGCAGCTCCCAGTTCTCGCCGTGCTCCTTCTCAAAGGTGTCGAGCAGGCTGTAGATGCCGGCCGAGACAAACAGGTACTCCTGCTTCAGGCGCAGCAGTCGACCGTGCTCGCCGGCGTCGTTGGGGTAGAGGATGGCGCTGATGGCCTCGGCCTCGGCGCGCTCGGCGTCGGCCAGGGCGTAGTCGCCGCGGTTGAAGGCCTCAAGGTCAAAGTGCTCCTCGACCGGCTCGGCGGCCCAGACGCGCAGCTTGTTGACGGTCTCGCCGGCATAGCCCACAACGGGGATGTCGTAGGGGACGGCCAGGATGTCCTGCGTGTCCACCGTGCGGTAGAACGTGCGGCCGTTCTCCTCATAGCCCTCAACGTGGCCACCAAACTTAATGGTCACGGCCTTGTCCTGACGACGGACCTCCCAGGGATAGCCGTGGGTGAGCCACTCGTCGGTGGCCTCTACCTGGCTGCCGTTGACGATCTCCTGCTTAAAGAGGCCGTAGCGGTAGCGCATACCGTTGCCGTAGCCGGCAATGCCCTCGGCTGCCATGGAATCCAGGAAGCATGCGGCCAGACGGCCCAGGCCACCGTTGCCCAGCGCCGGATCGGGCTCCTGGTTCTCGATGACGGACAGGTCAAAGCCCATGTCGTCGAGCGCCTCGGCGACCATGTCGCGCACGCCAAAGTTGAGCAGGTAGTTGTCGAGCAGGCGGCCGATCAAAAACTCGATCGAGAAGTAGTACACACGCTTCTTGCCCTCGGCGGTAACACGGGCGTCACTCTTGGTGGCAACGGTGCGGGCTTTCTCGGCCACGAGCTTGGCCAGGGCGTTAAAGCGGTCCAGGTCGCTGGCGGCCTCGACGCTCTTGCCGCTGATGCTCATGACGGCATCGCGATAGAGCTCGGTAAACTCCTGCTTGTTGTCGAAGATCTTATTCATACGTTCCTTTCCCCCGGGGATGTTTCTCCCGGAACGGCTATGACTTGTATCCTACGCCCCCGCGGGGCGGGTAATTACAGTGGTAACACCTTTGTTACGCTTTCTTGGCAGGATCCTTAACGGCAGCTGCCTTGGCCTTGGAAGCAGCCTTCTTGGCCGTGGTGGACTTGGCCGAAGCCTTGGCGGCGGGCTTGGCAGCCTTCGCCTTAGCCGGAGCCTTCTTAGCAGCTGCGGCCTTGGGCTTCACCGAGGACATGCGCTTGCGCGTCGCCTTCTTGGGCTCCTCGACCACGGGCGGCTTATAGCTGCTGGGACCGCGGCGCTTAAGCACCACGCCTGCAAGGCCGGGCACCTTAATCTCGATGGAGTCCATCTGCCCGTTCCAGGGATAGGGCTCGCTCGAGCAGGTATAGGGCTCCTCGCCAGCATAGCCGCTGCCACCAAACTCGGGACGGTCGGAATCGAAGATGACCTCCCAGTCACCCTCGCGCGGCACGCCCACGCGGAAGCTTTCGTAGCTCGCAGGGTCAAAGTTGATCAGGATCACCAGGTCGTCGTCGACGTCCTCGCCCTGGCGCACAAAGCTCACGATGGACTGCTTGGAGTTGTCCGCGTCGATCCAGGTAAAGCCGTCGTCGGTGTAGCCGCGCTCGTACAGGGCGGGCTCGGCGGTGTACAGGTGGTTGAGCGCCTTGATAAACGCCTGATGATGACGGTGGGTCTCGTACTCCTCGGTCAGGAACCACTGGATGGACTCGTAGTAGCGCCACTCAATAAACTGGCCGATCTCGTTGCCCATAAAGTTGAGCTTGGCACCGGGATGCGTCATCTGGTAGAAGGCCAGCGTGCGCAGGCCGGCAAACTGGCGCCACCAGTCGCCCGGCATTCGGCCGATGAGCGAACACTTGCCGTGTACGACCTCGTCGTGGCTGAGCGGGCAGATGAAGTTCTCGGTAAAGGCGTACATAATGGAGAACGTGAGCAGGCCGTGGTTGCCGGGACGCCACGGAAAATCGGTCTGCATGTAGTGCAGGGTGTCGTTCATCCAGCCCATGTCCCACTTGTAGTGGAAGCCCAGGCCGCCGTCCTGCGGCGGATAGGTCACGAGCGGCCACGCGGTGGACTCCTCGGCCATCATCATCACGTCGGGGTAGTGTGCCTCAACGGCGCAGTTGACCTGACGGATAAATGCGCTAGCGTCCAGGTCCTCCTCGGTACCGTACTTGTTGAACTTCTTTTGGCCGGGATCGTCAATCCCAAAGTTGAGGTACAGCATGCTAGACACGCCGTCCATGCGAATGCCGTCTACATGGAAGTTCTCGAGCCAATACAGCACGTTGGAGACCAAGAAGGACCGGACCTCGCCACGGGCGAAGTCGAACTTGTGCGTGCCCCAGTTGGGGTGAATCTCGTGCTCAAACAGCATGTGGCCGTTAAAGGTGGCAAGGCCGTGGGAGTCGGCGCAAAAACCACCGGGCACCCAGTCCATGATCACGCCGATGCCCGCCTCGTGGCATGCATCGATAAAGTGCATGAGCTGCTGCGGGTTGCCGTAGCGCGACGTGGCGGCGTAGTAGCCGGTCGTCTGGTAGCCCCAGGAGCCATCGAAGGGATGCTCCATAAGCGGCATGACCTCGATGTGCGTGTAGCCCATGTCGCGCACGTAGTCCACGAGCTCCACCGACAGGTCGTCATAGGTGTAGAACTCGCCGCGCTGCGCGGGGAAGGGATCCATGGGGCCGGGGTAATTGCCGTACTCGTCGGGTTCGCCCTGCGGTGCGTCGCCGTGGCGCTTCCACGATCCAATATGCACCTCGTAGATGTTAAGGGGCTGCGACATGTGGTTATGGCCGGCGCGGCGCTTGAGCCATGCGGCGTCGTTCCACTGGTACCCATCGAGGGTCCACAGTACGCTCGCGGTACCCGGAGGGCACTCGGCCTTAAAGGCATACGGATCGGCCTTGTAGAGCTTTTCGCCCTCGTTGGTCTCGATAAGGTATTTATAGAGCTGACCCTGCTCGGCGCCAGGAATAAAGCCTTCCCAAATAGCGCTCGTATGCACGGGCACCAGTGGGTTGGCTTGCTCATCCCAGTCATTAAATTCACCAATGACATGGACGCTCTTTACGTCGGGAGCCCAAACGCAAAAACGCCAGCCGCGCGTACGGTTCTGCGTGTCGGGATGCGCGCCCATCTTTTCCCAGCTGCGCTCCCACATTCCAATGCCAAACAGGTAGACATCGTCCTTGGAGAGCTCCGGTGCGTGCGGAGCCGGTTTGCGGGTTGCGGGCTTTTTAGCCGTTGGCTTTAGCTTTGTATCGCTCACGTTTGATCCCATCATGACGCGGCAGCGTGTTGCCTTGGTGACTAGATGCGAAAGGTCCAAGGCTGCACGAATCGAAGGGACGGCGAAGTTTCTGTGATTCGTTCCACCTCGCGTGCTCGGTGGAACTTTCGGCAGAAACTACGATAACACCTGTGCGTTAGTTTTATGGACGAAAGCGGATTTGCGGGGGCGTTTAATCGGTAAGCGACATGTTTATACCACTGGCAGAATTGCCGTGGTAAAACTCTTGACAGTTTTACCAATTAGGGTTTCAAAATTGTTAGGCTTACGTTTGGTAAAACGTTTTTAGCAGGTTGTTTACCATTTGACATCGAAAGGTTCGTTTATGTCCCATACCGCCGCTCCCAAGGTTGCTTTTATTTTCGATTGCGACGGCACACTGGTTAATAGCACCCCCGTTTGGGCCTATGCCCAGCCCGAGTTATTGCACCGTCACGGGATTGACGTGACCGTGGATGACTTTGCCCAATTTGAGCACCTGTCGCTGGAGGACGAGTGCCAGGCCTACCACGACACGTGGGGCATTGGCACGAATGGCGAAGAGTTGTATCGCGAACTGAGCGATATCCTGATCGATGGGTACTCCAAGGTGCCGCCGCGCGACGGGCTCCTGGCATTTTTGAAGCAGGCGCAGGAGGCCGGTATTGCCATGTGCGTTGCCACGTCCACGCCGGCCGAGCTGGTGCAGTCCGCGCTCGCTGGTGCCGGTCTCGATGCTTACATGGAATTTGTTACCACGACGGGTGAGGCAGGACGCTCCAAACAGTTCCCCGATGTGTACGAGCTGGCGCTGCGCCGCCTGGAGGAGCGTCATGGGCACAAGTTTGAGTGCGCATGGGTGTTTGAGGACGCCGTCTTTGGCCTTAAGAGCTCTGGGACCGCCGGTTTTAAGCGCGTGGGTATTTATGACCCGCACGGCCGCATGAAGCGCGACGACGTGCGCGTCAACTGCGATATCTTTATCGACAGCTATGAGGAGCTTGACCTGGCCCGCGTGCTTTCGTTCGAGGGATAGGCGAGGGCTGTGGCTTGCAAGGTATTAGTGGTCTGCGGCTCGCCCGTGGTGGCAAGCGCGGATCTGTTGCGTAGGCTAGCGGGGGAGTGCGACTACGTTGTCGCCGTGGACCGCGGACTCGACGCATTGCTGGGCGCGGGACTGGGATGCGATGTATATGTGGGGGATGCTGACACGGTAAGTGACGCGGGCCGCGCGCTGGTCGATGCCGTCACCAACTTTGAAGTTGAGCGCCACGACCCGTACAAGGACTACACCGATCTGGCGTTGGCGCTCGATTCCGTCCGCCGTCGCTGGCCGGGTGCCGAAGTGGTTGCGACCTGCGCAACGGGCGGCCGTCCGGACATGGCGCTTTCCGTACTGGGCCTGCTCGCGGGCTACGAGGATGCCCCTGTCTGGATTGTCGAGGACAAGGTTGTCGCCCGCATCCTTCACACAGGCGAGTCGTGGGCCATCGAAGGCGCTGAAGGCAAGACGTTCTCCATCATCGCCATAGCCCCCAACACCGAGGTAAGCGAACACGGGCTAGAGTGGGAGCTAGACCACAGCCCCTTGGGCCTGTTGGCCGACACGGGCATCAGCAACGTCGTCAGGTCAACAGCCACAATCCAAGTCCACACCGGCACCGCCATCGCTTACCTATATCAATAGGCATTTAGAATCTGACCCAAAAAAATCCTTGCACGCCGCGCCAACTTCCCCTATAGTATCTCCTCGTCACGGGGGCGTAGCTCAGCTGGGAGAGCGCTTGACTGGCAGTCAAGAGGTCAGGGGTTCGATCCCCCTCGTCTCCACCATCGTGAATGCAAAGGCCTTCGGAATTCCGAAGGCCTTTTTTCATGCCAATACACCTCGCGCCATAAACCCAATCCACACCAACAAAAAGTTGCACAATTTATTTCCCATCTCTGTACATAGTTTGTTAGCCAAACGCGATTATCAGTGTAGATCGTCGTTCCATTTGGGCTTCAGGAACGCCTCTAATCTCCGTTGGCGTCCCAATAACCTGCATTAACGTGAACAACATCCCAAAACAGCCCCCTTAAGCACGTCAAATGAACGATATGTTGTCCACCATAAGCCAAATCAGTTTCGCTACCAGCTTGTGCTAGGATACCTAACGTTACATGAGTTCAACTGTGCTCGCGGCTCCAACAAGTTACAAAGCGCAGGGTCGATCAGCATCCGGCCGTAACGGCGGTGCCAGAAACACCACGAGCTCCAATAAAGAAGTCATGCGACGTTATTTATTTGTATTGAGTTAATTTCTTAGTGCAAATTATTAATAGATTGCATGCCAAAACGTAGCAGTCCTACAGCTGTTTGCGTGCGGTCCAGTTTTGTACCCGCTTGACTGGTTCGCACGCAGCCAGCTGGGGACGCGGTCATTTTGCGATACACGTCCGCGTCTCTAGCAACTGCACTCATACATACCGTTCACGGTTGGGCAGAGCCACGTGCTTGTCTAACTGGGCTCAGGGTTTGAATATGGAGCGCCTTCGCGCACAAGCGCCCTGGCGAAGCCATACCCAAACCTCGTGAGCCACACGTAAGACAGAAAGGGGGTGGTGCTCGTGTGGTATGTGATTCAGGTCATTAACGGTCGCGAAGACGTAATGCGCGAGCGCATCGAGCGCGTGGTGCCAGTGGGCGCCATGCAAGAGCTCTTTTATCCCCAATTTCAAACCGAGATCAAGGTACACGGCGAATGGGTCAATACGACCAAGTCGCTCTTTCCCGGTTATCTTATCTGCGATACGGCAGATCCCCGAACCGTGCAACAGTATCTGCTGCGCATGGACGACTTTGCCCGGGTGCTTGCCCAGGACGGTCAGTTTGTGCCGCTGGCAAAAGAAGAGGTCCAGCTTATTGGCGGCTTTACGCATAGGGGAGACCGCGTTGTGCCCATGAGCGAGGCCCTAAAAGACGGTGACAAGGTCGTAGTGACGGCAGGTCCGCTGCTGGGCCACGAAGGCCTTATCAAAACCATTAACAAACGCAAGAGTACTGCTTATTTGGAGCTCGATCTGTGCGGCCGACGCGTGACTACCCGCGTTGGCCTTGCCGTGCTTTCAGCCGAGCAGCGCGTAATGCGAAACCTTAAAAAAGCGATCGCCTAAGTGCGGGCGGTCGCCACACAGTGTAGGGAGGATCCCCGAGCTGGGGACGTAGTGTTGGAAGAGAACGTGTCGGATAAAACTCAATATGCAACGGATGCGCCCGTGGGGGCCGCACTGATTGCTCAGGCCATGGACCGGCGTGAGGGCGCCGGCCGCTACAGGGCTATGCAATCCATCATGGACTGGGACCGCTCGCGCCTGGCCTACAGGGCCGTCAAGCGCACGTTTGACATTGTGTTCAGCGGTGTCGTGCTCGTCCTCATCGCGATCCCCGGCCTTGTGCTCGCGGCGCTCATCCGCCTGGAGAGCGAGGGCAACCCCTTCTACAGCCAGATCCGCGTGGGCCAGACCCACCGCGATGGCAGCCTGTCCACCTTCCGCATGTGGAAGTTCCGCTCCATGTACAAGGACGCCGACGAGCGCCTGGCAGATCTCAAGGAGCGGAACGAGATCGCCGGCGCCATGTTCAAGATGAGGGAGGACCCCCGCGTCACCAAGATCGGCAGGTTCATCCGCAAGCACTCCATCGACGAGTTCCCGCAGTTCCTGAACGTGTTCCTGGGCCAGATGTCCGTCGTCGGCCCGCGCCCGCCGCTGCCGAACGAGGTGGCTCAGTACACCGAGTACGACCTGCAGAGGCTAGCAGTGAAACCAGGTATTACGGGGCTCTGGCAGGTTACGGAGCGCAACTCCACCGGTTTCGACGGCATGGTCCGCCGGGACCTCGAATACATAGCCAAGCGCGGAATCGTCATGGACCTCAAGATCGTCCTCCTAACGGTTCTGGAGGTCTTTAACGGGAGCGATGCGTACTAATGCAGCATGTTTTCATCATCGGATCCAAGGGAATTCCGGCAAACTACGGCGGCTACGAGACGTTCGTGGAGAAACTGACCGAGAATCAGGTATTGCCCGACATCAAGTACCACGTGGCGTGCGCTGTGGACTCCGCCGAGGAGGTCGGCGAGTTCGAGCACAACGGAGCGCATTGCTTCAAGGTACTACGCAGGCCCGTCGGAGCCGCTAGGGCGATCTTCTACGACATAGACGCCCTCAAGTGGTGCACCGCCTATATCGAGAATAACCGTGTCGAGCACCCCATCGTCTACGTGCTGGCCTGTCGCATCGGACCGTTTTTCGGAAAGTACGTAAAGAGGATCCACGCCCTTGGTGGCAAGGTCTTCGTGAACCCCGACGGCCACGAGTGGAAGCGCGCCAAGTGGAGCGCGCCCGTCCGCAGGTACTGGAAAGTCTCGGAGCGCGGGATGGTCAAGCACGCCGACCTGATGGTGTGCGACTCCAAGAACATCGAGAAGTACATTCGAGGGGAGTATGCCGACCTGCACCCCGAGACGACCTTCATCGCCTACGGGGCCGACATCAAGCGCTCAGCGCTCGCGGACGACGACCCCAAGTTCACTGGATGGCTCTCCGAGAAGGGCCTCGAGCCCTTCGGCTACTACCTGGTCGTGGGACGCTTCGTGCCTGAGAACAACTACGAGACCATGATCCGGGAGTTCATGGCTTCCGACTCCAAGCGGGATTTCGCGCTCGTGACGGGGGTGGACGGCTCCTTCCTCGCGGAGCTCGAGCGGAAGACGCACTTCAAGTCCGACCCACGCATCAAGTTCGTCGGGACCGTCTACGACCAGGAGCTCCTGAAGAAGATCCGTGAGCAGGCTTACGGCTACTTCCACGGCCATGAGGTCGGGGGTACCAATCCGAGCCTCCTGGAGGCGCTGGCGTCCACGCGCCTCAACCTCCTTCTCGACGTCGGTTTCAACCGCGAGGTCGCTGAGGATTCGGCCCTGTATTGGGGCAAAGAATCCGGAGACTTGGCTGAACTTATCAATAGCGCCGACGTGATGGATTGGAAGTCGATTGAGGAGCTCGATACGGCATCGACCTCCGTTATCCGCGACCGGTATTCGTGGCGGTCCATCACTGACAGCTACGAAGACCTTTTCCTCGGAAGGAGATAACCAGTGAAAGGCATCATCCTCGCCGGCGGGTCCGGCACCCGCCTGTACCCGCTCACGCTCGTGACCTCCAAGCAGCTGCTGCCGGTCTACGACAAGCCCATGATCTACTACCCGCTGTCCACCCTCATGCTGGCGGGCATCCGGGACATCCTGGTCATCTCCACGCCGACGGACCTCCCCAACTTCGAGCGCCTTCTCGGGGACGGCTCTCGCTACGGCGTGAACCTCTCCTACGCCGAGCAGCCCTCGCCGGACGGCCTGGCGCAGGCC
>CABUPH010000021.1 GCA_902493375.1 uncultured Collinsella sp.
CATGCGAACCTCCAGTCCGGACCGCCCCGCGGTCCAACTTTCTGTCCGCACCCCCATTTAGGAACTATTTCACCGCAACTTATAGGGAATCCTAGGCGATGTGGAGGGGGTTGGCGGCGTCGACGGCGTCGGGGACGTCGGAAGGGCCGTCGGGGACAGCGTCTGCCGGGTCCTCGTCGGGGGTCTCGATCTGTTTGATCATGACCTCCTGGCCCTGCAGCAGGTATGTCTCGCCGCTACCGCAATGGGGACAGGTCTTGCCGTGCTCGACCGTCGCATAGTCGCGGCCACATGCCTCGCAATGCGTCACGGCCTCGACGGGCTCCACAACAAGCTCCGCGCCCTGCGCGATGGGCTTTTTATCTGCCGCCCAGCGCCAAGCGTCGAGCAGCAACTCGGGAACGACGCCCGAGACCTCGCCCAGCAGCAACGTCACGCTCGAAACGCGACGCACGCCATTGGCACGCGCCACGTTCTCAACATCACGAATGATGTGATACACAATCCCGAGCTCGTGCACTATTAATCCTTTCGCCGTTCCCGTTATGGCTACTTATTTCCTACCAAATTTAATCTTGATGGCGCGCTTCAAAGCGTACTTGCCGAGGCTTGGGAGCTTTTGCTCGTATTTGACCATCGTGGAGCACTCGGGGCGGTCGCGATCCAGATGGATGGCGTCGAACGCGCACTTGGTGGTGCACAGGCCACAGCCGATGCACTTGTTGGGGTCGACGATCGAGGCGCCGCAGCCCAGGCAGCGGGCGGTCTCGGCGCGCACCTGCTCCTCGGAAAAGGTCTCAACATACTCGCTAAACGGTGCAGCCTTCTCGCGCTCGCGGTCCACGTGGGCAACCTCGCGGCTCGCGTTGTCGTAGCTCTCGAGCACAACGTCGTCGCGGTCGAGCGAGGTGTAGCGGCGCTGGTTGCGGCCGATGGTGAGCGTGGAGCCCGGCTGCACAAAGCGATGGATGGACACCGCGGCCTCGTGGCCGGCGGCGATGGCGTCGATGGCAAAGCTGGGGCCGGTGTAGACGTCGCCGCCCACAAAGATGTCGGGCTCGGCAGTCTGATAGGTCTGGGGATCGGCAAGGGCACCCTGGCCGCGGCCGAGCTCCACTTTGGAGCCAGCCAGCAGGTCGCCCCACACAATGGACTGGCCAATCGACATGACGACACGGTCGGCATCGACACGGCGCAGGTCGTTCTCGTCGTACTCGGGCGCAAAACGGCCCTCGTCGTCAAAGACACGCGTGCAGCGCTTGAAGGTGATACCGCAGACACGACCGGCCTCGTCCAAGTGAATCTCCTTGGGGCCCCAGCCGCAGCTGATGTGCGCGCCGTCCTCAACGGCCTCGCGACGCTCCTCCTCGCTGGCGGGCATCTGAGCCTCGCTCTCCAGGCAGAACATCTCAACATGCTCAGAGCCCAGACGGCAGGCGTTGCGGGCAACGTCGATAGCCACGTTGCCGCCGCCCACCACAACGGTGCGGCCGGGCAACGCGTCGATCTTGCCACTGTTGACCTCGCGAAGGAAGTCGACGGCTACGGTCACGTCCTCGGCATCCTCGCCCGGAATGCCGGCAAGGCGGCCGCCCTGGCAGCCAATGGCAACGTAGAAGGCCTTAAAGCCCTGCGCGCGCAGCTCGTCGAGCGTCACGTCGCGACCGACTTCCACGCCATAGCGGAACTCGGCACCCATCAGGCGAATGACCTCGACCTCGGCCTCGATAACATCCTTCTGCAGCTTAAAGCTGGGAATGCCGTAGGTAAGCATGCCGCCCGGGTGCTCGTTCTTCTCGAACACGACGGGCCTGTAGCCCTTCTCGGCCAGATAAAAGGCGCAGGACAGACCGGCCGGACCGGCGCCGATGATGGCGATCTTCTGGTCGAAGCCGCCGGCACGCGTCGGGGTCACCACAGGTGGGACATAGCGGGTCGCGGCATCCAGATCGCGCTGGGCGATGAACTTCTTGACCTCGTCGATAGCCACGGCGGCGTCCACACGGCCGCGAGTGCAGGTATCCTCACAGCGGCGGTTGCACACACGGCCGCAGATAGCGGGCAGCGGGTTCTCGCGCTTAATGAGTGCTAGGGCCTCGTCATAGCGACCCTGAGCCGCGAGCTTCAAATAGCCCTGAACGGCGACATGCGCGGGGCAGGCCGTCTTGCAGGGAGCGGTGCCAGACTCATGCGTCTCGATGCGGTTGTCGTTGCGGTAGTTGGGCGACCACTTGGTGTAATCCCACTTGGTGGCATCGGGCAGCTCCTGGCGCGGATACTCGGGCACCTGTCCGCCAGTCTTTTTGCTGCAGAGCTTCTGGCCCAGCTTAGCGGCACCGGCCGGGCAAACCTCAACGCAGCGACCGCAGGCCACGCACTTGTCCTTCTCGACCTTGGCGACATAGGCCGAGCGCGACAGGTTGGGCGTGTTGAACAGCTGCGAGGTGCGCAGGGCGTAGCACACGTTGACGTTGCAGTTGCAGATGGCGAAGATCTTGTTCTCGCCGTCGATGTTGGTGATCTGGTGCACAAATCCGTTGTCCTCGGCCTGGCGCAGGATGTCGTAGACCTCGTCGCGCGTCACGTAATGGCCGCGGTCGGTCTCGACCACGTAGTCGGCCATATCGCCCACGGCGATGCACCAATCGGCCGGGTCGTCGGCGCAGCCCTCGCCCATCACGCGACGGCTCGCGCGGCAGCTGCAGGTACTGGCAGCATACTTACCCTCGTATTTGTCGAGCCAGTGCTCGATATGCTCAATCGGCACCGAGGTGCTCGCGGCGTCAATGGCCTTCTCGACCGGAATGACGTGCATGCCGATACCGGCACCACCGGGCGGCACCATCGGCGTGGCCTTGGACAGCGGTCCCTTGGACGCCTGCTCAAAGAACTTGGCGTAGACCGGATGCTCCTCGAGCTGGCCCACGCGCATGTTGAGGAACTCGGCGGAACCCGGCACCAGCATGGGCAGGACCCACTGCTTGGCGCGCTCGGGATTTTCCCAGTTGTACTCGAGCAGACCCGTGTAGCTCATGTCGTCGAGCATCTTCTCGATATCGGCCTCGGGCATGCCGGTGAGCTTGACCATCTCGGGCAGCGTATAGGGACGGCGCATCTTCATCTTGCAGAGCACTTCGGCCTGCTCGTCGGTTGCGGCCTCGGCAAACGACCAGTACTCGTAGCCCAGCAGCTCGTCGCGGTGCAACAGACGGTTGGTGCAGTGCTCGCACAGTTTGACGATGGCCTCACGCGGATGCTCCGGCAGCGGCGGCACGAACTCCGAGCCGATGTCGGGCTCGGTGTAGCTAATTCCCGGTCCGTTGAGAATCATGGTTGTCCCTTCTCTTGCCACAGTCCGGCGAGACCGCGGCACCCCTCTTTTTTGCAGGTCGGGCATGCCCCCCATGCCGTTTACCCGCCATTGTTGACATTGTGTCAAAAATAGTATTGACGAACCGTCAACAATATTCAAGACTGTTAGGCGAACGGTCAGGCAAAAGAGGATGAAAGGCGGCAAAACATGGGCAACAACACAGCAGATACCTCTGTGGTCGATGCCGTCCCCGCATCCGATAGCGCGGCAAAGCGCCTGACGGGCGACGAACGCCGTCGCGAGATCCTCGATGCCGTGCGCACCGTAAGCTCCGAGCTGGGCGTGTCCCACCTATCGGTATCGGCCGTGACCAAGCGAGCCGGCTGCACGCGCTCGCTGTTCTACCACTACTTCGCCGACATGGACGCCGCCGTCACCGCTGTTATGGACGAGGCAATCGACGGTTTTATCTCCGAGCTCGAGCAGTGGAATGCCAACCGCATCGTCGGTGATATTGAAGGCGCGCTCGACACCGTCGCCCCGCTCTTTAAGCGTCTGGTCGCCAGCGGCCACGAGCTGCCGAGTACGCTCACCTCAAGCAGCGGCGCGCTCTACGGCGGCTTTTTGCACAACGTGGTTCAGCGCGTGGCGCAGTATATCTGCGACACCACCGTGGTGGATTTTGTCGCCCATCACGAGCTGCGCATCGACCATGTCTACGAAACGTTCTACACCCTCATCATGGGTCTTTTGATGTATATCCGCACGCACCCCGATGTGCCCGACGAGACGGTCAAGGAAATCATCGCCTCGACGCTCCACATCGAGGGCTACACCGCCAAGTATCCGGAGCGCAAGCCCCAGAACTGACGACATTTGGCCAAACTGCCCGCGATCAGAAGAGGGGCCGCGGGCGTGTGAAAGGAGAGCAGCGTGCTGTTCGATGTTTGGGGTAGCGATACCCTTATCCACTGGGCCGGCTGGGCCATGGTCTTTATTGGCCTGATCGTGCTCAACGAGGTCGGCCGCCGCACCAAGCTGGGCGCGGCAATCATCTTTGGCGTGGCTCCGCTGGCCATGACCATCTACTGCGTCGCCATCGCCATCGGCGTCTCACAGGGCGCCGAGTGGGCGCTCACCAACCCCACCCATGTATACCAGAACAGCTGGTTCCACTACGCCAAGGTGTACGCGGCGCTGGCCGGTTGCTGGGGCTTCATTGCCATTAAGTACCAGTGGGGCAAGATCGGCAAGGCGCATTGGTTCCGCGCGTGGCCGTTTGTGATCGTCGCCATCAACATCATGATCGCCGTCGTGTCCGACTTCGAGAGCGCCTATCACTTCTTTGTCCTGGGCCAGTCCACCTGGGTCACCTCCGAGGGTGCCACGCAGCTTGCCGGCTGGAACAACGTGTTCAACGGCATCGCCGGTCTCATCAACATCTTCTGCATGACCGGTTGGTGGAGCGTCTACGCCTCCGAGGATCAGACCGACATGTTGTGGCCCGACATGACTTGGGTCTACATCATCGCCTACGATATCTGGAACTTCTGCTACACCTACAACTGCCTGCCCACCCACTCCTGGTTCTGCGGCTTTGCGCTGCTGCTGGCGCCCACCGTCGCCGCCTTTATCTGGAACAAGGGCGGCTGGATCCAGAACCGCGCCTTTACGCTGGCTATTTGGTGCATGTTTGCCCAAGTGTTCCCGTACTTCCAGGAGGAGTCCATCTTTGTGACCCACTCCACGCTCGACCCCGGCGCCGCTACCGCGGTCTCGATTGCCGCACTGGTCGCCAACGTCGCCGCGATCATCTACATCGCCTACCGCGCCAAGAAACTCGGCCGCAATCCCTACAGGCAGGATGTCTTTGAGGGCACCAGCGATTGGGAGAAGGCCACCGCTCGCCGCGCCAAGGTTGATTACGCGCACGCCGAGTAACGCGCCTGACGCAAACATCGCTTGAGTACGAAGCCGCATAGCCGGCTCCGCGCAACTCAACGCATTGCAGAGCCCCCGGAATGTGATCCGTTCGCGTTCCGGGGGCTTTTTGCTGCCGCAAGGATGCGGTTGAACGATGCGCTCGGGTTAAATCGGATCTTATATTTCGCATGCGCTTTATATGGCTCCATTTTTGGGTACAGTGTTGTCCCGATATTGAGCTTGGGGGATATATGAAAGATGAGACGATGGGCCAAGAGGATGCGGCCCAAGATGCAGAAGCGTGTGCCGAGGCCCTGGAGAGTCTAGACCAGATCGCGCTGGCCGAGATTGCGTTTGACGATTCGAGCGTTGATGTGCGGGATGAGCCGGAAATCGAGGCGCAGCCCGATGATCAGGATGCAAAAGACGATGGCGCCGCGCCCACCGAAGACGAGACGGGGCACGAGGAATCCGAATGCGAGGCCGACGACCAGCCCGAATCCGACACGAGCGAGGAAACCATCTTGCTCGGCAGCTTGCCGGCCGAAGATTCGCTGACCCGCGAGCTTCCCGGCCTGGGCTCCGCTCCTGCCGTGGACGAGACCATCGCCATGGGCGATATTCCCCTACCGTCCGTTCCTTCGGCACGCGAAGCCGAGGTTCGCCATCGCAAGATGTCGCCCAAGCGCCGCAACCTGATGGTTGCCGGCGTTGTGGCCGTCGCGCTCGTCGCCGGCGGTGCAGGCTATGCTGCCTGGAACGGATATCAGCAAGAGCAGGCTGCCGCTGTCGCCGCCAATGCGCACACGATGATGTCGGTGCAAATTGGCGTGCGTGCCGCAGGGCTCGATTGCTCGACTGGCTCCAAGATTCCCGTACAGGTGAGCGGGCAGGACTCCGACGGCTCATCCGTGAGCGAAACGCTCTACGTTGATGAGCACGGCCGCGGCATCAAACTGCTGCCCGGCGATTACACGCTCTCCATCGCTGCCTCCCCCATCGCGGCCGACGGCACCATCTATACCGTCCCGACCACCAAGACGCAGGCCACCGTTAAGAGCGATGGACAGGATTTAAGTGCCCAGGCTACCTTTAAGCTCAAGGTGCCTTCGGCCGACACGGTAACCGACGACCAGATCGATGCCGCCGCCAAATATGCCGAGGAGGGAGGCGCGAGCTCCGCCGCCACCGCCAAGGTGCTCCAGCAGGCAGCAACCGCGCGGCGCGACGCCGCCGTCAATGCCGTGAGCGCGCAAAAGGCACAGGCGGCCCGTGATGCCGACGCCCGTCACAAGGCAACCGACCTTTACCAGCTCGATATCCCCGTCGAGTGGTACGGCAAGGTCGAGACTTGGCAGAATGGCAGCACGCTATGCATCTATCTTGCCGGCGACAGCAATACGCCGATCGTGACGCTCGTCGCGGTGCGCGAGGGCGAGAGCTTTACGCCCGATGAGGGCGATACGGTTTTGGGTGCGGCCAATCTAGGCAACGGTTATACCGTCTACGCCAGCGGCCCCGTCTATCCGTACGTGGTGCCCCAGACCATCAACGGACGGACGCAGAATTCCGTGTCGACCTACCCCATGGACACGGCCATTGAGCTTGTCGAGCTTACGACCGGCAACCGCTACACCTATAGCCAGATCAAGAACGTACTGGTCGGCAAAGACGGCAAAGCCGACGCCGCGACCAAACTCGAGACCGACTACCTCGCCCAGGTTCTGATGCCGAGCATCAAGGCTCAGGACTAGCTGGCCCGAAGACAGCCGCCCAACACCCCATCCCTAACGCAGTTGCGGTGAAATAGGGACTGTTTTTGCTGGTCAAACCGCAAAACAGTCCCTATTTCACCGCAACTTTTTGGTGGCCTTTTTGGTGGCACTCAGCGCCACGGATCGGCTTCGAACATCGGCTCGCGCTCGGGGCGGCGATCGCTGTAGGGATCGTAGCCGTCGTCGTCCTCGTTCTCGGCACGGATGTAGGGGTCGCGCGGCTTGGGTGCCGGTTTGGACGTGGGCTTGGGTGCCGGCGCGCTTGTCTTGATCTCGTCTTTCATCTGAATAGCTCCTTGCATCGCATCCGTTCAACATCATCGATTGTCGCACGAAAAAGGGCGGCGGACCCAATTGGATCCGCCGCCCTTGGCGTTTAGGGACGACTGGCAGATTTTAAGGCATGGCCCAAAAATCTACTCGGCGTCGGGGACCTCGTAGGTGGCCGCCGGCATGTTGTCGCACACGACGGTAAAGCCGCCGTCCTTGTCGACATCGACCGTCACCTGATCGCCCTCGCGCACCGTGCCGTCGATGATGGCGGCGGCGATGGCGTCCACGACCTCGCGCTGGACCAGGCGCTTGAGCGGACGGGCACCGAACACGGGGTCCAGGCCGCCCACGGCGAGCATCTGCTTGGCCGCCGGGGTGATGGCAAGCGTCATGCGCTCCTTGGCCAGGCGTGCGCGGACGTCGGCAAGCTGGATGTCGACAATCTTCTCGATCTGCGCCATGCCAAGCGGATGGAACACCACGATATCGTCGATACGGTTGAGGAACTCGGGGCGGAAGGTCTGAGCCATGGCGGCGTCGACCTGATGGCGCATCTCCTCCTCGTCCTTACCGGACAGATCGGCGATGGCCTTGGAGCCCACGTTGGACGTCATGATGATGATCGTGTTCTTGAAGGACACCTGGCGACCCTGGCCATCGGTCAGACGGCCGTCATCAAGCACCTGCAGCAGCACGTTAAAGACATCCGGATGAGCCTTCTCCATCTCGTCGAGCAAGATCACGGAGTACGGACGACGGCGCACGGCCTCGGTGAGCTGGCCGCCCTCGTCGTAGCCCACGTATCCCGGGGGCGCACCGATCAGACGCTGGACGCTGAACTTCTCCATGTATTCGGACATGTCGATACGCACGAGCGCGCGCTCGTCATCGAACAGGCACTCGGCCAGCGCCTTGGCGAGCTCGGTCTTGCCTACGCCGGTGGGGCCCAGGAAGAAGAAGCTGCCGATGGGCTTGTCCGGATCGGAGAGACCCGCACGGCTGCGGCGCACGGCCGCGGCAACGGCGGAGACGGCCTCGTCCTGACCGATGACGCGCTTATGCAGCTCGCCCTCCAGGCCCTTCAACTTGTCGAGCTCGCCCTGCATCATCTTGGAGACGGGCACGCCGGTCCAGGCGCTCACGACCTCGGCGATCTCATCGGAGGTCACCTGTTCGTTGAGGCCCTCGCCGTCCTGCTGCTTTTGTGCCTCGAGCGCAGCCTCGGAATCCTGAATCTGCTGCTGCAGGCCCGGAATCACGGAGAAGCGCAGCTCGGACGCACGGCCCAGGTCGCCGTTGCGCGTTGCACGCTCCTCTTCGCTCTTGGCCTCGTCAAGCTGGCCCTTAAGCTCCTGCACGTGGTCGATGGCGTTCTTTTGGTTGAGCCAGCCAGCCTTTTGCACATTGAGCTTTTCCTGGACCTCGGCAATCTCCTGACGCAGGGCCTCCAGACGCTCCTTGGAGGCGTCATCGGTCTCCTTCATGAGTGCCTGCTCTTCGATCTGCAGCTGGGTGAGTTGACGTGTGGTGGCGTCGATCTCGACTGGCATGCTGTCGAGCTCCATGCGCAGGCGGCTTGCCGCCTCATCGACCAGGTCGATGGCCTTGTCGGGCAGGAAGCGGTCGGCGATATAGCGATCGGAGAGGTCGGCAGCCGCCACGAGCGCGCTATCGGTGATGTGCACGCCGTGGAAGATCTCGTACTTCTCCTTGAGGCCACGCAGAATCGAGATGGTGTCCTCGACGGTGGGCTCGGAGACCATCACGGTCTGGAAACGACGGGCGAGCGCCGCGTCCTTCTCGATGTACTTGCGGTATTCGTCGAGCGTGGTCGCGCCGATCGCATGCAGGTCGCCACGGGCGAGCGCCGGCTTGAGGATATTGCCGGCGTCCATAGAGCCCTCGGTGGCACCCGCGCCCACGATGGTGTGGAGCTCATCGATGAACAGGATGACCTTGCCTTCCGATTTTTGCACTTCCTTGAGCACGGCCTTCAAGCGGTCCTCGAACTCGCCGCGGTACTTGGCGCCGGCGACCAGCGCGCTCATGTCGAGCTCGATGAGGTCGCGATCGCGCAGCGTGCTCGGCACGTCGCCGGCCACGATACGCTGGGCGATGCCCTCGACGATGGCCGTCTTGCCGACGCCCGGCTCGCCAATGAGCACGGGGTTGTTCTTGGTGCGGCGGGACAGGACCTGGATGGTGCGACGGATCTCATCGGTACGGCCGATGACCGGGTCGAGCTTGCCGGCACGGGCCAGATCGCAGATATTGCGGCCGTACTGTTCCAGTGCCTCAAACTGCGTCTTGTCCTCAGCAGACGTCACGCGGTCATCGCCGCGCAGCTCCTCGTAGACTTGCTCGATGCGCTCCTTGGTAACGCCTGCGTCGCGCAGAACGCGGCCGGCCTCGCCCTTGTCCTCGGCAAGCGCCATCAGCAGATGCTCGGTCACCACAAAGCTGTCGCCCATCTTGGTGGCCTTCTTCTCGGCCTTTTCGATGACGCGGACGAGCTCGTTGGACAGGCCCATCTGCTGACCCTCGCCCGAAACCTTAGGCGCGTGGTCGATGGCATCCTGCGTGGAGCGTGCAAGCTGGGCTGGGTCGGCGCCGATGCGCTCGATGATCACGGAGATATTGCGCTCGCCGGCACCGAGCAGGGCGGACAGCAGGTGAATCGGCTCCACCGCGCCGGCCTGCGCGTCAGCAGCCGTGCTCATGGCGGTCTGCAGCGCCTCGCGCGACGTCATTGCTAGCTTATCGATTCTCATGGAATCACCTCTCTTGGGGTGGCCGCCCTACGGGGCGGCTTCACGTTGTTCGAGAAGTATTGTTGCCAGCTTTGCTCGATCTTATACATAAATCTAAGTCTCTATATATAAGATTTTCTGAGTGATTGATGGATAGGGAGCAGGTGCGCTCACCCGCTACGGCCTCGTCCCCTTACTATCTCAATCTGTAACATCTATCGACCGTTTCTGGCTCCAGATGTTACAGATCGAGACGAATTGTTCAGCGGCACCCGTTTGTCTCAATCTGTAACATCTAGTCGGCAAATAGAGCTCTATCTGTTACAAATCGAGACGAACAGAAAACACCCGGATCAAAAATCTAAATCTGTAACACCAATCCCTCTTTTAGCAGCAAAGATGTTACAGATCGAGACAGACCGACAACCACCACAAAGAGGACAGGCACCTTTGTGGTGGTCGCGGTCTCTACTCCTTCGCCGAACCCGTACTTCCCGATTCGACGGTCCAGGGCATCTCATCCTCGAACAGCCATGTACGGGCAGACCCACTATCGCGTGCAGTCTGCGGGTCAGGCAAGCAGGTCTGTTTATAGGCATCTTGGATACACTGACCCATAAAATCGTTGAGCTCGGTCTGGTCGCCCTCCATGACATAGGCAACATCGCCGTCCATGATGTAGATGCCCGGACCCTCATTGCCCTCGTAGCCCGGATCGTACGAGACATCACATAACTTTGCGCCGTTTGCAGTGTCCAGCTCGATGGAAGAGTGGCATCCGCCAACCATATCGTTCGCTTTTGCCCGATAGGACGCATATCCATACCAGCGCTTAAAGGTTTTGCCCTTGAGCAGCTCGGACGCCCTGTCGATCAGACTAGAATCCGTGGTATAGCGCATAGCCCCAAGCTGAATATGTGGATAATTACTAATGCCCAGCGCAGCCGGTTGCTCATCAAAATCAACGGTGATGGTCTCAGGCTTGTCGTCGCCGGTCAGAAGTTCGACAGATTGAGTCACAGGCTTGACCACCGGCTCCGTCACCGCAGCAGGTAGAAACGCCATGCCGACAGCACCCATGCCAACCACGGTGATCGCAAGCGCCAAAACAATCAATCCAATACGGGCAGGACTCCTCACAGCAAAGCACCTCACAATACAAGCCTTCGCCACCCGCACTAATGATATCGCCAGCCAGCACTATTACCAAAAGAAGCCGCGCGCTCCTCACCATCACAAAGGGGACAGGCACCTTTGTGGTGGTTTTCGACGCTAACGGTCGACCATCTCGCGCCATGAGATTAAACTTGAATTGTTCTCTGAACATATCCATTTCTGCCTATCCTCAACAGATCTTTGTCTCGAGGAGCGCATATGAAGCCGTCTCATTCCACCGGTCGCAACGTCATCGCCATTCTCGCCATACCCATCGTGATGCTCTTCCTTATCGTCATCACGCCCTTTTCTTTTGGTATCGCCTCGCCCTTCGATCTTTGCGGGATGATCGACGCCGGCTCGCGTGCCACCTCGCTCTCCTTTGTCTGCCGTGGCGTGTTCTACGAATATGCAATTCCCACCGGAAGTTGGCAGTCCAAGTTACCGTTGCTCGGCAAGGTCGACGGATGCTCCCCTTATTTCTGCCTTGAACCTCAGGCGCTAAACTATCTGATCGACGACCAGCCACTCGACTCCATCACCCTCGCCTACGACTACGCACCAAACACCGATGAGCGCCACATGAACCAAGTCCTCGACAAGCTGCTTGGACAGTGCGGGCTCACCGCGGAAGCCGGTCGAACCATCTATAGCAACCGGAAATTAAAGCGAACAGAACTCCGCCGTGTCGGAAAAATCCAAGGGCGAAGCGGGGCTGCCTACTGGCAGGCCTGGGCGACACGCGACAAGAGCGAATTCGGGCACAGCACCTATACGGTCACCGTCTACACCAAAGATGGAATCAAGGACGATGTTGACGATTTCGCGTCATCCAAACTCGGCATCCCCAAAACAACCAAGCCCGCCAGCCCAGATGAAATCCTGTAGAGACGCTCATTAGAATGTCGTTCAGCGAGCACGGCAGCATCGAGCTCGCCCCCCACCACCACGAAAGGGACAGGCCCCTTTGTGGTGGTTTTCGACTCTGGCACTCGACTGTCTCGATCTGTAACATCTAGCGGCCCTTTTCGATCTTAGATGTTACAGATTGAGATGAAATGATCAGCGGCGATCGTTTGTCTCAATCTGTAACACCAAGCCCACTTTTAGCGGCCAAGTTGTTACAGATTAAGACGAATCGAGCCACCGCAAAGGTGCTTGCCCCTTCGTGGTTGTTTTCGACAAAAAGAAGCCGCCCATTAACAGAAGCGGCATCAAGCAAGTCTATTTATTAGCGTCCCTCAAGACCCAACGAGAACGTCGCGGTAGCCCCGGCCACACCTTTCCCTCGGGCGACCCTCGCGAAGCGCGTGAGCACGAGGGAAAGGTGTGGCCGGGGCGTACAGCAGAGTTACTCGGCAGCGGCCTTGAACTTGTTGTAGTTGATCAGGCAGCCGGCCTTGACGATGGCACGCTCCTCTGCCGTCATATCGGCAATGTAGAGCTCAATCTGCTCGACCGCACCGTCGGCGCGCACCACGTAGGCGGCGATGTCCTTTAGGTCGCCGTCGAGCGCGGCACGGATACCCGGCACAAAGACGTAGTCGCCCACCTCAAAGCTGGGCTCGGCCTCCATCTGGAAGGGCACCATACCCCAGTTCATCACGTTGGAGCGATAGCGCTTGGTGGCGTACTCGTGAACGATGTTGGCCAGACCGCCAATTACGCGCTGGCAGCTCGCGGCCTGCTCGCGGGCAGAACCGTCGCCGGGCTTCTTGGCGTAGAGCATAGAGCCGTACTCGGTCGCCTTGGCATCGGCCGCGACACCGGCGCCGCCCAGTGCCTCAAACACGCCGGCAAGCTCGGCATCGAGTACCGCCAGGTCGCCTGCGGCCTCGCCGGCCACGCGGCGCTTCTCCACGGCGTCGACCTCCTTGGAGCGACCCACGTAGGCAGGGTCGCGGCGGCTGAGCGTAAACTCGGCCAGACCCAGCGGGTTGGAGCGGAAGGAGCTCGTCTCGCCCGAGGGAATGAGCTCGTCGGTCGTAGTGACCGGATCCATGATCTTGGAGCACACCTTGAGCAGGATGTCGTCGCCGAGAGGCTCCATCGCGGGCCACGGCTTGATGTTGGGGCCCTCGACCAGCTCGTCGGCCGGCTCAGCCTTGCCAAAGCCCCAGTACACGCGCTTTTTGTACGGCGCGTCGTCGAAGGTGTACTCGCAGGCCTCGTCCCAGGTCTCCTCGGGCAGGTCGGTCGCCGGCGTCAGGATGCCGCCGTTGGCCGCCGTCGCCGCAATGGAGCGGGCGTCCATCAGGGCCACGGCGCTCAGCTGGCCGTTGCCCGGCTTGGAACCCTCGCGATTGGGGAAGTTGCGCGTGGTGTGGCGGATCGAAAGGCCGTTGTTGGCGGGCGTGTCGCCGGCGCCGAAGCACGGGCCGCAGAACGCCGTGCGCACGATCGCACCGGCCTCCATGAGGTCGTAGATGTAACCACGGCGCGTAAGTTCGAGCGCCACGGGCTGGCTCGTGGGATAGACCGACAGCGAGAACTCGCCGCAGCCGGTGTTAGCGCCCTTGAGCACGCGAGCAGCCTGGACCACGGAGTCGTAGTTGCCGCCCGAGCAGCCGGCGATAACGCCCTGCTGCACGTGCAGCTTGCCGTCGACGATCTTGTCGAGCAGGCTAAAGTGCGTCTTGCCCTCGCCGATCTTGGCGGCCTCGAGCTCCACCTCATGCAGGATGTCCTCGAGGTTCTCGTTGAGCTCGTCGATCTCAAAGCCGTTAGAAGGATGGAACGGCAACGCGATCATGGGCTTGATACTCGACAGATCGACTTCGACGCAGCCGTCGTAGTAGGCAACATCGGCGGGCTTGAGCTCGCGGTAGTCCTCGCCGCGACCGTGCATGGTCAAAAACGCGTGCGTGTCCTCGTCGGTGGCCCAGATGCTCGACAGGCAGGTGGTCTCGGTGGTCATGACGTCGACGCCGTTGCGGTAGTCGGTCGTCATGCTCGCGATACCGGGGCCCACGAACTCCATAACCTTGTTCTTAACGTAACCCTTGGCAAAGACGGCACGGATGATGGCGAGTGCCACATCGTGCGGGCCGACGCCGGGGCGCGGGGCGCCCGTGAGGTAGATGGCGACGACACCGGGATAGGCGACATCGTAGGTGTCGCGCAGCAGCTGCTTTGCCAGCTCGCCACCGCCCTCGCCCACGGCCATGGTGCCCAGGGCGCCATAGCGGGTGTGCGAGTCGGAACCCAGGATCATCTTGCCGCAGCCGGCGAAGTTCTCACGCATAAAGGAGTGGATGACGGCGATGTGCGGCGGAACGAAGATGCCGCCGTACTTCTTGGCCGCGGAAAGGCCAAAGACATGGTCGTCCTCGTTGATGGTGCCGCCCACGGCGCACAGCGAGTTATGGCAGTTGGTGAGCACGTAGGGCAGCGGGAACTGCTCCATGCCCGAGGCGCGCGCCGTCTGGATGATGCCGACAAAGGTGATGTCGTGGCTCGCCATGGCGTCGAAGCGAATCTTGAGCGCCTCGGGGTCGCCGGACGTATTGTGTGCCTGGAGGATCGAATACGCGATGGTGCCGCGCTTGGCATCCTCGGGCGTCTGCGTAATACCGCGCTCGGCAGCCTCGGCCGCAGGCACAACCTCGCTGCCGCCGCGCAGGTAGATGCCGTCCTCGTACAGCTTGACCATACTGTCTCCCACTCTGCCCAAAAGATTTGGGCGCATAGCATACATTCGTTCAATATCGTGCCATAGAACGGTTGCGAGTGGGTTACGAATCTGCACGTTCACTTTATCTCAGTAAAGTAAAGGACGAGCACCTTGCATCACTCTTCTGACAAGGAGTGTCCCAAAGTGCCGGCACAAAAGGAACGTCCCCAACTGCCAAGTGCCGCAAGAATGTCCCCTTTGACCAGTCATTTAAGAACGTCCCCAATGACTACCGCATCCGGAGCAAGGCAACGCCGCAGGTAGAGGACGGACAGCGAGCGACGTCCAGAGCGAACAAGTTGGCATGGAAAAGGCAAGGCATAGACCTTCTGGTCATGCCTTGCCTTTTGAATGACAAATTGTCGCTCTGGGCGGCGCGCAGCGTCGGCCCGTTACGCGGTTTGGTAAAACCGCGTAACTACAAATCCCCGCCGGCACCCAGCAGCTTGCGCATGACCTGTTCGGGGTTAACCGAGCCGTCGCGCGGGGCCAGGGCGGTGATCTTCTTCTGCATCTTGTACTCGTGCAGCTCGTCCTCGAGCTGGCGCACGCGGGCGCGGAGCTTCTCGTTCTCGCGCTCGCGCTCCTCGGCACGTTCCTTCATATCGAGGATACGCACCACGCCGGCAAGGTTGATACCCTCGTCGGTCAGCTGGTTGATGAGCTCCAGGCGCTCGATATCGGCACGCGAATACAGACGCGTGTTGCCGCCCGAGCGCTGGGGGTTCACCAGGCCCTTGGACTCGTAGACGCGTAGAGTCTGCGGATGCATGCCGGTCAGCTCGGCCGCCACGCTGATCATGTACAGCGGTTTGTTCCTATTGTCCTCGGCCATGCTACCTGACCCCTTTCCGTCTCGTTATCGTCCATCATAAGCCCGCGGGCGTGGGCGTGCGCCGCGACCGCCCTAGTACGTCGCCTTGTAACGATTGACCTTCTCGCGATAGTCGCGCGTGTCGGCCTCGCGCAGCTTGGTCATGGCATCGCGCTCGTCATCGGACAGGTTCGTGGGAACCTGCACCTTGATCTCGACGAGCAGCGCACCGGTGCGGCCACGGTGCTTGACGTCGGGCGTGCCCATCTCCTTAAAGCGGAACTTCTTGCCCGTCTGGGTACCCGCGGGCACCTTCAGACGAACCGTCGCACCGCCGGGCGTGGGCACGTCCACCGTGCAGCCGAGCGCCGCCTCATAGACCGAGACCGGTACCTCCATGGTCACGTCGGCACCTTTACGCTTAAACAGCGGATGCTCCTCCACGTGCGTGGTCACGACCAGGTCGCCGCGCTCGCCGCCGGCAACGCCGTACTCGCCGCGACGCTTGTAGCGCAGCTTGCCGCCGTCGACCGCGCCCGCAGGCACCGAGACCGTAATGGTCTGCTGCTCGCCTGTCGAGGGAATGCGGTAGGTGACCTTGTGCGTCACGCCGCGAAACGCGTCCTCGGCCGTCACATCGACGGTCAGCGACAGGTCGCCGCCCTTGCGAGCGCGGCTGCGACCCGCGCCGGCACCGGCAGCGCCCGCAGCCCCGGCAAAGCCCGAGCCCCAATCGCTGCCCCAGGCGCCGTTGCCGCTAAAGATGCTGTCGAAGATGTCGCCCCAGCCGCTGGCGCCCGCGCCGGCACCGTAGCCGCCGCCATACGCGCCGCCCGCGCCCGGCATGCCGCCAAACATGAGCATCTGGTCGTACTCTTTGCGCTTCTTCTCGTCCGAAAGCGTTTCGTAGGCCTCGCTGATCTCCTTGAACTTGGCCTCGTCGCCGCCGGCATCGGGGTGATATTTTTGCGCGAGCTTGCGAAACGCGCTCTTGATCTCTTTGTCGGAGGCGCTCTTGGATACGCCCAGGATGTCATAGAAGGTTTTGCCTGCAGCCATCGTAGCTCCTCTCCTGTTACGTCCGCCGTCCATGCAGACGACGGCTCATGCTTTCATATGGCACTAGGCCAGAAAGGGCCCCGGGTGTTGCCCCGGGGCCCTTCTCAATTACTCCTCGGTGCTCTCGGCCGTATCGGCCGCAGCATCCTCGGGCGCCGCTTCGGGCTCCGGTGCGGGGCGCTTCTCGCCACCGTAGGTCACCGTCACCATCGCGGAACGCAGGATGCGGTCCGCCATGCGGTAGCCCTTCTGGTACACGTCGTTGACGGTCTCGTCGTACTGCGACGCGTCCTCGACGCGACCCACGGCCTGGTGCTCGAGCGGATCGAACGCCTCGCCCTTGGGGTCGATGGGCTCAACGCCCTCGTGCGCAAACACATCGAGCAGCTTGGCATGCACCGCGTCGACGCCGTCGACGAACTGCTTAAAGTCGTCGGCAAGCTCCTGGCTGCGGGCATGGTCGATCGCACGCTCGATATCGTCGACCACCGGCAGCAGCGCAGTGACGAGCTTCTCGGTCGCGCGCTCGCGCTCGGCGATGCGCTCATTGGCGGTGCGGCGACGGAAGTTCTCCCAGTCGGCCTGAAGACGGGCGGTACGCTCAGTGGCGTCCTTTGCCTTGTCCTCGGCGGCCTTCTGAGCCTCTGCCGCAGCATCGAGCTCATTGCGCACGTCGGCGAGCTCCTTTTGGGCCTGCTCGAACTTGAGCTTAAAGTCGTTGTCGGCGGCTTCCTCACCGGCGCGGATAGCGGCTTCCACCATCTCGTCCTCGGTCATCGTCGCCTCCTTGTTGGAATCCTCTACCTGGTTCTCGGCAGCCTCGGCGGCCGCGGCCTCGTTGGCCTCGGTATCGTCGACGGCCTCTACGGGAATCTTCACGTCCTTCTCCTCAGAGTCAACGGGGGCGGCACCAACGGCGGCCGCCTCCGTGCGAGCTTTACGGGCGGACATGATTACTTGTCCTCGTCGTCCACAACCTCGTAGTCGGCGTCGACAACGTCATCGTCGGCAGGCTGGGCGCCGGCGGCACCGTCGGTCTGCTGCTGAGCGTCGGCGTAGACAACCTGGGCCAGCTCGTAGGCCACGGACTGCAGGGACTCGCCGGCGGCCTTGATGGCCTCGACGTCAGAGCCCTCGAGCGCCTTCTTGGCGTCGGCGATAGCGGCCTCGGCCTTGGACTTCACGTCGGCGGAAACCTTGTCGCCCAGCTCGTTGAGGGTCTGCTCGGTGGAGTAGCACAGGCTGTCGGTCTGGTTGCGGACCTCGACCTCTTCCTTCTGCTTCTTGTCCTCCTCGGCATGAGCCTCGGCGTCCTTGACCATACGATCGACTTCGTCGTCGGAAAGCGCGGTGGAACCGGAAATGGTGATCTGCTGCTCCTTGCCGGTGCCCTTGTCCTTAGCAGAGACCTTGACGATGCCGTTGGCGTCGATGTCGAAGGTGACCTCGATCTGCGGCACGCCGCGGCGGGCAGCCGGGATACCGGTCAGCTGGAACTTACCGAGCGACTTGTTGTCGCGGGCAAGCTCGCGCTCGCCTTGGAGCACGTTGATCTCGACGCTGGTCTGGTTGTCGGCAGCGGTGGAGTAGACCTCGGTCTTGGAGGTCGGGATCGTGGTGTTGCGGTCGATCATCTTGGTCATGATGCCGCCCATGGTCTCGACACCCAGCGACAGCGGGGTAACGTCGAGCAGCAGGATGCCCTCGACGTCGCCGGTGAGCACGCCGCCCTGGACGGCGGCGCCGTCGGCAACGACCTCGTCGGGGTTCACGGACATGTTGGGCTGCTTGCCGGTCATAGTCTTGACGAGCTCCTGGACGGCGGGCATACGGGTGGAGCCGCCGACGAGGATGACCTCGGTCAGATCGGAGAGCTTAAGCTTGGCGTCGCGCAGGGCGTTGGTGACAGGCTGCTTGCAGCGCTCGAGCAGGTCGCGGGTGATCTTCTCGAACTCGGCGCGGGTCAGCGTGTAGTTGAGGTGCAGCGGGCCGGACTGGTTCATGGTAATGAACGGCAGGTTGATGGTGGTCTGCTGGGCGGCGGAGAGCTCCTTCTTGGCGTTCTCGGCGGCCTCCTTCAGACGCTGCAGGGCCATGGGGTCCTGACGCAGGTCGACACCGTTCTCCTGCTGGAACTTATCGGCCATCCAATCGATGACGCGCTGATCCCAGTCGTCGCCGCCCAGGTGGTTGTCGCCCGAGGTGGACAGAACCTCAAACACGCCGTCGGCGAGGTCGAGGATGGAGACGTCGAAGGTACCGCCGCCCAGGTCAAAGACCAGGATGCGCTGGTCGGTGCCCTGCTTGTCCAGGCCATAGGCCAGAGCAGCAGCGGTCGGCTCGTTGACGATACGCTTGACGTTGAGGCCGGCGATCTTACCGGCGTCCTTGGTGGCCTGACGCTGGGCGTCGTTGAAGTAGGCCGGGACGGTGATGACGGCGTCGGTGACGGTCTCGCCCAGATACTTCTCGGCGTCGGCCTTCATCTTGGCGAGCGTCATGGCGCTCACCTGCTCGGCGGTGTAATCCTTGCCCTCGATGTCGACGACGGCACGGCCACCCTGGCCCTCCTTGACCTCATACGGCACGGTCTTGATCTCGGAGGTGCACTCGGAATACTTGCGGCCCATGAAGCGCTTGATGGAGAACACGGTGTTCTTGGGGTTGGTGACAGCCTGGTTCTTAGCGGCCTTGCCCACGACGCGGTCGCCGTCGGCACGGAAGCCCACGACAGACGGGGTGGTGCGGTCGCCCTCGGCGTTCACGATGATGGTCGGAGAACCGCCCTCGAGGACGGCCATAGCGGAGTTGGTAGTACCAAGGTCGATACCAAGAATCTTGCCCATTAGAAATTCCCTCTCTCTTGTGCGTTTGCACCGACTCGGCGGTCTGCCGAGCGGTGTTTCGGCTTGTCTTTCAGGATGTAGTGTATCCCCTTATGGGCCGGAATATACAAAATCTAAGTCAATTCATATAAGATTTCTTATTGCTGAGAGTTTAGGTTCTTAAATGTGCAGGTAGATGCGCTGATTGAGTTCTCGGCAAATCTATCGAGATCTATGTAGAGATGGCTGAGGCTTGGGTCCGAGGGTGCCTGGGGCTGCCTTGCGGAAAGCTCGTCCCGTTTTGAGAGCTGATACCGGGTCGCAGTTTCCGCTAGCGGGCCCAACCGGAAACTACGACCCGGTTTTCGGCCAAATAACGGGATGCCCTTTCCGCAGGCGCGCTCAATAGCTCGATATTTCAAGTCACCTTTAGCTAACATTTGCGCAGCTCAACGGCCCCACCTGCGCATTTTTTAGTAAACCTTGGCATACTCGGCGAACGGTATGAAGATGCCGGTCAGAGGGTATTGCAAACGGTCGCTCCCGTGGTATGTTTTTGCCCGAATCAAACCGGCGCGCATCGCCTGTAGCGTCGGTCAACAGAGAGGAAACTACCATGGCTCATCCCGTAATTGATGCCGACGAGTGCATCGCTTGTGGCGTTTGCGTCGACTCCTGCCCCGCTGGCGTTCTGGAGCTCCAGGACGTCGCTACCGTCGCTGACGAGGACTCCTGCGTCGCCTGTGGCGCTTGCCAGGACGCTTGCCCCGCTGGCGCGATCACCGAGATCGTCGAGGAGTAACAACTCCCCCACTTGCACACTCAAAAGTACACCGTGCACAGAAAAGGAGGCCTCCGCATCGCCGCGGAGGCCTCCTTTTGCATGTGTGGGCAGCTAATTTGGAGCGGGACCCTTGGCAGTTGCGGTGGAATAGTTCCTGTTTTATGGCTTAGATGCCAATTTTAGGAACTATTTCACCGCAACTTATAGATACAGCGTCGGCTACGAGAGATCATCCTCGTAGGGCATTAAATCGGCAAGGTAGCCTTTCTCCTTGAGCATCGCCTCGATCTCGTCGAGGGTCTGTTCGTCCTCCGCCGCAATGCGATGGAAGTGATAGCCGCTCGTCACCGTTAGTAGCGGAAAGCTCTTGCCGCTCTCGATATCGTGCAGGTAGCGCTCGACATCTCGACGATTGCGAATGTCCAGGTCGGCCGTGATCTTGCCGTACACGCGGTGATTGACGATCACGTTGAGCACGGCGCCGCCGGCGTCGACGATACTCGTGAGCTCATCGCCTGCCTGCTCCACGCTGTGGCGAACCTTGACCAAGCGCGTGGGCACGGCGGGGCTGCTGGGGGCCTCCTGCAGCACATAACCACGGTTGGTGGCCACGACATCGTGCCCATCGGCACGCAGCAGGGCAATATCCTGAACCACGATCTGACGGCTCACGCCAACCTCGCGGGCAAGTGCGCTGCCCGAAACGGGCTCCTTGGCCACCTCGAGCACGTCCATGATGGCACGGCGACGCTCGCGGGCGTTCATTATTTACCGTCCAGCAGACGCAGGTGCTTAAGTGAGAGGTCGAGGATCGGGGCGGAGTGTGTCAGCGCGCCCGAGCTAATAAAGTCAACGCCCAGGTCGGCGAGCGCGCGGATATTGCTGGCGTCCACGTTGCCCGAGCACTCGGTCTTGGCGCGACCGGCGATAAGCTCAATCGCGGCGGTCATGTCGTCATGGGTCATGTTGTCGAACATGATGATGTCGGCGCCGGCCTCCACGGCCTCGCGCACCATGTCCAGGTTCTCGCACTCAATCTCGACCGTCGTGGTAAACGACGCATGGGCGCGCGCCATCTCGATCGCACGCGTCACGCCGCCGGCGGCATCGATGTGGTTGTCCTTGAGCATGACGGCCGTCGACAGGTTGTAGCGGTGGTTGCTGCCGCCGCCAATCTCAACCGCCGCCTTCTCAAACACGCGCATGCCCGGCGTGGTCTTGCGCGTGTCGACAAGCACGGTCTTGGTTCCCTCGAGCGCCGCGGCCATGCTGTGTGTATAGGTAGCGATGCCGCTCATGCGCTGCAGGTAGTTGAGCGCCACGCGCTCACCCGAAAGCAGCACGCGCGCATCGCCGCGCACCTGACCCACATGGTCGCCGGCGTGCACCTCGTCGCCATCGGCAACGTCGAGCAGCACCGAGCTCTGCGAATCCAGCAGCTCAAAGGTACGAGCGAACACATCCAGGCCGGCGATGATGCCATCGGCTTTGGCGATAAGCTCCACCGTGGCGGGACGCGCCGTGGGGCACACGCTCGCCGTGCTCACGTCCTCAAACGTAATGTCCTCGCGCAGAGCCTGCAGAATCAGATCATCGACGACGAGCTTCATGGTAATGGGATTCATGGTCTACTCCTCCACGGCCTGCGTGCCGGCGGCACGGGCCAAATCATCGATTGCCAGGGCGTCGGCGCTCAGGGCGCGATGACGGCCATCGAGCGCGGGATCGCCCGCCTGCTCCACGGCCAGCGACTCGCCGGTACGCATGTACCACGCGGCGCGACGACCCCAGACCAGTGCTTCGAGCAGACTGTTTGATGCAAGGCGGTTCTTGCCGTGAACGCCGTTGCAGGCCGTCTCGCCCGCGGCGTAGAGCTCGGGCATCGAGGTGCGGCCGTCCTTGTCGACCCACACGCCGCCCATAAAGTAGTGCTGCGTCGGCGTAACGGGAATGGGCTCGTCCAAGATGTCGCGGCCGTCCTCCAGGCAGCGCGCGCGAATGTTGGCAAAGTGCCCGGTCACCACGTCGCGCTCGACGGGGGCAAAGCTCAGCCACTCGTGCTCGGTGCCGTCCTGCTTCATCTGCTCGCGGATGGCGGCGGCGACAACGTCGCGCGGCTGCAACTCGTCGGTAAAACGCTCGCCGGCGCCGTTGAGCAAAATCGCGCCCTCGCCGCGGCAGCTCTCGCTGATCAGGAACGTGCGACCCGGCTGCGGCGAGAACAGACCCGTGGGATGGATCTGCACGTAGTCCAGGTGCTCCATCTTAATGCCATGCTCCTGAGCGATGTAGCAGGCGTCGCCCGTGAGCTGCGGGTAGTTGGTCGAGTGGTCGTACACGCCGCCAATGCCACCCGTCGCCCACAGCGTGTGGCGGGCATGGATCTTAAACGGCTTACCGGCATGCACGCCCTCAACGGCATTTGCCAGCTCGTCGGCGGGGCGAACCGAGTTGTCCTCGTCCACGGCTACGGCGACGACGCCGGTGCACACCGTGGCGCCATCGCGCTCGGCGGTCAGGATGTCGGTCATGGCCGCGTGCTCCAAAATCTGCACGTTGTCCAGCTTGCGAACGGCCTGGAGCAGCTTGGTCGTGATCTCCTTGCCCGTAATGTCGGCATGGAAGGCAATGCGCGGACGGCTGTGCGCGCCCTCGCGGGTAAAATTGAGGCTGCCGTCGGCCTTGCGCTCAAAATCCACGCCCATCGCTAGCAGGTCGTTGATGACCGAGCGGCTCGAGCGAATCATGATGTCGACGCTCTCGCGGCGGTTCTCGTAGTGGCCGGCGTGCATGGTGTCCTCAAAGAAGGCATCGTAGTCCGAGCCTTCGGGCAGCACGCAAATGCCGCCCTGCGCGAGCATCGAATCGCACTCATCGACCGCGCCCTTGGAGAGCATGATCACGCGCGTGCTCGTCGGCAGATTGAGGGCCGCGTACAGACCCGCCACGCCGCAGCCGGCAATGACGACGTCGCACTCCATATCGGGGTATTGCTTGGTTTCCACAGGAGTCCTCTCCCTTGAATGTGACATAAGGGACCGTCCCTCATGCAACATTGTTCTAGCGTGCTGCGTACTCGAGCATACGGTCGAGCGTGAGCTTGGCCTGGTCTGCTGCCTCGTCCGAGACGCCGATCTGCACCTCGCCCTCGCCCGTCTCCAGGCAGCGCACGAGCTTTTCGAGCGTGATGAGATCCATGTTGACGCAGGTGGGCTGTACCGCGGGGAAGTAGAACTTCTTGCCGGTGCCCTGGCAGCGGCGCTCGAGCTCGTAGAGCACGCCGCGGACCGTCACGATGATGAACTCGCTCGCGTCGGACTCCTCGGCATACTTGATGATGCCGGCGGTGGAGCCGATGTAGTCGGCCTCGGCCAGGACGTCGGCCTTGCACTCAGGATGCGCCAGCACGAGCGCGTCGGGGTGGGCCTCCGTCGCGTCGACGATCTGCTCGACGGTGATGATGTGATGGCGCGGGCAGTAGCCGTTGTTGAGGATGACGTGCTTTTGCGGCACCTGCTCGGCTACGAAGCGACCGAGGTTTTGGTCGGGAATGAACAGGATATGCTGCTGCGGCAGCTCGGACACGATCTTGACGGCGTTGGAGCTGGTGACGCACACGTCGCTCCAGCTCTTGATCTCGACCGTGGAGTTGACGTAGCAGACGACAGCCAGGTCGTCGCCGTACTCGGCGCGCGCCGCGTCGACCGTCTCGCGCTTGACCATGTGCGCCATGGGACAGTCCGCGCCCGGCTCGGGCAGCAGCACGGTCTTAGTGGGATTGAGCAGCTTGGCGCTCTCGCCCATAAACTCCACGCCGCACAGCACGATGGTCTGCTGCGGCAGACTCTTGGCGAGCTTGGCCAGGTAGAAGCTGTCGCCGACGTAATCAGCCACGGCCTGCACCTCGGGCGCCACGTAATAGTGCGCCAGAATCACCGCGTCACGTTGGGTTTTTAGTTGCTGAATGGCCTCGACGAGCTCTGCGGGCACCAGTGCCGCGCGCTCCGTTGCCGTCGTTGCCGATGCTAGGCCGGCCGCGATATCGCGTGCAAGCTCCGACGCATCCATGTTCGCGCTCTGTGCCATCAAGGCCCCTCTCTTTTGGCGAATCTTGGGGCTTTAGTATGACACCTAGGTTTACAGCTGACAAGACAGCTGTAAACCTAGGTGTAAAGTTGAAATAAAGATTCAATCATGTGGCAGGTCCATATTCGAACTGGCAAGCTGAGGATAGCTGAGCTCTCGATGGCGCAGGAGGCATCTTTCGCCACCGCAATACCGCTTGGCGCGAGTTGCACGCCGTGGGGCGCAAACGGTCCGCACCCCCGCAAGCGGCGCGTACCCGATGTGGCAAAATCGAACTACTTAAGGGGGCCGAATGCTCAAGATTATTGCCTGCGACGATGATGTCGCTTTTCTAGATAGACTGCACCGGATGATCGACCGTTGGTCGACCGAGACGGGCACGGCGGTCGATGTTGCGCTCGTCACGCGCGGCGAGGACCTGCTGGCGCGCCATGCCGCGTCGCGCGCCGACATCATCCTGCTCGACATGATCATGCCGCTCGTCAACGGCATGGACACCGCGCGCGAACTGCGCCAGGCCGATACCGCCGTGCGCCTGGTGTTCCTCACCTCATCGCCCGAGTTTGCACTGGAGTCCTACGAGGTCCGCGCCTTCGATTATCTGCTCAAGCCCGTGGCCTACGAGCGCCTGGCGCAGTTGCTCGACGAGCTTTCGAGCATGCGCCCGGCGGCAACCGACGAGCTCGTGATCAAAACTTCCTTTGGCTACCACGCCCTGCGCCTGTCCGACATCGAATATGCCGAGGCGCGCAACAAGCACGTGGTCTTCCACCTGCGCGACGGACGCGATATCGAGGCACTCGAGTCGTTCCGCAGCGTCGAGGACCGCTTGGAGCAAAACGCAGTCTTCTTTAAATGCCACCGCAGCTACCAGGTCAACCTGCGCAATATCGATCACTTTGACCGCACGGACATCGTCATGCGCTCGGGCGCGTGCATCCCGCTTTCGCGCAGTTGCAAGCAGGGATTCCAAGACGCCTACTTTGCGGTGCGCTTTGAGGGTGGGAGACACTGATGGTCTCCTCGGTCGAAATGGTCCTTTGGGCAATCCACCACGCCACGACGCTGCTCTTTGGCGTCTTTGCCTCGGCGGCGCTGTGCGGTGTCGAGATCAACCGGCGTCATGCGCTTGAACTGGTGTTGGTCGGCATCGTGACCGGCGCTGCCTTTTCGATCGCCAATGTCGTTGGCGGCGAACTATTTGCCCGACAGGTTTATCCACTTGCCGTGCACCTGCCGCTTATCGTCTACCTGTGTGCGCGCTACCGCCTGAGCCCGCTGCTTGCCGCGCTCGGCATTACGAGTGCTTATCTGAGCTGCCAGTTCAGCAATTGGATGGGCATCGCCGCCTTTGCCGCAACCGATTCGCAGATCGCGTACTATCTGGCGCGCATCGCGACCACACTCGCCGTCTTTGCCGTCCTGTTGCATTGGGCCGGCGACATCGGTCCACGCTTGGCGATTAAAAGCACCACCGAGCTGGGCATCCTTTTAATCCTGCCGCTCGTCTATTACGTCTTTGACTATGCCACCAACGTCTACACCACGCTGTTCCACTCGGGCTCGGTGGTAACGGTTGAGTTTTTGGCATTTGCGCTCTGTGCCTTCTATCTTATGTTTCTTGCCGTTTACCTGCGCGAATACGAAGAAAAGGAAACCGCCGAGCGAGAGCGCTGGATGCTCGAAACCCGCGACAGCGCCGCCATCAAAGAGCTCGAGGCTTGGCGTCAATCTGGGCGCGAGCTGTCGATTCTTCGCCACGACATGCGCCACTTTCTACGCGGCCTGGCCGCTTTAATTGAAGAGGGCCACACCGACGAGGCGCTCGATCGCATCGACGAACTCTGCGAAGCCGGCGACCGCACCGCCGTACGCCGCTTCTGCGCCAACGAGACCGTAAACATCGCGCTTTCGTCATTTAACTCGGATATCAATAGAAACGGCATTACCGCCAACTTGCGCGCCGCCGTACCCGAAACCATCCACGTAGGTGACGCCGACCTGTTTAGCGTGCTCTCAAATGCCTTGGAAAACGCTATCACCGCCGCAAGCGCCGCGCCCCAGGGAAAGCGATTCGTCGACTTTGACCTGCGATTAGAGGACGGCCAGCTGCTGCTGTTAGTTTCCAACACGTTTGACCGCGCGCCGCGCATGGTCGACGGCATGCCCGTAGCCGGGCACACCGGACACGGCTTTGGAACCAAGAGCATTAAGCTTGCCGTCGAACGCATGAACGGCAACTGCCAGTTCCGCATTAACGGCGATCGGTTTGAGCTGCGCGCTGTGATGTAAGGGCGCGAGCGCGACGGATTTGAGTTCCGCGGGTACGGCTCGCCCGCTCGGGATCGTTTGTCGACGCGGGCTCGCTACAGTGGAGCGGCCGCCGGAGTCAGCTGCTTGATGTAGGCCCACATGCGCTGCTTAGCGGCCTTGTCGGTGAGTGCCGCCTCAAAGCCGTCGAGCGCGAGCACGCGGCGGCCCTGCACATGGGCGACCAGGCCGGGCTTGAGCATGGCAGTGTCGAAGTCATCGATCGCCACGAGCATGTCGGCGTAGGTCTCGCGCATGGCGTCAGCCGCGTTGTTGTCGAGCAGTAGTACCGCCTCGGGGTCCAAGGCCTCAAGCGCCTCGCGGAACAGCTCGCACGGCAGAGTCTCGCCCACCGCGACCGCTCCGTCACCCACGCCGGCGACGCTTGCCAGCACGCAAAAATCCTCGGGTGCGTAGCCGATGGCCCCAAGCGCCTTGCGCAACGCCGCGCCATCCGGGCCGGCAGCAAGCTCGCCACCCGAACGCTCGGCCTCGTCCAAATCGCCTTTGACCAGCACGATCGGCGAGCACGCGTTGCCCGCGATACGCACGCCACGGACCGCAAGCGATGTGAGCTCTTGCTCGGCCGCCTGGGCGATGGCTTCTTTTTTCTGGCTTTGTGACGTGGACATGCGCTCTCCAATCGTTTGCGTGCCCACCATTATATAAAAGAGCTGCCCGCGAGTGGTTGCTTTGCGGGCGGCTGGGTATAAGCACGGTCGTACTGAGTTTTACGCGGCCGAGCCGCGTCGCATTATGGAGGTCACCATGGCTGACATTAATCAGATTACCCCCGAGAACTTCGATTCCATCGTTAACGACAGCCTGCCCGTGCTGGTCGATTTTTGGGCGCCGTGGTGCGGGCCCTGTCGATCCCTCTCGCCCATCGTTGACGAGGTTGCCGATGAGCTGGCGGGCAAGCTTGCCGTTGCCAAATGCAACGTCGACGACAACCAGGACCTGGCCATGAAGTATGGCGTCATGAGCATCCCCACGCTGATTGTGTTTAAGAACGGCGAGGAGATTGACCGCTCGGTTGGCGCTCTACCCAAGGCGAGGCTGCAGACGCTGCTGGAGAAGCATCTGTAATACGCTTGTTACTTACCCGCCGTCTATGAGCGCTTTTGCACCGCTCGCCGGACTTCTGGATGCACCGAGTGCAACCACGGATAGTATGGTAGTCACAAACAGCCCCCAGTGAACGGGTGCGGGTCGCACAGACTCGTACCCGTTTTCTTATGCAGCTGCGCGCAGAGCGGGCGTAGTAAAATCTGAACCACTGAACTGCCCCATACAAAAGGAGATTTCCCATGCATGATGTTGGAATGAACATGAGTCAGCTTGCCATGAGCGTCAAACAGGTCGACGACACCATCGAGCTCGCTCATGAGTGGAGCCATCAGCTGCTGCATGCGACCGAGAATTTTGACATGGAGCGCATCGGCGCCAAGCTCGAGGCAGCCATGGCCGCGCTGCACGAGGCCCATGACGCACTCGAGGGCTACGAAGAGGCCATCGAGGCCGACCACAACTCCGTCGGCTCCGTGAAGCTGGTGTAAGATGGCCGAACACGAGCACGGCTGCGGGTACGAGCACGAGCATCCGCACGGGGCGGACGGTGACGCGGGCTGCCACTGTAGTGGCTCCGGCTCCGAGCTGGTCCGTTTTTCGGTTACCGCACCCGACGACCTGCTGCGCCGTTTTGACGAGCAGATCGCACGCCGCGGCGACGTGGCCAACCGATCCGAGGCCGTGCGCGACCTGATTCGCGCCTCGATCGCCAAAGAGCAGATGCGCACGCCCGATGAGCACGTTATCGGGTCGCTCACTATGATCTACGACCATCACACCGGCGATCTGACGCGCCGCCTGGACGAGGTACAGCACGACTACACCGACGAGATCGTATCGACCATGCACGTGCATCTGGATCACCACAACTGCTTGGAGATTCTGGCGCTCAAGGGTCGCGGCGAACGTGTCTACGAGCTGGCTGACCGTCTGCTGGGCCTGCGCGGCGTTAAGCACGGCGAGCTCACGTGCGCCGCCACCAAGCAGAGCCTGGGGCTGTAGCGGGATTTCCCGCAGCGCACCTGCCAAAAAGGGACAGGTTTATTTTGGCAGGTTTAGAAGTTTTACCTACCAAAATAAACCTGTCCCTTTTTGGTCGGTTTTGATGAGGAGTGTCGCATGCGGCATGTGCATATTCATGTGACGGGCATTGTGCAGGGCGTTGGCATGCGACCATTTGTGTATCGCGAGGCCATGGTGCATGGCATTTGCGGATGGGTGCTCAACGCGGGCGACGGCGTGCACATCGAGGCGCACGCTCCGGCCGATGCGCTCGATGCTTTTGCTGCCGCGCTTTCTGAGCATGCGCCCGCGGCGGCTCGCGTTGAGTATATCGAGGTTGTGGACCTGGCAGTCAACGGTTGGGATACCGCCAATGAACAGGGTTTTCGCATCGTAGCATCGCAAGACCAGACCGCGCACACGACGCTCGTCTCGCCCGATATCGCCACCTGCGACGATTGCCTGCGCGAGTTGTTCGATCCCGCCGACCGACGCTATCACTACCCCTTTATCAACTGCACTAACTGCGGCCCACGCTTTACCATCATCCGATCGCTGCCTTATGACCGAGCGGCCACATCGATGGACCGTTTCCCCATGTGCCCCGCCTGCGCCGCAGAGTATGCCGATCCACTCGACCGTCGCTTTCACGCACAGCCCGATGCCTGCTTTGATTGCGGGCCGCATATTACGTGGCGCGAGGCTGTGAACGGCGATGCGTGCGGGAATTCGTCCGCGACACCGGCCGTCGGCACCACACGCGAGGCCAGCGACGCTATCATCGAGCGCTGCGTTGAGCTGCTGGCCAGCGGTGGCATCGTCGCCATCAAGGGCCTGGGCGGATTCCATCTATCCTGTGACGCTGCCAACGAGCAGGCGGTGGCCGAGCTGCGCCGTCGCAAGCGTCGCAGCAATAAGCCGCTTGCCGTCATGGTGCGCAGTCTTGCCGATGCCGGGCGCCTGTGTCATATCGACGATGCTGAACGCGATCTGCTCGCTGGCAGTATCCGCCCCATTGTGCTGCTGCGCCAGCGCACTGTTGGCGAGGGCAACGGCGGTTCCCCCGACATCCTCGCCCTCGCGCCATCTGTCGCGCACGACTTGCCCGAGCTCGGCGTCATGCTCCCCTATACGCCGCTTCAACATCTGTTGCTTGCCGCGGCAGAAGCCTGCGGTATGCACGCGCTCGTCATGACCAGCGGAAACCTGAGCGAAGAACCCATCGAAACCGACGACGACCTTGCCTGGGAACACCTCGTTGCCGCCGGCATCGCCGACGCGTTGCTCGGTAACGACCGCGCAATCCTCTCGCGCTACGACGACTCTGTAGTACGCGTGGTCGACGGCGCCGTTATGCCCGTGCGCCGCGCTCGCGGATATGCACCCCAGCCGCTGCCGTTGCCGGCGCTCGACGGCGCTCCGTCCTGCGTGCTCGCCTGCGGGCCACAACAAAAGGCCACGATTGCGCTTACGCGTGAAGGGACGAACGGCGAGGCAACCTGTTTTGTGTCGCAGCATATCGGCGATGTTGAAAACGGCGGGACCTTCGATGCCTGGAACGCCGCGCGCACGCGCTTGGAAGATCTCTTTGACTTGGCGCCCGCCGCCTTGGCCTGCGATTTACACCCCAGCTATCTATCGGGCCAGTGGGCGCGCGAGCAGGCACAAAAATGCAATCTGCCGCTCGTCGAGGTGCAGCACCATCATGCGCATATCGCGAGCGTAATGGCCGAGGCCATCGCCGCGGGCCAGCTTACAACCGACGCGCGCGTCCTTGGCATCGCCTTTGACGGCACCGGCGCCGGCACCGATGGGACCATTTGGGGCGGCGAGTTTCTTGTTGCCAGCCTTGGCGGCTTTGGGCGCGCCGCGCATTTGCACACCTGGGCGCTCCCCGGCGGGGCGGCCTCCGTGCGCGATGCCCGCCGCAACGCCTTTGCCCTGCTCAGTGAGCTCGGCCTGCTCGAGCACCCAGGTGCCGCTCGGCTTTTGGACAGTCTCGACGAGCAAACGCGCAGCGTGACAGCCACCATGATCGAGCGCGGCATCAACAGCCCGCATACCAGCAGCATGGGACGTCTCTTTGATGCCGCGGCAGCAATTCTGGGCATCTGCGACAAGGCAACCTACGAGGGCGAACCCGCCATCGAGCTTGAGGCCGCCGCCTGGCGCGCGCTCAGCAGTGAAAGTGCCTGCCCCACCGGAAATATAGCGGGCTTTTCCGTAACCGAATCATCCCGTCCGGACGCCTGCCATGTTCTAAACTCCAGATCGCTTATTGAGGCGCTTTTGGAGGGAATCAGGACCGGCGTACCCGCCGGCAGGCTCGCGCTCGACTTCCATATCGCCATCGCGCGCTCTTCGGCACGAATCGCACGCGAAATCTGCGCGCGCGAAGGCATCGATACCGTCGCACTCTCGGGCGGCGTGTTCATGAACCGACTTTTGCTTCAACTCCTCACCCGCAAGCTTAAAGACGCAGGCCTTACGGTCTTGGTTCCCCAAACCGTGCCCGTTAACGACGGCTGCATCGCCTACGGTCAGGCGGCAGTCGCACGCACTCGCCTCACACAGGTCGCACCGCAATAGGCTGTTCGGCCAGCCCGCAAGCCGCCGTCTCACAGGCGTAACGCGTTTGCCCGCGAACCCCACGAGCGCTACCATCAACTGATGGATTATTGAGCGCCTATCCAGCGCAAAGCGTATAAAAGGGGAACATTATGTGCCTTGCCGTTCCCGGTAAAGTAGTCAAACGCGACGATGGCCTCAAGGCCACCGTCGACATGATGGGCATCGAGCGCCCTGTTTCGCTGCGACTCGTGCCGACGGCGCAGGTTGGCGACTATATTCTCGTACACGCCGGCTTTGGCATCCAGATCGTCGACGAGCAGGAAGCGCAAGAAACGCTCGAGCTCGTTAATACCATGACCGAACTGGCCGAAGAAGACCAACTGGCCAGCAACCCGGCCGAGGCATACTAGTGGCGGCCGGACAGCCGGCGCGCTCCGGTATCGACTTTTCGGCATTTCGCGATTCCAAGCTGGCCCGCGAGCTTATCGATCGCATTCGCGGGCTTGTCGGCGACCGCACCATCAACCTTATGGAAGTCTGCGGCACGCATACCGTGAGCATCGGACGCTATGGCTTTCGCTCCATTATGCCGGCCGGGCTCAAGCTGCTGAGCGGCCCGGGCTGCCCCGTCTGCGTCACCGCCAACCGCGACATCGACCACGCAATCGCGCTCGCCAACATAGACGGCGCCATCATCACCACCTTTGGCGACATGATGCGCGTGCCTGGATCATCCACCTCGCTCGCTGCGCAAAAAGCGGCGGGGCGCGATATTCGCATCGTCTACTCCCCGCTCGACGCGCTCGACATTGCCGAGCAAAACCCCGGTCGTCCGGTCATTTTTATGGGCGTGGGCTTTGAGACTACGACGCCCACCATCGCCGCCGCCGTCTTGGAGGCCGAGGCGCGCGGGCTTTTGAACTTTTCGGTCTATTGCGCCCACAAGACCACGCCGCCGGCGTTGCGTGCCATCGCCAACGATCCCGAGACCGCCATCGACGGCTTTATCCTGCCGGGCCACGTCGCCACCATCACGGGCTTGGCGCCCTTTAGCTTTTTGGTCGACGAATTCAGTACCCCGGGCGTGGTCACGGGATTTGAGCCGGTCGATATCCTGCAGGGCATCTGCATGCTGGTCCAGATGGTTGTCGAGGGCAGGCCCGCGATCGACAACGCCTACCGCCGTGGCGTCAACGCAGACGGCAACCCCGTGGCGCGCCAGCTGGTCGAGCAGGTGTTTGAGCCATGCGACACCACGTGGCGCGGGCTGGGGCCGATTGCCAACTCGGGCCTTTCTATCCGCCCCGAGTTCTCGCGCTTTGATGCCCACGCTCGCTTTGACGTGCCCGTCGAGGAGACGGTCGAGCCGCGCGGGTGCCGCTGCGGCGACGTGCTGCGCGGGGCCATTACACCGAGCAGCTGTCCGCTCTTTGGCCGTACCTGCACGCCCGAGCACCCCGTCGGCCCGTGCATGGTGAGCTCCGAGGGCAGCTGCGCGGCGTACTACCGCTACCGCGACTAGTCCGGACGCACCCGCACACCGGCACCACCCACGATTGGAGTTTTCGATATGTCCCGTACTGCCACCGATAGCACCGTCCTGTTGGGCCACGGCTCTGGCGGTCAGATGATGAAACGCATCATCGATGAGGTCTTTCTGGATGCATTTGGGTCGCCCGAGCTGCTCGAAGGCAACGACGCCGGCGTCGCCGCGCTGCCCGCGAGCGGGCGCATAGCCATGTCGACTGACAGCTTTGTAGTCTCGCCGCAGTTCTTCCCCGGTGGCAACATCGGCCGCCTCGCCGTGTGCGGAACCGTTAACGACGTCGCGACCTCGGGCGCCAACGTGCGCTACCTGTCGTGTGGCTTTATCCTCGAAGAGGGCTATCCCATGGATAAGCTCCACCAGATTGTGCAGACGATGGCCGAGACAGCACGTGAGGCGGGCGTGTCCATAATCACGGGCGACACCAAGGTGGTCGAGCGCGGCGGGGCCGACGGCGTCTACATCAATACCGCCGGCGTGGGCGAGGTTCCCACGGGCGTGGCGCTCAGCGGCGCCAACTGCCGCCCCGGCGACGTTATCCTGGTGTCAGGCACACTGGGCGACCACGGGATCGCCATCATGAGCCAACGCGAGGGCCTGGCGTTTTCGAGCACGATCGAAAGCGATGCCGCGCCGCTCAACCACCTGATTGCCGACGTTCTGGCCGCAGCGCCCGGCACGCGTTGCTTTCGCGACCCCACGCGCGGTGGCCTGGCGTCCACACTCAACGAGTTTGCCCAGGCCAGCGGTGTTGCCATGGAGGTCGACGAAGATGCCGTGCCCGTGCGTCCCGACGTGCAGGCCGCCTGCGAGATGCTCGGCTACGATGTGCTGCAGGTGGCAAACGAGGGCAAGATGGTTGCCGTCGTGCCGGCCGAACAAGCCGATGCGGCGCTGGGCGCCATGCACGCCGCCCGCTACGGCGAGAATGCCGCCGTCATCGGTCGCGTGCTGTCGCTTGCCGAGGGCGCCCGTCCCGCCGTGCGCGTGCGCACCGGCTGGGGTTCGACCCGCATCCTCGACATGCTCGTAGGAGAGCAGCTGCCGAGAATTTGCTAGCGACAAAGGCTCAGGGCTATTAAAGATATTCAGATTCCAAACATGCCCGGCACGCATGCCCAGTATCATGGGGTGCGTTTTGAAACCCAATGACGGGAGCTTTCATGGCAGCAGCTTTTTCCCATGTGATCTTTGACCTGGACGGCACCATCCTCAACACGCTCGAGGACCTGGCGGCCGCCGGCAACCATACCTGCGAGATGCACGGCTGGCCCACGTTTGCCGTAGACGAGTACCGCTACAAGGTGGGAAACGGCATGCTCAAGCTGGTCGAACGCTTTATGCCTGCCGAATATGCGGGCGACGGTCGCATGTTTGAGCAGACGCTTGCCGAGTTTAGGGCTTACTACGGCGAGCACAAGGAGGACCACACCGCCCCCTATGCCGGTACAATCGAGATGCTCGACCGCCTACGCGCCGCGGGCGTTCAGCTTGCCGTGCTCACCAACAAGGACCACGTCTCGGCGGCTCCGCTTATCGAGAAGTATTTTGGTTCCGAGTGCTTTGCGCTGGTACAGGGCCGCGTCGATGCGTTTCCGCCCAAGCCCGAAGCGCCCGTCACGCTGCATGTGATGGAAGAGCTAGGCGCCGATCCGTCGACCACGCTCTACGTGGGCGATTCCAATGTCGATATCCTGACCGGTCACAACGCCGGCCTTAAGAGTGCGGGCGTCAGCTGGGGCTTCCGCGGCCGCGCAGAGCTGGAGTCCGCCGGCGCCGACTACGTGGTGGACACCCAGGCAGAGCTCGCGGCGCTGATTCTGGGCGAGTAACCGCTCATCCCACCCACGGGTAGCTAATGCGGGACGGGACTCTTTTAGCTGCCCCCTGCACCAAAGGAGTGTCCCCAACTGCCGGCAGAAAAAGAACGTCCCCAAGTGCCGCCCCAATGACCACCATAGCAACGCCGCAGGTACAAGTGCCACTTTAAGCCAGCCAAGGGAACGTCGCTGTTTTGGCAACGACAGACACTATGACCCAATCCGAGGGCACTAAAAAGATAGGAGCCCCCGCTCG
>CABUPH010000022.1 GCA_902493375.1 uncultured Collinsella sp.
CATGCGAACCTCCAGTCCGGACCGCCCCGCGGTCCAACTTTCTGTCCGCACCCCCTTTCAGTCCCTATTTCACCGCAAGTTATTAAGGGGATGGGGTTGAAGTTCAATCGCGGCTACCAGTCCTCGTCCGTGTCATAACCGTCGCCCTCATCGTCGACGGCAAAGTCTCGGAGGTCGAGGCCTTCGCGTTCGGCTCGAGCTAGGAGTTCTTGGGGCGACTCATCCTCGATATCCACTACGTCGAGCATGGCGGCCGGAAAGCCCACGCCCGCCGCACTCCCCGCGCGGTCGAGCAGGCTCTCGCGCAGCCGATCTGCATCAATTTCGATCTTCATGGTGAAACTTCCTACCGACCAATCGCGACCGAAAAACCGCACGCCCCAAATGATGTGCAATAAATCCCAGATACGGCCATAATAAAACAATGAACATCAGGGGGTTACGGACGATGGATAAGCTCGATGCCATGACGGAACAAGTCAGGGACTTTTGTGATGCACGCGACTGGCGCAAATATCACACGCCAAAAGAGCTTGCCATCGGCATGGCAACTGAGTCCTCCGAGCTCCTTCAGCTCTTTCGTTTTATGAGCGACGAACGCATTGCAGAAATGTTCGAAGAAACCGAGCAACGCCAAGCCATCGAAGACGAAGTCGCCGACACGCTCCTTTTCCTTCTGCGTTTCGCAGATTTAAATGAAATCGACCTACCAGCGGTGCTTTCGTCCAAGCTCAAACGCAATGGCGAGCGCTACCCCGTCGACGCATCATCTGACGAATACAGAAAGGCGGACCACCATGAGTAACGAGTTCGCCCTTCGGCAATACACGCTCCCCCTGCCCCAGCCCTTCGAGACAAGCGAATCGCTGCAGGACTTTGGCACGCCAAAGCCAGGGTCGCACCACGACGAAAGCTGGCCTGTTCTCTACATCCTGACCAACAGCAAAAACAAAACGGCGTACATCGGTCAAACGACCAATTATCGACGCCGCATGAAGCAACACGCCGCAAACGCGGACAAAGACTTCGACCGGACCCTTCTGATTGACAATCCCACCTTCAACCAATCCGCAACGTTCGAGTTCGAGAATCGTCTTATCGAGCTGTTCTGCGCCGATGAAAAATACCAAGTCACCAATGCCAACAATGGCTATGCCCAATTCGATTACTTTGAGCGGCCTCAGTACCGCCAGAAGTTCCGAACGCTATGGACAAAACTACGCGAAGAAAACTATGCGATTCACCCCATCGAAGAGCTCGAGAACACTGACCTGTTCAAATTCTCGCCCTTCAAAACGCTCACGCCCGATCAATACGAAACGATTGAGGCGATTTACAGGCGGCTCGAGCAAGAGCATGAAGACATTAAACACGGCGGTCCCAAGAAAGAGCGCGTAACCGTCGTGAACGGCGCGCCGGGAACAGGCAAAACAATCCTCGCCATCAGTCTCATGTTCAAAATCAAAAATGAGCCGAACCTTTCCGGCCTGCGGGTCGGCTTCGTGACACCCATGGAGTCTCTGAGCAAGACACTCAAAAAGCTCACGCACTTCCTTCCCGGGTTAAAGCCCGGCGATATCCTGAGCCCCAGCGATGTTACCAAAAACGATCGGTATGACATCCTGCTTGTCGACGAGGCGCATCGACTGGGAAACTACTTAACCGCCGGCGCCGGCATCGGAGCTTTCTACAACACATGCGAACGACTCAACTTACCGCGCACGAGCAGCCAGGTGGATTGGATTTTCAAATGCTGCGACAAGGCGTACCTGTTCTATGACTCCAAACAGCAAGTCCGCGCATCGGGACTCGACCGAGATGGCCTTGAGCAGCGACTCAACCAACTCGAAGAAGCTGGAATCGAGACCGAAGAATTCAACTTGAGCACCCAAATGCGTGTGCGTGGCGGCGATGAGTACCTCGATTTTGTCTACGACCTGCTTGATAACAAAGCGTATATGCATGCCGGCATGAAGTTTGATGAGCTCTTTGCCTCTCAGCCTTACGACTCGCAAGCCGGCGATCCTGACAGTGATATCCCGAGGTACCAGTTTGGCATAGTCGACCGGTTTGAAGATTTCTGCTCTCTACAACAGGCCAAAGAAAAAGAAGTTGGGCTGTCCCGTATGACAGCCGGTTTTGCTTGGAAATGGGATAGCAAGAGCAATGAAGATGCGTTCGATATCGTCATCGAGGGCATTCCCAAACGCTGGAACTCAACCCAGAAGGATTGGGTTAACTCCGCCAACGCCGTCAACGAAGTCGGATGCATTCATACGGTACAAGGCTACGATCTCAACTACGGATTCGTAATTCTGGGTCCCGACATTTACTACGATTCGGACAAAGATGCAGTCTACGTTAACAAGACGAACTTCAAAGATACCGTCGCAAAGAAAAAGGCAAGCGACGATGATCTGCGAAAAATCATCGTCAACGCCTACTACGTCCTCATGACGCGCGGCATGCTAGGAACGTATCTCTACGTGTGCGACCCCGCTCTCAAAGAGTATTTGTCACGGTATATCCCGGCGATATAGACGCAGGACAAACGTCACAAATCGAAGGCATTACTCAAACGTTAAACACACGAACATATTTTCGTGTTTTATACTTGAGCTAGATAACCACAGCATGGTATAAAAGAGCCGCGTTCCGTTACGGAGGGCAGTCAAGGGCCGGGGGATCCCCCCGGCATTTTCTTTTTTGAAAGGCTGTTTCATGAACGAACTGCCCGCATTCTCCGACAAATCAAGGCGCCGCCCAGAAAAGATCAACTCGAGCGACGAGCAAGCACGAGTCCAGCACTCCATCGCCCGCGGCTACGATGACCTCACCAACGGCCGCGTGCGTCCTTGGAAACAAGCAAAGGCAGAGGCGGATCGGATGCGAGCCATCAGATAAGGTCAACCCTCCCCCATGTAACCATCCTGTAAATCATAGCGGCGCAGTCGAGTTTTACCGTGATGCGGTCGCGCCTGGCGCTCCACTGTGCTAAAGTATCCCGAACGTTCAAACGACTACGAGGGAGACTAGAAGATGGCACGTGTGCACAACTTCTCAGCTGGCCCGGCAGCGCTGCCCACAGGCGTGCTCGCCGAGATCGCCGACGAGATGATGGACTACCGCGGCTGCGGCATGTCCGTGCTCGAGATGAGCCATCGATCTAGCATGTACCAGCAGATCATCGACGACGCCGAGGCAACCCTGCGTCGCCTGCTGAGCATCCCCGACAACTACCGCGTCCTGTTTTTGCAGGGCGGCGCCACGCTGCAGTTTGCGGGCATCCCCATGAACCTCATGCGCCGCGGCCGCGCCGGCTACATCGTGACCGGCAACTTTGCCAACAAGGCATACAAAGAAGCCGCCAAGTACGGCGAGGCCGTGCTACTCGCGAGCTCCGAGGACACCAATTTCGACCGCATACCCACCATGGCCGACATCAACGCGCGCATTGCCGCCGAGACCGCGGGCGACGGGCTCGACTACGTCTACATCTGCCAGAACAACACCATCTTTGGCACCATGTACCACGAGCTGCCCAACTGTGGCGATGTGCCGCTGGTCGCCGATGTCTCGAGCTGCTTCCTGTCGCAGCCGCTCGACATTGAGCGCTACGGGCTTATTTACGCCGGCGCGCAGAAAAACGCCGGCGCTGCGGGCGTGACCGTGGTCATCGTGCGCGACGACCTCATCGCCGACGGCCCCACCTTTGCGCAGACGCCGCAGTACATGGACCTTAAGACCCAGGCCGCCAAGGGCTCCATGCTCAACACGCCCAACACCTTTGGCATCTACGTGTGCGGCAAGGTATTCCACTGGGTCGAGGAGACCGGCGGACTTGCCGCCATGGCCAAGCACAACTGGGCCAAGGCCAACCTGCTCTACGACCTGCTCGAGCACAGCGAGCTGTTCCATGGCACCGCGCAGGCCGACAGCCGCTCCATCGCCAACGTCACCTTCCGCACCGGCGACGCCGAGCTTGACGCGGCCTTTGTCGCAGGCGCGGCCGATCACCAGATTCAAAACGTCAAGGGCCATCGTCTGGTGGGCGGTATGCGCGCCAGCGTCTACAACGCCGTAACCATGGAAGACGTGCAGGCACTGGCCTCGTACATGAAGGACTTCGAAGCGCAGCATAGTTTGAGTCCGCGATCTAACTAGCCCGCAGCACGCGGGCCGACCAGCCATCTCAAACCACCCTGTTTAGATCAAAACCTGCTAAGGAGTTTTTCCATGCGTAAGATTAAGACCATCGACGACATCACCAAGGACGGCAAAGTCGAGTTTGGCGAGGGCTACGAATTTGTGAGCACCGCCGAAGAGGCCGACGCGATCCTGATGCGCTCGACCGACCTGCACGGCTACGAGCTGCCCGAGGGCATCCGCGCCATCGCCCGCTGCGGTGCCGGCGTCAACAACATCCCCGTCGAGGAATACGCCAAGAAGGGCGTCGTCGTCTTTAACTCCCCCGGTGCCAACAGCAACGCCGTCAAGGAGCTCGTCCTAGGCATGCTGGTGCTCTCGAGCCGCGGCGTGGTGCAATCGATGAACTGGGTGCGCGACAACGCCGACGACCCCGAGATTCAGGTCGATGCCGAGAAGGCCAAGAAGGCCTTTGTGGGCCGCGAGCTCAAGGGCAAGCGCATCGGCGTCATCGGCCTGGGCAACGTGGGCTCCAAGGTCGCCAACGCCTGCGTCGACCTGGGCATGGACGTTTACGGCTACGACCCGTTCATTTCCGTCGAGCACGCGTGGGTGCTGAGCCGCGAGGTACAGCGCGTGGGCACGCTCGAGGATCTCTGCCGCGGCTGCGACTACCTCACCGTGCACGTGCCCAGCAAGGCCGACACCATCGGCATGATCAGCACCGAGCAGATTAACCTGCTGGCACCGGACGCCGTGCTCATCAACTACGCGCGCGAAACCATCATTGACGAGGACGCCGTCGACGCCGCCCTGCGCGAGGGCAAGCTCAGCTGGTTTAGCTGCGACTTCGCCACGCCCAAGACGGTCAAGATGCCCAATACGTTTATCACCACGCACTCGGGCGCCGGCACCGGCGAGGCCGAGGCCAACTGCGCCGACATGGCCATCAGCGAGCTCAAGGATTACCTGGAGAACGGCAACATCGCACACAGCGTCAACTACCCCGCCTGCAGCATGGGCAAGGCGCGCGCTGCAAGCCGCATTGCCTGCCTGCATGCCAACGTGCCCAACATGATCGGCCAGATCACGGCCATCCTGGCCAAGGACAACGCCAACGTGCAGCGTATGACCAACGAGTCCGCCGGCGAGAACGCCTACACCATGTTCGACACCGACGAACACCTAGACAGCAGCACCATCGAGGCGCTCAAGCAGATTCCGTCGATGTATCGCGTGCGCGTGATCAAGTAGCGCCGACTGACCTGACGGGCAGCTCCCCATGTGGCCTGCCCGTCACTGACATTGAATGCCCGCGGGGGTGCCTTTCGCACGAGAGGCGCCCCCGTTTTTGTGAGCGCTCCATTAAATGCACCGAGCCGCTTCTTGGCATACAATCTGTATGTTGACCTAACTATCTGTGAGGTGCCTATGGTTGATACAGATTTTGCCTGGCGGCTTACGCAAGGGCTCGTGCGGATCGACAGTTCCGACCCAGGTGCGTATGAGGGCGAGATTGAACGCTATATCAAAGCGTTGGTTGAGGAACGGTTGGCGCAGCTGAGCCATCCGGTACTCCATGCCGTGCAGGTTGAGGAACTCGAGGTGCTGCCCGGGCGCCGCAACCTTATGGTCACCGTGCCGGGACTGAGCGACGAGCCACGGCTCGTCTATATCTGCCATATGGATACCGTTACACTGGGCGATGGCTGGGACGCGGACATTCCGCCGCTCGGAGCGATCGTGCGCAACGATAAACTCTATGGCCGCGGTGCCTACGATATGAAGGGTGGCCTGGCCTGCGCCATTGCCGCACTGGTCCATACGCTCGAGCGCGTGGCGGCAGAAGGCAAGCTGCCCCGCCGTGGCTTCTCACTCATTTGCTCGGTCGACGAGGAGGACTTTATGCGCGGCTCAGAGGCCACGATCGATGCTGGCTGGGTCGGCTCGCGTGAATGGGTGCTGGACACCGAGCCCACCGACGGACAGATCCAGGTGGCGCACAAGGGGCGTACGTGGTTCGAGATTGAAATGACTGGCGTGACGGCGCATGCGAGCCAGCCCTGGAAGGGCGCGGATGCCGTCGCTGCCATGGCCGAGGTCGTGTGTTCGCTCCGTCGCGCGTTTATGGCGCTGCCCGCGCACGATGAGTTGGGGCCTTCGACCATCACGTTTGGCCAAATCGAGGGCGGATATCGCCCCTACGTCGTACCCGACCGCGCCAAAGTCTGGGTCGACATGCGCCTGACCCCGCTGACCGATACGGCCGCCGCGACGCGCATGGTAGAGCAGGCCATCGCCGTCGCCGAAGCCGCCGTTCCCGGTTGCCATGGCAGCTACACCGTGACGGGCGACCGCCCCGCCATCGAGCGCGACCCGAACTCTCCCCTTCTAGCAGCGCTCAAGCGTGCCGCCGATGACGTGACGGACGCGGACACGACCGTCGGCTTCTTTACCGGCTACACCGACACCGCCGTCATTGCCGGCAAGACAGGTAACCGCAATTGCATGAGCTACGGTCCCGGGTCGCTCGCGCTCGCGCACAAGCCCAACGAATATGTGCCCCACGCCGATATCGTTCGTTGTCAGCAGGTGCTAATCGCGCTCGCCGATAACGTGCTCTGGGACGCGAGCGGCCAAGTTGGGGCATAATAAGCCGCGAACAAACCGACTCGTGCGTTAGGACCGCCCATGAAAGCACTTCCGTTTCCCTGCATCCGCCCGGCTCAGGACCGCGTGCTCGAGGCGCTGCCTGCAATGGGCAGCATCCTGAGCGGCAACGATGCTCTGCGCGGAGCCATTGCCGATGGTCTGATGCTCAAGGACCCGGGTGCGGCGTATTACGTGTACGAATGCTCGGGCGAGCCGGGACGTGTGACGGGTGTCGTGGCGATCTGCCCGGTTGGTGCGCTGGCGGGCGGCGACGCGGTTGCCGCCGATACGACCGCCGCTGCGCGCGCAATCGCCGACCTCAAGGTACAGCCCCGTCCCGTAACGCTTGTCTACGAAGCCTCTCCCGTCATGGATATCATCCTCGGCGCCGCAAAAGAGGGCGCTTCACTCTATGCCGTCACCGACCCCGCCGGCATTACGCACCGCGTGTGGGAGGTCAAGCGCGAGGACGCCGTCGGGGCCATCCGCGCCATGCTCGACCAGGCGCCGGAGCCGGCACTGGCCGACGACCCTGCCTACGCTGTCGCGCTAGTCGGGGCATCACAGCTCCTGGCCGACGATGCACGTGCCGCCGGCACCTACACGGGCAAAGAGCCGTTCAACTTTGCCGTTGCCGTGCTCTTCCCCGCCGCGCAGGTCAGCGGCGCCGCGCCGCAAGTTCCGACAGGTCTGCTCACGCACCAGGTCGCGCGGTTCTAGCAAGACCAGACCGCCCAGCACAATAATCGGCAGCTCTACAAACAGGGGGCGGAGATGCAGCAGGTACATGCATCTCCGCCCCTTTCGCGTCGAGAAGTTATGCCGGGGACCCGTGCCGCCGCGCTCGCGTTATCCGCGCTGCGGACCCGCAGTAGCCACAAGCGGTTCAAGCCCCAGCTCGCGCGCATAATCCTCCTGCGTAAAGACTTCGACCAGCTCAAACGTGTCGGATTCGTCGTCAAACGCAAAGTGCAGCACCGAGCAGTTGCCCGGCACGCGCTCGTGCTCGTCGGCCGCCGCTCCCCTCACGTAATCCAAAAACTCCTTGATGGCCGAGCCATGGCTTACCGCGAGCACGCACGTATGGTCCGGACGCTGCATAAGCTCGGTCAGCGTCGCCACCATGCGCTCGCGCACCTGCATCTGGCCCTCGCCGCCAAACTGGCGATAGAAGTCGCGCCACGGGCGCTCGGGCATGAGCATCACGCGCTCGGCCTCAAAGTCGCCAAAGAACCACTCACGCAGGCCGTCCAGGCGCTCGTACGCCAAGCCCGGCCACAAGTTGGCGATAGTCTGCTCGGTGCGATGAAGCGTGGAGGTGTAGGCATGATCGGGCTCAATGCCGCGCGCACGTAAAAACATGCCGGCGCGCGCCGCCTGGTCGCAACCCAACTGCGTGAGCGGCGAGTCACTCCAACCCTGAATGATGCGCTTAAGGTTGAATATTGTCTGCCCATGACGAACCAGATACAGGTCTTTATTCATAGGGGTCCTTTCATTCGTTACCAATCAAGGAGCGAAAACGCCCCGTCGCAATAGCCAAAATGAAGCACGGCTCCGTTGTCGGGTAGCTCTCCCTCGCCAGTCACATACTCAAGAAACTCCTGGCAGGCTGAGCCGTGGGAAACCGCCAGCACGCAGTCGTGCTGCGGCCTGGCCATGATGCGGGACAGCGCCCCGACCATACGTGCGCGAAGCTCACTTTCCGACTCGCCACCAAAGGCAACCGGATAATCGCCCCAGGGCTGCGGCGGCATCTCGCGATTTGATGTGCCCTCCAGCGAGCCAAAATGCCACTCACGCAGGTCATCGACCAGCTCTATGGAACGGCCCTCGTCAACGATAAGCTCGGCCGTATGCCGCGCCCGGCCCAACGGCGAGGAATACACATGATCAAAGGCCACGCCACGCGCCACAAACGCCGTACGCGCCGTCAGCGCCTGCTCGCGCCCGCGCGCCGTAAGCGGCGAATCGTGCCAGCCCTGCAAAATGCTCTGCACATTGAGCTCAGTCTGCCCATGCCGCACCAAATACAGATCTGCCACACACCCTCCCCTCGTACCACCGCAAAGGGGACAGGCACCTTTGTGGTGGTTTACCGTCTGATCACGCCGCGATGACGCTCAACTACACCAGCACGTCGGCGAGCGAACGCTTGGGTACGTGGTGCACCTGCGCCTCGTCGCGCCAATAATTGATGGAGCCGTCGGGGTTGGAATCGATCGCATCAATCACCTGTGTCTCGGCCGGAACGCCAAACGCCATGATCAGCTTGAGCTCATACTTGTCGTTATCGAGCCCCATGGCATCGATCGCGTGGGGCGTAAAGGCCTTGAACATGCAGGCTGCCACCTCGGGCGTGGCGCTGCGGGCGGCGAGCATCATCGTCTGCGCGGCAATACCCGTGTCGACCTCGGTAATGGGAGCGGCGGGCTTGCCCGGAACGGCGCGCTCGGCCAGAATCGCGATGTAGCCGGTCGGGCGCTCGCCCTCGGCAGGACCAGGCCAATCCTTAAGCGCGCCGGCCCATGCAAGCTCATCAAATACGCGCGCGCAATCCTCGGCACCGCTCACCACATGAAAACGAAGACGCTGGGCATTGGCACCACACGGGGTCAGGTGCGCCAGCTCCGCCAGCTCAAGCAAAAGCTCACGCGGCACGCGCATGGACTCGTCAAAGCGACGGCACGTGCGGGCGCGGCGAGCCAACGCATCAAACGCGTCCAAGCCGAGCTTTTCGCAACCCTGCTTTGCCATCGACTCAGCGCTTACCGGCGCCGCGGGAACTGTTTCGTTCATAGGGACCCCCAATTTCGGGCAATTGTTCTTAGGAGAATCTAACCTAAAACCTAGGCAATTACATACAGCGGCGTAATGTTCTACAATTGTTGATTAATCCTCACTGGAGCGGGAACAAAAGTAACAATTCGGGAATGTGGGGCGGCAATTCGTCCTTCCCGCCCCATGCATCGGCGCCCTTGGGCGATACTTGTTGCAGCACTTTTGGCGTACGCCGCACGGAGAGCAATGAACGCGACGTGCACCACACGGAAAGGAGACATTATGGGCATCTTTAAGAACGATGACCAAAAATCGAGCCAGTTTGGATTTGACGAGAAAAGCATGGCGGGCAAAGCCGTCAAGGCCGTACGCTGGATCTACGCCATCACGGGCGTCTTAGCGCTCATTGCTGGTATCGCGCTGCTTTTTGCACCCGCCAAGTCCCTCGTCTTTTTGACGACTGTCCTGGGTTTTTACTTTGTAATCACTGCTGCCATCAGGCTGTTCACTGCCATTTTTGAGCCGCTGCTGCCCACCGGCTGGCGCGTGACGAGCATCATCTCCAACCTACTCATTATCTTGGGCGGCGTCATAATCCTGCGCAACCAGGCCTTCTCGACCGCGACGCTTACCACGATGGTGGTTATCGTGGCCGGCTTTGGCTGGATTGTCGAAGGTGTCATGTCCATTCTGGAGTCCGAGCTTTCGTCCAACCGCGCCCTCGCCATCCTGAGCGGCGCACTCTCCATCATCGCCGGCATGTTCGTGTTTATCTATCCGCTATGGTCGGCCAAGATGCTCGTCATCTTTAGCGGCGCCGCGCTGCTGGTGTTTGGCGTAACGCTGATTGTTCGCGCTATTCAATTTGGCAAACTGGTGCACTAGATGCCGCGAACGCTCTTTATTGATGCCGACGCCTGCCCGGTCACGCGCGAGTCGATTGACTGCGCGCGGCGAGCGGGCGTCGCCGTTATTATCGCCGGCAACAGCACACAAAACCTGGAACGCCACATTCGCCGCGACGATCCGCGCGACGTCGAGCATGCGCGACGCGGATTTTGGGTCACGACGCTCGATGTGAGCGTGGGCGCCGACAGCGCCGACTTTGCCATTGTCGAACGCCTGCAGGCGGGCGACGTAGTCGTGACGCAGGACATTGGCTTGGCGAGCATGGTGCTCGGGCGCGATGCCGCCGCCATCGGCGTGCGCGGGCGCGTCTACGATAAGGCGACCATCGACATGCAACTGTTTATTCGCCACGAGGAAAAGAAGGTGCGCCGCGCCGGCGGTCGCACTCGCGGTCCGGCGGCATTTACCAGCGAAGACCGCGCCCGCTTTAAACGCAACCTCACCGAGCTGTTACGCTAAACAAGGTAGATTTTTGGGACATGCCTAAAAATCTACCTTTTTGTTTTGAGCGGTGTGAGCGCTCGGAATCCATGGCTCAACAAAAAAACGGGCTTCAAAATGCCATGCGTCGCCGCATTGCGCAGGCGCCGAGCATGGCTATTTGAAGCCATTTTTTAGGCCTACTTAGAGGCCGAAGGCGGATAGGATAAGGCCCCAGCCGGCGCCGATGACGTACATCATGACCAGGAACACGGCGTTTTCGCGGGCGCTGCGGTTGGTGCGGAACAGGACCAGGTAGCCCACGCCGGCGGAGATGAGCGTGCCAGCGAGCATCGGCGCCAGCTGTAGCGCGCCCTCCAGGTACAGCTGCGTAATGACCACGCTCGCCGAGCAGTTGGGGATCAGGCCGACAAGCGCCGAACCCAGGACGGCGAGCGTCTCGTTGCCACGCAGGAACTGCTCGATCGCGGACTCGCCGAAGGTCTCGAGCACGGCGACCAGAATCAGCGTCACCAGAAAAATGAATACCGATACCTGTACGGTGTGCGAGATCGCGCTGCGGATGATCGACAGGACAGGCGTCCCTTCGTGGGAGTGACCGTGGTCGTGCCCATGGCCGTGGTGGTGCTCATGCTCGCCCGTGTGACCGTGGTCATGGCTGTGTCCGTGGTCGCGCTCGTGTTCATCTTCATCATCGCAACCGCAATGGTCGCGCTCGCACAACTCGTGGATGTGGTCGGCGCTCACGCCCGCCTCGGCCACCTCGTCGATGATGTCACCGCCAGTGTGGTCGTCGTGCGCGCAGTTCACGTGGGCCGGGTTGGCCGCGGTTCCCAGCACGGTACGGCGAATCGCCGCATGCGCGCGAGCGTTACGACGCAGGCCGCGAATGGCGGCATCTACGATAAAGCCCGTGACCAGTGCGATCAGCGCTTTCGAAGCCAAAAGCATCGCCATAGTCTGCACGGGAACCTGCTCGGCAAGTAGCAGCGGCAGCATCTCGTCGGAGGTCGAGAGAAACACCGCCACCAAGGTGCCCAGCGTCACGACGCGACCGGCGTACAGCGTTGCCGCCATGGCCGAAAAGCCGCACTGCGGCACAATGCCCAGCAACGAGCCAACCACGGGACCCGCGGCGCCGGCGCGCTTGATAGCGCCGTTGACGCGGTCGCCCGCAACGTGCTCAAGTGTCTCGAGAGCAAGATACGTCACCAACAAAAACGGCACCAGCGACAGCGTGTCCTTGCCGGCGTCGAGCAGAATATCAATCAGTAAATCCATGACGGATGGAACCTTTCGTGTCTTTCGGCAGCATTGTAAAAATCCTAGCGGTCAACTAGGGTATTGTAGTTGTCCTAGGCGCGATGCCAATAGTTGCCCATGGTAAACTATCATCTCGCCACATCTTAATGACCCTGAGCCGCACGACGCGGCCCATCCAAGGAGCAGTTATATGAACGTTTCACAAGCACTCGAATACGAGCGCCAGCCGTTTATTCCCATGTTTATCTATGGCGATCACGGCGCCATGGAGTCCGAGCGCCAGAAGGGCGAGGAGGCCCTCAAGGTGCTCGAGACCGAGTATTTTACTGCCGAGGGCGACCCCGGCTTCGACTTTGCCACCGTGCGCGACCTGGCCGACCGCAACCGCGACCTGTGCGACCAGATTGGCGAGGCGCGCCTGCGCAACGTGACGCCCGCGACGCTTTCGCGCGGTCTGTCCGATGCCGACACCTGCGCCGCCATCGGCAAGATGCAAAAGCGCACCGCCGCGTCCGTTATGCGCGAAATCCGCGGCGACCGCGACGCGCTCGGCGTGGCCTACGCCCGCAAGCCCATCCAGGGCACCGTGCTCGGTATCGACATCGAGACCACCGGCCGTGCACCCGAGCGCGGTTATATCATCAACGTGGGCTGGGAGATCATGGAGCTCACCAGCGACGCCGTCCCGCACGACGCCGAGGCACACTACTGCGGTCTGCCCGACATCTACCGCGGCGAGGATGTGCCGTTGTCGAATATCCACCACATCACCTGGGACGACATCGACGGCAAAACGCCCTTCCGCGAGAACAAGGAACTGCAGAAGCAGCTGCTCAAGCTCATGAAGAAGTACCCGTACATGGCACACAACGCCGCATTTGAGGACAGCTGGTTCAAGATCCACCTGGACGGCTACGCCGAGGCACGCCGCGCCGGCAAGATCATCGTCATCGACTCGCGCCAGATCTGCCGCAGCCTGGATGCCGATGTCCGCTCGCTCCCCCGCGAGTCCGCCCCCGCCGCGCTCGAGAACTGGGCGCGCCGCCGCGGAACCCTCGCCGCCGACGCCAACGAACAGCACCTGGGCCTCGACGACACCGACCTCATGCTCCGCACCGTCCAAGCCGAGTTCAACCTCAAGAACCTGTTTGCCAAGTAGAAACGTCTGCGACAAACCACGGCGTAGATCACGAGCGGCCTCGCAGCGGGAAACCTCGCGGCGGGGCCGCCCTACGTTCCACAAGCAGGCCCGCTCTTCACAAATTCTGAACCCTATTTTTTACTATTTCGGCACTTTCCCGACACGTGATTTGTGTTCGGATGGCGATGCATCGATACCAAATGTGCAGCAATTGAGTGTTTCTATGCTATAGCCGAGCTGCGGAAACATTTATTTAGGGCGTACCAACCCATAATTGCGTCAAGCTTTTGGACAGCATTTGGTTAGACCTCTAAAACGACTTTTCCACTCAGCGCCATCAACACGGCATTAGCTGACACGATATATACCATGAGTATCGTATTGTCACATACCACGGCAAAAGCGGTCTACCAAGCCGCGCATTCGGTGTCTGCGAAAGACATCGAGTCCTGCAGCCCTGCCGCAATTTACGGATCGTGTCCCACCGGAACGCTCCTCGGCGCAGCCGCAGAATGGCTCGCCAAACATGATGTTGCCCGCGACGCAAACGATCCCCTCGAGGTAACGGTGTTTGATCGCAGGAACGCGCGCTACGCGATGGACTGTCGATGCCACGTTTCGTCAAAGCGATTCTCATGCTCGCGTTTTATAGAGCTAGAAGATGACGTCTACATTGTTGGCGTTGAGCTTTGTGCACTTCAGGCCGCCACCTATCTCCCTTTTCGCGAACTGGTGGAGTACTACTTTGAGCTGTGCGGCGCTTATTCCCTTGGAACCGACTCTTCCACCTCCTATACCGAGCGTTTCGCGCTCACCTCGACCGAGAGGTTAAAGCAGTTCTTTAATTCCATTACCAGATGCGATGGTTTGGCCCTTGCCCGAAAGGCGATTCAATGTGTACGCGATGGGTGCCGCTCTCCCATGGAAACGGCCTTTGTCATGATGCTTACGCTGCCCAAAAGCGAAGGAGGGCTTGGCATAAAGGGAATTGAGACCGACTACGAGGTGCAGGTCACGGCCGCCGCAAAAAATCTCACGAGACGCAAAAAGTTCTTTATGGATGCATATCTGAAGAAATCTCGAACAGATATTGAATACAACGGTTTTTATCACGACGCGGAAGAAGACCGCGCCATCGACGAAGAACGCAAGAACGCACTTGCGTCCATGGGGTACGGAATCATCACCGTCAGCCGTTATTCCTTTATGCATGCCAGCTCTTTCGTTAGGGTCATGGAGGCAATCCAAAGAAAAGAAGGTATACGCCCCTCGCGTCTGCCAAAAGACTTTCAAATCATGCAAGAGGACCTGAGACTATTTGTGCTTAGAAGGTTTATTGAGGAAAAGAAACGAATCCAGGAGGAGCTTCGCCAGGATTCCAAAGAGCGCCAACAAATCGACCTCGAAAAAGCAATGCTCGAAGGCATCACATTGGACGATCCGACGATTAACGAGGCTCCGGCAATCGATGACATGCAGACTGTCGGACCCGACAGCCCATCACTCAACCAAACAAGCAGCTTCACGCCCGAGGGCAGGGTCTTCGGAGCCGGAAACTAGGCTGACTAACAAGGTGGGTACCCTAGCGACGTGCAAAATTGCGAGTATTCAGCAGGGCCGGGCGTCCATCACCCTCGAGTGAATCCAAATGTGAAGCGAAATCACTCTTACGTGAGAACGTTAGGCAACATTTGAGGAAGAACTCATCGGATTAACACTTTAAGATAACTCTTTAGCTGCATTAGTTGGCCTGCAATAAATTAGCAGACCCCCTATAGCTGCAGAATACTCTAATTTTTGCACGGCGCAGGGGCACCCACCCCGGCATCACCTATCAAAACCGCTTAGTCCGGGATCTCGTCCGCTTTTCCTCATCATTTTGTACGACGGATTGCCTAAACGATATTGACATATGAACATGCGCTCATATAATCGGAAGTAAGTTATATGAGCGCATGTTCATATGAAAGGATATTGCAATGAGCATCCGCGATGATGAAACGAAACCCGACATCGAGGCCACCGAACCCGTGATCCCCACCACCTGCTCGCCCGAGGACCTTCCCGACGAGGAACTTCTCTACGACCTCGCCGACCTGTTCAAGGTCTTCAGCGACACCACGCGCATCAAGATTCTCTATGCCCTCATGGGCCGCGAGCTCTGCGTGGCCGACATCGCCGAGGCGACCGCAACCTCGCAGTCGGCAGTATCGCACCAGCTGCGCACGCTTAAGCAGTCGCACCTGGTCAAGTTCCGCCGCGACGGCCGCAACATCCTCTACTCGCTTGCCGACGATCACGTCTACACCATGCTCAACCAGGGCATGAGCCATATCTGCGAATAGCAACCAACCACGGTACCAGCGCGGCCTGCACCCAAGCCGCAAAACAGGGAAAGGAACCCACCATGAAAAAGCAGTTTAAACTCGACGAGATCGACTGCGCCAACTGCGCGCGCGAGCTTCAGGACGAGCTGGCCAAGCTCGAGGGCGTCAAATCCGTGTCCGTCAACTTTATGACCCAGAAGCTGACGCTCGAGGCCGATGACACCGAGTTCGACGAGGTCCTCGACCGTGTCGTGGAGTTCACCGCCGACGCCGAGCCGGACTGCGAGATCATTCTCTAGCCCAGGTTTACGCCAACCTGCAAAGGCCGCGCTTGACGCGGCCTTTGCACGCGAAATTATATGAGTGAGTGTTCATACATTCAAATGGGAGGATACGAGTCATGGCCACCGCCGACCCCAAGAAGAAAAAGAAGAAGCGCAAGAAAAAAGAGTCACTCGAGCATAAGCGCAACCGCATCCTGGTAGCGCTGGGCATTTTTGCCGTGGTGTACGCCCTCGATGAGCTCGGCACCCTCGCCGCCGCATTCGGCACCCCGGGCGGCATCTACGCCAGCTTTGTGCTGTTCCTCGTGCCGTTTTTGATTGCCGGCTACGACGTACTGCAAAAGGCATCCAATAACATCCGCCGCGGCAAGGCCTTCGATGAGAGCTTCCTTATGGCAGTCGCGACCATCGGCGCGTTTGCCATGGTGCTCTTCCCCGATACCGACCCGCACATGGCTGAAGGCGCCGCCGTCATGCTGTTCTACCAGGTCGGCGAGCTGTTCCAGGCGTACGCCGTGGGCAAGAGCCGCAAGTCGATCAGTGCCATGATGGACATCGCGCCCGACTACGCTAACGTCGAGCAGCCCGACGGCACACTCGAGCAGGTCTTCCCCGATGACATCGCCGTCGGCACCGTGATCGTGGTCAAGCCCGGTGAGCGCGTGCCCATCGACGGCGTCATCGTCGAAGGCGAGACACAGCTCGATACCGCCGCGCTCACGGGCGAGTCAGTCCCCCGCCCGGCCAAAACCGGAGACGATATCATCAGCGGCTGCATCAACATGACGGGTCTCATCCACGTGCGCACCACCAAGCCATTTGGCGAGTCCACCGTCGCGCGCGTCCTGAAGCTCGTAGAAAACGCCAGCGAAAAGAAGGCGCGCACCGAGAACTTCATCACGCGCTTCGCCCGCGTCTACACGCCCGCCGTCACCGGCGCTGCCGCGGTACTCGCGCTCGGCGGCGGCTTGGTCACCGGCGCCTGGTCCGACTGGATCCTGCGCGGCCTGACCTTCCTGGTCGTCAGCTGCCCGTGCGCGCTCGTGATCAGCGTGCCGCTCAGCTTCTTTGGCGGCATCGGCGGCGCATCCAAGCTAGGCGTTCTCATCAAGGGTTCTAACTACCTCGAAACGCTCGCCGACGTGGACACCGTCGTCTTCGACAAGACCGGCACGCTCACCAACGGCACGTTTTCGGTCGTGGCGGTGCACCCCGAGTCTGGCTATACCGAGCAGTCGTTGCTCGAGGTCGCAGCCCTTGCGGAGTCGTTCTCCGATCACCCCATCGCGCAGTCCGTGCGCGCCGCCTACCATGGCGAGGTCGACCCCAAGCGCGTAAGCGACTCCACCAACGACGCGGGCCATGGCGTGACGGCAACCATCGACGGCAAGCACGTCGTCGTTGGCAACGCAAAAATGCTCGCCGCGACCGGAGTCGAAGCGCCCGATTGCGAGGTCGTCGGTACGATCCTTCACGTGCTGGTCGATGGCATCTATGCCGGCCACATTGTAATTGCCGACACCGTCAAGGCCGATGCCGAGCAGACGATCAGCGACCTGCACGCCGCCGGCGTCAAGCGCACCGTCATGCTCACGGGCGACCGCGAGGAAGTGGCTGCTGCGGTGGCCAAGCAGCTGGGGCTCGACGAGTTCCACGCGCAGCTGCTGCCGGGCGACAAGGTCGAACGTGTTGAAGCGCTGCTCGCGGCCGAAAGCGGCAAGGGAAAGCTCACCTTTGTCGGCGACGGTATCAACGACGCGCCCGTGCTTACGCGCGCCGATGTTGGCATTGCCATGGGCGCTATGGGTTCCGACGCCGCGATTGAGGCGGCGGACGTCGTGCTGATGGATGACAAGCCGTCCAACATCTCCCGCGCGATCCGCGTGGCGCGCAAGACCATGACGATTGTTTGGCAGAACATCATCTTTGCGCTGGGCGTTAAGCTGCTGATTCTAGTGCTGGCAGCACTGGGCATCGCCAACATGTGGCTTGCCGTGTTCGGCGACGTAGGCGTGGCGATCATCGCCATCCTGAACGCCATGCGCGCGATGGGTGTCAAGAACCTGTAGTGCTGTCCGGCCGGGGCCGGGCTTGGTTTTGAAAACACTCCGCAGCGCGAGGCCCGTCTTTCCGTTGCTCCGCAGGAGCAGGAAAGACGGGCCTCATGCGCGAGGACGTTTTCAAAACCAAGCCCGGCCCCGGCCTGCGGTGACACAGCTGGCGGTTCTTAGGCATCGCTTGCTGGCGGGGTTCCTTGTCTGAGTTGGACATTGCCGAGAGAACCTTTTGTCCCAATCGCTGTCCCGCGCCTTTGGCGCGGGAGACGCGCCTCTTTGGGGATGAAGAGATAGCTCAGTTGTGGTGGCGTCGCGCACCGATTGCTCCACTTTGGACCGCGTCGGACTCGTTGTTGATCGAATCCCCTATCTCCCTTCCGCTGGCTCGCGCTTTGCGCGAACAGCGCGTTACTGCGGATCCGTTAGGCTCCCGGTGTTGGATCCGTCATCTCGTCCCGGCCCAACATCGCCCGTAGCTTCTCAAAGCTTTCCTCGCTCAGGCAGTGCTCCATGTGGCAGCCCTCTTGCGACGCGACCTCAGCCGAAACACCCGCATCCTCCAGCAGCCCCACGAAAAAGCAGTGCCGCTCCCACATTTGACGAGCGACCTCCAGCCCCCGCTCTGTCAGATGAACATCTCGTTTGCCCATTTCGACATAGCCGTTGCTTTCCAGCGTCGCCATGGCCTTGGAAACGCTCGCCTTGGTTACGCCAAGGTACTCCGCAACGTCGATCGAGCGCACGATCCCCTGACGTTCCGACAGAACGTAGATCGATTCGAGATAGTCTTCTCCGGATTCACGTAGGGCCATGGGCCGCCTTTCGCGATGATTGCTAGTTAGCCGTTGGATACTTTCCACGGCTTACTTTACCGCAAAAGTTGCCCATGTCTTACTACTTTGCCTAAAAGTTAGCCGTGTTTCACAAAACGTGCGGGATGAAACAAAATGGGGACGCCCCGCAAGGAGTGTCCCCAGGCGCCGGGTGCCGCCCCGCAGTTACATCAATCCAAAGTGCTTCGCGGCGTTGTAGATGCCATCGTCGTCCACGGCGGTCGTCACATAGGTCGCTGCAGCTTTCACCGTGTCCTGTGCGTTGCCCATGGCCACGCTCGTGCCCACGGCGGCAAACATCGACAGGTCGTTCTCGCCATCGCCAAAGGCAATCGCCTCGCTCGCGTCGATGCCTAGGCGCTCCAACGTCGCCGCAACACCCAGGTCCTTACCGCCGTTAGCGGGGATAATGTCGCAGAACAGATCGCACCAGCGCGTAGTGAGCGAATGCGACACCGCGTCGGTCACGATATGCTCGTCGGCCGGGTCCACAAAGGCGCAAAACTGGTAGACCGGCGCGTCAAAGGCGTGCTCAAACGGCTCCTCGTGGTAGACGATTCCCGCGTTGCTGCCAGCCGTCACCACGCGCTCGGACAGGCGGTTCACAAACGAGTTCTCGCCCTGCATGCACAGCGAGTCGTAGCACCCCTGCGCCACCTGGTCCACGATCACCGCGACGTCGTCCGGATCGATCGGGCAGCTGCGGTAAACGCCTCTGGCATCAAAACAGTGCTGGCCCGAAAGCGTAATGTACGCATCCCAACCCAAGTCGAACAGCCAGTCCGGCATCTGATAGGTCGGGCGGCCCGTGGCGATCACGCACGCAATCCCCTGCTCGTGAAAGCTGTCGAGCACCTGCTGCGCCGACGCCGGAATCCGGTGGGTCTTAAAGCTCAGCAGCGTGCCGTCGATATCGAAAAACGCGGCGTTGATCATCCTCGCCTACTCCTCGCCCTCGAGCTTCTCGCTCGCCTCGAGCCACGCCATCTCCAACTCGTCCATGGCGGCGTGAGCTTCGTCGATCTTTGCCTGCTGCTCGCCGAGCGCCGTGTAGTTGGTGGGATCGACCTGGGCCATTGCTGCCTCGGCCTCCTCCACGCGGGCGCGCTGCGTCTCCATCTTGCGCTCGAGCGAGCTCACCTCGCGGCGGAGCTTCTGACGCTCGGCGTTGGACAGGCCGTTGGGCTGACCGCTCGACTTGGGCTTTTCGGCCGCAGCTGCCGCGGCACCGGTGTCGAACGTGCCGGTCTTGGCGCTCGGTGCGCCCACGGGCTCGCCCTCGGCGGTAGCGTTGCACAGGCGCAGGTACTGGTCGACGCCGCCGGGCATATGCGTCAGGTGGCCGTCGAGCAGCGCCCACTGCTGGTCGGTCACGCGCTCCATCAAGAAGCGGTCGTGCGTCACCAGAATCAACGTGCCCGGCCAGCCGTCGAGCAGGTCCTCGACAATCGCCAGCATGTCGGTATCCAGGTCGTTGCCGGGCTCGTCCAGGATGAGCACGTTGGGCTCGTCCAGGATTGTCAGCAGCAGCGACAGGCGACGGCGCTGACCGCCCGAAAGATCGCCGATGCGACTCCAGAGCTGCTGCGTCGTAAAGCCCAGACGCTCGCAGAGCTTCTCGGGTGAAGTCTCCTTGCCGTCGATGACGTAGTACTTCTTATAGTTGCTGAGCACCTCGCGGATCGTGTCGCCCATGTAGGGCTCGAGCTCCTCGAGCTGCTGCGACAGCACGCCAAAGCGCACCGTCTGGCCAATCTTCACACGGCCGCGCATGGGTTCAATCTTGCCCTGGATCACATCGAGCAAGGTCGACTTGCCGGCGCCGTTTTCGCCCAAAAGACCATAGCGGTCGCCCGCACCGATGAGCCAGGTCACGTCAGAGAGCACCTGCTTGGGCGCGCCATCGGTATCCGCATAGCCGGCGTCCACGTCGACCACATCGATAACCTGCTTGCCCAGGCGGCTCACGGCTAGGCGCTTGAGCTCCAGCTCGTCACGCACGGGAGGCACGTCGGCGATCAGCTCGCGAGCGGCATCAACGCGAAACTTGGGCTTGGTGGAACGCGCCTGGGCGCCGCGGCTCAGCCACGCGAGCTCCTTGCGCGCCATGTTGCGACGGCGCTCCTCGGTAACCGCGGCCATGCGGTCGCGCTCCACGCGCTGCAGGATATATGCCGAATAGCCGCCCTCGAAGGGGTCGACCTGGCCGTCGTGGACCTCCCACATACTGGTGCAGACCTCGTCCAAGAACCAGCGGTCGTGCGTGACCACGAGCATCGCGCCCTGACCGCGCTGCCAGCGGGCCTTTAAGTGGCGCGCGAGCCAGTTGATGGTACGCATGTCCAGGTGGTTGGTGGGCTCGTCGAGCATGAGCACGTCATAGTCGCCGATCAGCAGGCGCGCAAGGTCCACGCGACGGCGCTGGCCTCCCGAAAGCTCGCCCACCGTGCCCTCCCAGGGCACATCGCTAATAAGGCCGGCCAGAATCTGGCGCGTACGCGGACTCGACGCCCACTCATACTCGGGCGTGTCGCCCACGACGGCATGATGCACGGTGTCGGTATCGGCCAGATTGTCCTTTTGGCCGAGCAATCCGATCGTGGTGTCGCGGCGGTGCGTCACGCGGCCGTCGTCGGGCTCCAACGTGCCGGCGAGCACGCTCAGCAGCGTCGACTTGCCGTCGCCGTTTTTGCCAACGATACCAATACGGTTGCCCTCGCCCACGCCGAGCGTCACGCTATCGAAAATATGCTTGGTGGGAAACTCTAGGCTGACGGAATCGCATCCCAAAAGAATCGCCATATGCCCTGCTCCTTCGTAGAAATTCAACGTTGTCCATGATAGCAGCGAAAAGGCGGGCCGCACACGACACAAAAAGGCGGGCCATCTCCCAAAAGAGATGACCCGCCTCTCCAATCAGTCCCGTGGCAACCGTGGCCGCCGCGGGCCTCAAGCATGTCCCGGACTAGGAGAACATGCCGGTGAGGTAATCATTCAGCCGCTTATCCTTGGGCCGTTGGAAAATCTCGTCAGTCTCGTCGTACTCGACCATATCGCCCATGTAGAAGAACGCCGTGCGGTTGGACACGCGCGAGGCCTGCTCCATGTTGTGCGTCACGATGACGATGGCGCGCTCGGCCACAATCGACGACATAAGGTCCTCGATCGCCAGCGTCGAGATGGGGTCGAGCGCCGAGCAGGGCTCGTCAAACAGGATCACGTCGGGGTTGAGCGCCAGCGTGCGTGCAATGCACAGACGCTGCTGCTGACCGCCCGAAAGCGCATAGGCGCTCTTGTCGAGCTTATCCTTGACCTCGTCCCAAAGCGCCGCACCGCGCAGGCTTTCCTCGACCATACGATCAAGCTCGTCGCGGTCGGTGATGCCGTGGCGCTTAGGCGCAAACGTGATGTTGTCGCGAATGGACTTGCGAAACGGGTTGGGCTGCTGGAACACCATGCCAATGGAGCGACGCAACTCGTAGGTGTTCTCGGTCTTGGTGTTCACGTTGCGCCCGCGATAGTTGATCTCGCCCTCCACGCGGCAGCCGCGAATCTCGCGATTCATAAGGTTGAGGCTACGCAAGAAGGTCGACTTACCGCAGCCCGAAGGCCCGATGAGCGCCGTGATCTCGCCCTTGTGAAAGTCGAGCGACGTGTCGTGCAGGGCATGGTGGTCGCCATAGTACACGTTGACGTCCTTGGTGGAGAGCACGACCTCGTCGCTCACGGCCTTGCCGCTCACGCGCACGCGCTTCTCGCTCTCCCCCACACTCGATAGAAAGTCCTGGGTGTCGGACGCGGCCGCTTCGGTTGCGGGCGTTGCATTTATCTCGCTCATTCGGCCGTCATCTTCCTTGCCAGTTGCTTGCCCACAATGCGGGCGATTACGTTAAACAGCAGCACGCAAATCATCAGCAGCGCCGCGGTGCCCCAGACGATCTGCTGGGCCTCGGGGCTGCCTTCGCCATAGATCTTGTAGATGTGCACGGCGAGCGACTCGCCGGGGCGGAACACGTTCCAGGCGCAGGTGGGGCTCGACAGGTTAAAGCTCAAGAAGTTCAGACGCACCGGCGAGCTCATGCCTGAGGTAAAGAGCAGTGCCGCGGCCTCGCCAAACACACGGCCGGCCGAAAGCACGATGCCGGTCACGATAGCGGGCATGGCCTCGGGGATCAGGATGTGCAGCGTGGCCTCCCAACGGGTGAGGCCCATGGCCAGGCACGCATCGCGCTGGGCCTGCGGCACGTCCTCGAGTGCCTGCTGAATCACGCGCACCAGGATGGGGATGTTGAACATGGTGAGCGCGACGGCGCCGGAGATGATGGAGTACTTCCAGCCCAGCTGCACCGAGAACACCAGAAAGCCGAACATGCCGACGACGATGGAGGGCAGCGAGGACAGCGTCTCGATGGCGGTGGAGGCGATGTCGCGAATGGGTCCGTTCGGCGCGTACTCAACCAGGAAGACCGCTCCGCCCAGGCTGATGGGTACCGAGATGACCAGAGTGATCAGCAGCAGATAGAACGAGTCGAACAGCTGGTAGAGCACGCCGCCCTGGGTTCCGTTGGTGCGCGCTGGCTGCGTGAGAAATCCCGGCTGGAACAGCGTCGAGATGCCCTCGAACAGGATATAGGCCACCATGGAGATGACGATGAGCATGACGATGGCGACGATCGCCGTCAGCACACCCGTGGCGATGCGGTCCTGCTTTTGGACACGCCCGAGTCTCGCCTCGTCGATATGGATGCGCGTGCTAGCCACGAGCCTTCGCCCCCTTGCGGCCGATAAGGTGGATGATCAGGATGAAGATGAGGCTCATGCCCATCAGCAGCAGGCCGAGTGCCCACAGAACATCGTCCTGGGCCGAGCCCTCGGCATAGACCGCCATGGACGTGGTGAGCGTGGTGGTGATGGTGGACGCCGGCGACAGCAGCGACGTCGGCATGGCCTCGATACCGCCGATAACCATGCGCACGGCAAGCGTTTCGCCAAAGGCGCGGGTCATACCAAGGATGACCGCAGTCATGAGCGACGGCATGGCGGACTTGAGTACCACGTGCCAGATGGTCTGCCAGCGGGTGTAGCCCAGCGCGAGCGAGCCCTGGCGGTAGCTGTCGGGCACGGCGCGCAGGCCATCGACCGAAAGCGTGGTCATCGTCGGCAGGATCATGACGGCCAACACGATGGCGCCGGGCAAGATGCCCAAGCCCGTGCTTGCGTGGAAAACGCTCTTCATGAGGCCGACGACCACGTGAAAACCGATCAGGCCAAAGACGACCGAAGGAATGCCAGTCAAAAGCTCAATAAGCGGCTGAAAGACCTTGGAACCAAACTTAGGCTGGATCTCGACTGCAAAGATGGCAGAGCCGATGGCGATGGGCAGCGCGATAAGCGTAGAGAGCACCATGACCGCAAACGAGGTGACAATCAGGGGCAGGGCGCCGGTATAGGGCAGGCCGTTTTCGGCTGTGTTGGCCAGGTCCCACTTGGCGCCGGTAAAGAACTCGACGACCGAAACGCCGTCCTTAACGAAAGCCGAGAGGCCCTTTTGGGCGACCATAAAGATGAGCGCGGCAACGACAAGCGTCACGAGCGCTACGCACGCGCCCGTGACGCCCAGGCCCACGTTCTCAAGGTCGCGCTTTGGCAGCTGTTTTGCCATTGCAAACCTTTCCGGGGGCGATTACTTATTTAGCGGAGACCTTGCCGCTGGCGTCCTTGACGACCTTCATGGCAGAGACAGGGATAAAGCCCTGCTCCTCGACGAGCTTGCCTTGGACGTCGTCGGAGAGCATGAACTCCAGGAAGGCCTTGGTGGCCTCGTCGGCGTCCTTGGAGCAGTACATGTGCTCGGTAGCCCAGATCTTGAAGGAGTCGTCGGTGACATTCTTGCTCTTGGGCTCGACGCCCTCGACCTTGATGGCGTTGAACTTGGAGTCATCGAAGTGCGAGAAGTCGAGGTAGGAGATGGCGTTATCGGTGCTGCCCATCTGAGTCTGGACGTCGCCGGACTTGTCGAGCTCGGCGTTGCCCTTAAAGTCGACGGCCTCGTCGCCAAAGACGGCGGCCTCGAAGGTGGCGCGGGTGCCGGAGCCGGCCTTGCGGTTGAGGACGACGATGGTGGCGTCGTCGCCGCCGACCTCCTTCCAGTTGGTGATCTGGCCAGAGAAGATGCCCTTGAGCTGCTCGAGGGACAGGTCGTCGACCGTCACGTTTTTGGAGACGACGGGGCCCATGCCAACGACGGCGACCTCGTGGTCGACGAGGTTCTTGACCTGGTCGGCCTCGAGCTTGGTCTCGGCGAAGACGTCGGAGTTACCGATGGTGACGGTGCCGGCGGCGACAGCGGTCAGGCCCTTGCCCGAACCGTTACCCGAACCGGAGACGGAGACGTCGGGGTTGGCATCCATGAACTTCTCGGCAGCAGCCTCGACGAGAGCCTGGAACGAGGAGGCACCGTCGTAGGTCACCTCGCCGGAGACGGACTCGGCAGCAGCGGCGCTACCCTTGTCGGCGGCGTTGGAAGCGCCTGCGCCACCGCAGCCAACGAGGCCGAGGCCGACGATGCTGGCAAGACCACCAGCGAGGCCGAGGAACTGACGACGAGAATAAGCCTGATCGAGCATGATCTTCCTTTCATACATGCGACTCGCGGGCACCCTGCCCGCTTTGCTGTTTGGAAAGATACGGCCCCGATCGGGCGACGGCCGCGTTATCTGCGGTTTCTTACGGTCATTTGATAGACCCTTACCGCAAGCGCAGCACGGCCTTTACAAACGAATAACAATCCAGCGCCGAACATGGCGCACCTTTTACACCAATAAAAACAAAGTTGCGGTGAAATAGTTCCTGCTTGGCTATCAAATGGCCCATTCTAGGAACTATTCCACCGCAACTTAGATTGGGAAACCGCGAAACCTTAAAGCTCTAATTCATTCAAACGGAGGATCGCAACAATATAGATCTTGAGCGCCTGCTTGAGCTGTTCCTCGTTGGCGCACTCGTTGGGACCGTGCATCTGGCCGCCCCACTCGGGCAGCTCCAGGCCGGTCTCCTCGGGGCCAAACGAGACGGCGCGGGCAAAGTTGCGCGCGTACGTGCCGCCGCCCATAGCAAAGGGCTCAGCATGCTTGCCCGTAAACTCGTTATAGGTATCAATAAGCGCCTTCACGGCCGGATCATCGGCAGAGACCGAGAATGGCACCTTCGCATGGCCCACGCGACACGTCACGCCAAAGCGCCCCACGAGCGGCTCGAGCTGCTCGCGGATGGTATCAGCGCTCGTACTGTCGGGAAAACGCACGTCGATGACCTGCTCGATATGGCCATCCGCCACACGGATGACGCCGGGGTTGCAGGTGAGCGGACCAAACGCCGGGCTCGTCGCATCGATACCCAGGCCGCGGCCATAGGCATCCGCATGCACAAAGGCCAAGAACTTGACGAACTCGTGCTCGGCAGGCGTCAGCAGGCGCTCGTCGCGTGCACCAAACGCGTCCTCGGCCTCGCGCAGATACGACACGATCAGGCCGACGGCGTTGATGGTGCCCTCAGGCATCGAAGCGTGGCCGCCAATACCGTGGGCGAAAATCTGCGCATGCCCGTTATCGAGCGTCGTGATCTCCAGGCGGTCGGCGTTCTCGACCGGCGCCGGCAGCTCATCGGCGGCAATCGCGAGCTCGCAGATGGACTGCGACGGAATGGCATTGCTCGCCTCGGCGCCGCTCCACGACACGATGCGCCCGCCGTCGATCTTGGAGCTAACAAACGTCGCTCCAAACTGGCCCTTCTCGGCATTGCAGACCGGGAACTCGGCATCGGGCGTAAACAGAAAGTCGGGGTTCGCGTGGTTCTCCAGATAATGGTGAACGTCGGACATGCCCACTTCCTCATCGCAGCCCAGCAGCGCGCGGAAGGTGTAGCGCGGAACAATGCCGTGCTTGAGCAGGTACGCGCCGGCATAAAGCGACAGCACTGCCGGGCCCTTGTCGTCGATCACGCCGCGACCGAGCAACCAGCCCTCGCGACGCCCCATCGCGAACGGATCGGTGTTCCAGCCAGGGCCGGCGGGAACCACGTCCACGTGGCAGATAGTCGCGAGCTGCTTGTCGCCGCGGCCCGGGATATCGGCGATTCCCACATAGCCCTCGTCGTCGCTCGTCTGATAGCCGAGCTTCTGCGCGATGCCGAGCGCGCAATCGAGCGCGTCACGGACCGGGCGGCCAAACGGCGCGCCGGGCTCCGCATCGGCAGAAACTGCCACGGAAGGATAACTCACCAGCTGCTCGATATCAGCGACGACATCCTCCCAGACCTCGTCGACATACTCAGCGACGCTCTGCTCCACCTGATTCATGGACGACCTCCTTACCAATGAGCGACGGGTACGCCCGCCCCTCACATTATGTCTATTAGATAGCGAAAAGTTTAGCAAGCTCGGCCACCGAGTGCACCACCGCATCGGCGCCCGCGGCCTCGTGCTCCCCCGGCGCTGCCGCGCCCGAATAGATGCCGATGCACGGCACGCCCATCGCGTGCGCGCCCTCCACATCGTTAAAGCGATCGCCGATCATCACGGCATCGTCGGCCGTCGCGCCGAGCGCCGCCAGGGCATCGCGAACCGAATCGGCCTTGGTCTCGCGTCCCTGCGGCGGATTCATGCCAATCACCGCCTCAAACTGCGAAAGCCCCAGCTCGCCCACCATGTCAATGCACTTTGCCTCCATGCGTGACGTCGCCACGGCCAAGCGCTTGCCCTGGGCGACCAACCCATCCAGCAGCTCGGGGATCCCGTCGAACACGGGATACTCCTCCGGTCCCAGCTCATCAAAAAAGGCACGGTACTCGTCGGCCACCACAAGCGACTCCTCGCGGGAGAAGCCGTAAAAGTCGTGGAAGCTCTTCCACAGCGGAGGCCCGATCATGCGGCGCAGGTCACCCATCTGCGCCTCCGAAAACCCGCGCGCGGCCAACGTCTTGCGCGTCGAGGTCATCACCGCCCGACCCGTATCGGCCACCGTGCCGTCAAAATCGAACAACACAATCGGCCGCTCGCATAGCTGTAATGCCGCCATCGGCATCCCTCTTCCCCAGTTGATGATTTCCACACCGTCACTTCAAACTGTTGACTATTCAACAATTGAACCTAGCAATGTAGAGCAACTCCACTATACTTGTCGCACTTTGCTCTCAGAAGGCGGCGCGCAAGCGCCCCAACGAAAGGTGCAATTATGTCTTTTGCCATCATAACCGACTCCACGTCGGACATCTCCCCCGCCCGCGCTCAAGAGCTCGGCATTTACGTGATTCCGCTGCATGTGATTATCGAGGGCGAGGACCTGCTCGACCAGGTACAGATTACCGCCCAGGAGTACGTCGCGCGCATGGCCGGCTCCGAGCAGCTGCCGCACACCTCGCAGCCGAGTGCCGGCGAGTTCAAGGCGCTCTTTGACCGCGTACGCGCCGACGGCCACGATAGCGCCATCTTTATCTCGCTGTGCAGCGAGTGGTCCGCCTGCTATGCCAACGCCAGCCTGACGGCCGAAACTCACGAACTCGACGTGCGCTGCATCGACTCGCGCACCGGCTCGGGCGCCGAGGGCCTGCTGGTGGAGTACGCGCTGGCCATGCGCGAAGACGGCCGCAACTTGGACGAGACCGAGGCGCAGATCCGCGCGACGCTGCCCGACGCACACCTGTTGCTGATTCCCCGCACGCTCGAGAACCTCGTCAAGAACGGCCGCGCGCCCAAGCTCGCCGGCCAGCTCACGCAGATGCTCAACATTCGCCTGGCCGTTTCGCCGGAGTGGCAGTCGGGCGAGATCAAGGCCATCAAGAAGGGTCGCGGCGCCAAGCGCATCGTCGCCAACACCATGGCAGATTGCCTCGCGTTTTTGGACGAGCACCCGGGCTCAAGCGTGCGTGTGCTCACGACTGGCGCCGCCGAGGAGCAGGAGCTTGTCAACGAGGCACTCGCGGGCCAGGATTACGTAGACGCCGGTACCGGCCCCATCGGCTGCACCATCGCCACCCACGTAGGCGTCGACGCCATCGCCATTAGCTACTGCCCCCGCTACCAACCCATCCACTAGGGGCACCTTTACCACTTGCGGTGAAATAGGGACTGTTTTTGGCTCTTCAGCCGCCAATCAATCCCTATTCCACCGCAACTTGGAAATCGGCGATCAGCCCAGCGGACCCTGAAACAGCTCCTGATGAGTGCCCATTCTCACCAGCCTAATCACTGGGTTAGTCTTATGGAGAAGATAAAGAACGACCACATCGACCAAGCCATCGGATAGGTGGAAATCGATGTGGCCGTTGTAGTTTCCGCCCGGGTTTGAGAGCTCGTGGGCGCCATACTCCGCCGGAAGTGACCCATGAGCCACAAGCTCTGCAACCGCCGCTTTAAACTCACTTTTTAGCTGCGGATGCATGCGCATCGTTCGTTTGTAGTCCACCTTAAATTGAGCCTCGACTTTAATCTCGAACATCGCTATTCCTCATCGAGGAATGACATAAGCTCATCAGCGTTATTGAATGACAGGCTATCGTCCGGCAAAATCCCCAACTCATGAGCCTCGGCGATCACCATGGCACGCCTCGTCGCCTCGTTGGGCACCTCCGCCCTTCCTACAATCTCAAAAGGAATCTTTCGCTGATTTACCAGCTGCCGAACGGCAAGATTGAGATAGGAATTGAGGCTGAGGCCGACCGAATCCAAGAACTCAGTCGCCTGCTCCTTGAGCCCCTCTTCGATTCGAACCGTCGTAGGCTTAACTGTTGCTGTAGACATTTGCGACCTCCTCGCCCTCGTCTTTTACACCAGTATACCCAATATAAATGGCAATCTGATGTTAAATAACATCAGATTGCCATGCGTATTCATGTCGCGTGGGCACGATTGATCTACATCAGCCCGCTCAGGGCAATGTCGACGGCCTCGTTGAGGTCGTCGGTGATGTGTACGAGCTCGGGATCGAGCGGGCTGATCATACCGGCATCCATCACCGGGCCGTTGAGCCAGTCGAACAGGCCCTGCCAGTACTCGGTACCCACCAGCACAAGCGGCATGCGCTTGACCTTGTGCGTCTGCACCAGCGTGAGCACCTCGAACATCTCGTCGAGCGTGCCAAAACCGCCGGGAAACACGATAGCACCCGAGCTGTATTTGACGAACATGGTCTTGCGCACAAAGAAGTAACGGAAGTCCATGCCGAGGTTCACGTATTTATTGAGCCCATGCTCGTGCGGCAACTCAATGCCCAGGCCAACTGACTTGCCGTTGACACTCGCCGCTCCCCTGTTGGCCGCTTCCATGATGCCGGGGCCGCCACCGGTGATGACCGCCACGCCACGTTGCGCAATCTTGCGACCGACCGCGCGTGCCGCCTTGTAGAGCGGATCGGTCTTGGGCGTGCGGGCGCTGCCGAAGATGGTCACCGCGGGCCCGAGCTCGGCAAGCGCGCCAAAGCCGTCGACAAACTCTGCCTGAATGCGCAGCACGCGCCAGGGGTCGGCATGCAGCCAGTCGGTCGACTCCTCGGGCGCCAGCAGGTTGGCGTAGGTGTTGTCCTTAGGAATCATGGGGCCGCGCATGAACACGGGGCCGCGGCGGTACGTCTCGTCGTAGGCAGGCTCGCCCTCGACATTCTCGTTCTTAATCATGGGTACTCCTATCGAGAAAAAGAAAAACGGGCGGGGTCGACGCCATGCGCCAAACACCCGCCCGAACATCAACCATTCGGTATGGTACCCACGATGCATCAAGTGCTTGCAAGCTATCGGTCAGCGGTCGCGCAGACCGTGTTAGCGAACGCGATGACCGGCCAGCGCTCGCCCCTTGCCGTTGCCAGCGCTCTGCAAGCGCCCGCGCCGCTCTTAGTAGTCCACCGCCGCAGGACTGTTCATCCAGTCACTCACGAACGCGCCGTAGCGGCCCTCGATAATGGCCTGGCGGGCACGCTGCATAAGGTTGAGCAGGTAGTAGATGTTGTGCATCGACAGCAGAATACCGCCGAGCATCTCCTTCTGCGTGACCATGTGGCGGATGAGCGCGCGGCTGTAGCCGCCCGTGCACACCGGGCAGGTGCAGGTGGGGTCGATGGGACCATCGTCGTGCGCAAAGCGCGCGTTACGGAAGTTGAGGCGACCCTCACTGGAGAACGCCGTACCCATGCGGCCGGTGCGCGTCGGCAGCACGCAGTCGAACATGTCGATGCCCACGCCAACGCCGCGCACGAGCGTGGTAGGGTTGCCGACGCCCATGAGGTAGCGCGGCTTGTGCTTAGGCATGTACTCGGAAACCAGCGGCGCCAGCGTCTCGAACATAGTCTCGTGGTCCTCGCCCACCGAGTAGCCGCCGATGCCGTAACCGGGGAAGTCGCCGCACTCCTCCAGATGGCGCAGCGAGCGCAGGCGCAGATCCAGATGCATGCCACCCTGGACGATGCCAAAGAGCGCCTGGTCATCGCGGGTGTGAGCCTTGTAGCAGCGCTCGGCCCACATACTCGACAGCTCAACGGCGCGCTCAACGTAGGCGCGCGTGGCGGGATAGCCCGGGCATTGGTCGAGCTGCATGCAGATGTCGGAACCGAGCTTCATGGCGATTTCCATGTTGTCCTCGGGCGTCCAGAACACATGGCGGCCGTCGTAGTCGTTGACGATAAAGCGCACGCCCTCGTCGGTGAGCTTGACGGCGTCGTTGTGGCTGAACACCTGGAAGCCGCCCGAGTCGGTAAGAATGGGGCCATGCCAGTTCATAAACTTGTGCAGTCCGCCCAGCTCGGCGATGGTGTCCTCGCCGGGACGCATGGACAGGTGGTAGGTGTTGGCGAGCACGATCTGCGCACCGAGCTGCTTAACGGTCTCGGTGGGGATGCCCTTGACGTTTGCCTTGGTGCCCACGGGCATAAAGATCGGCGTCTCGATGTCGCCGTGCGGGGTGTGCAGCACGCCGGCGCGCGCGTGCGTCGTCGGGTCCTCGGCGATCAAGTCGAATTTAAAAAGGCTCTGGTCCATAAACTGGAACTCCTTGGTTGCGGTTCATACGCAAACCATTATACGGGCAACCCACAAAGAGCACCGACTCGACAGAAACTAGTGCATTAGGATCAGGTTCCCGAGCCGGTCGTTGGGGACAGTCTTCAGCGCCATCTTGCAAAGGAATGTCCCAATCTGCCGACACTTAGGGACTGTCCTCAAGTGCCGGCAGATAAAGAACGTCCCCAATGACTATTGACGGCCAAGGCAACGCCGATGTTATGGCACCGACAGACACTATGACCCAATCCGAGGGCACTAAAAAGATAGGAGCCCCCGCTCG
>CABUPH010000023.1 GCA_902493375.1 uncultured Collinsella sp.
CCTGCGCAAGACGAAGGCCACATTAAGTGGCCTTCTTTGCGTGCGGAACTCGCGACAAACTTAATGCCCGGCCCGCCGGGGCCACGCGCTATTTTGTAGATGGCGGCTCGCTTTTCGGAAATGGGCTGATATTTCTTGATGCAAGGCGCTCTTGGTCGTTATGGGCCTGGGGCGCCTTCGCGTTTCCTCAGCTCCACACCCTGGCGGGTTCGAATCCCTCCGCTTGGCGGCGTTGGCTCGATTTTCTTAACGCGAGGAGCCCATGGCTGATGTGGGACGGAGGGATTCCGCGTCCGCCATTTCGGCGGCCGCGTGCCGCTGCGTCGCTTCGCTCCTTGTGTGCTGCGCTGGAAAACGCTTCGCGTTTCCTCAGCTCCGCACCCTTGCGGGTTCGAATCCCTCCGCTTGCCCACAAGAAAGCGCTCCAGGTTCATAAGGGCCTGGAGCGCTGTGTTCTTAAGGGCTGGGACGGAGGGATTCGAACCCCCAACAGCCGGCACCAAAAACCGGAGTTCTACCGTTGAACTACGTCCCAATGTGTGGTGTTGCCCAAAAGCAACTCGTTTAGTTTACCTAATCTGCGAGGGCATCGCAAACGCCATCGAGCAGGCGTACGGCGAGTGTCTGCGCGTCGCTGGCCGTGAAGGTGCCGTTGTAGCGCGTCATGCCCGTGAGCTCAATGCGAATGCGTGCTGGCTTCTGCTGCGCGGCGACATTGGCAGTGCGGATGCGCTGGGCCAGGTTATGGCACTCGGCGAGGGCGATCGTGGCGCGCGGCGCTGCATCTGCGGGCAGCTCATCGCTTGCGATCTCGAGCACCAGGTCTACGTCGGTTGGGACCTCGGAGTCGCAGAGCATCATGCCGCTGTTGTCGGTCGTTGCCGTGGCGATATTCCACATGCGCGACGCAACGCTGCGCGCGATGGGGTCCTCGCCGATAACGGCAATCTGGAAGCGCTCGAGCACGTTGGCGGCGCGAGCAAAACCGATACGGGACTCGGCTTCGGTGACCGAGGGCTTGCCCTCCCACACATGGTGCAGGCGGTTGATGTAGGCGTAGGTGTCCTGGAAGGCCATGCCGTCGGCAAACAGGCCGACATTTTCCTGGAACTGCTGCAGGGCGGCCTCGGTATGCGGGCCAAAGTAGCCGTCGTCTTCGCCACAGGCAAAGCCCAAAACGTTGAGAGCGCGCTGCAGGGCCTGCACATCGGCGCCATGGAAATTGGGCATGCGCAGATAGAGGGTGCGGTCGCCCAGCTTATACGAAGCGTCTACAAGGGCGCTCCAACAGGGGATATCGACGGCATGACCGGCAGCAAGGCCGCTGTCGAGCCTGAAGGTGCTGACGGCCTGCTCAGTGGTGGCTCCAAAGTACTTGTCGGTGACTTCGGCGGCATCAATCGTGTAGCCGAGCTGCAGGAGACGAGACTGCACGTCCTCGACGGCTGCTCCTTGCATGCCCGTTGTAATAGGTTCCATGAACGAACCCCTTTCGGCGTACCATTCGTACTATTTGAGCGTCTGTCGGATAGACAACGCAAAGGGATGCATAAACATGCACTCAACAGTGTAGCAAGTTGTGCCCAAATACGCTGCTGATAGGTTTTATAACCCCCGTTAGTTAAGGCGCTCCACAAAGAAATCTGCCATGGAGAGGAACAGCTCATGTGCGTGCGGATCAAGCTCAACGTTCTCGATGGCCGCTTTGGCCTTAGCGGTCAGGTCGAGCGCGTAAGTGTGGGCGTAATCGATGGAGCCGGTCTCCTGGAAGATCTCCACGGCGCGTGCGAGCTGCACGGGATCATCGGTGCCCGAGGAAAGAATCGCCTCGACCTCGTCGTGGTGGCGCTCATCAGAGAGGGCATGTACGGCGACAAGCGTGCGCTTGCCCTCGGTGATGTCGGTGCGGAAGTCCTTGTTGGCGGCTTCCTTAGTGCCGACAAGGTTGAGCAGGTCGTCCTGAATCTGAAAGGCGAGGCCCGTGTGCAGGCCAAAGGCGCGCAGCGCTTCGATTTGCTTATCGCTGCCGCCGCCGATAATGGCTCCGGCGGCAAGCGGCGTGGCTCCGCTGTAAAACGCGGTCTTGTGCGTCGCCATGTCCAGGTAGTCATCAACCGAGATATCAAAGCGCCCGTCACGGACCCAACCCAGGTCGAGTGCTTGACCCTCGATGGTGCGGACGATCATCTCGGTAAGCTCGTGGAGCACGCGCAGCTTCACGTCGGACTCCAGCGTAGGGTCGTCGAGAACCGTCTTGGTGACCATGGTGAGCGCCAGGTCGCCACAATTGATGGCAAGGCCCGTGCCCTCGGTAAGGTGCATGCAGGGCTTGCCTCGACGAAGCTGTCCGTTGTCGGCGATGTCGTCGTGGATCAGCGCGCCCGACTGGAAATGCTCGATGGCTGCCGCGGCGCTGCGGGCGCTCTCAAAGCTACCGCCCACTGCGGTTGCGGCGAGCATACAGATAAGCGGGCGGTGGCGCTTGCCGGCGTTGGCCGTAAAAGCCGAGAGCGGCGCATACAGGTAGCGCTCGATATCGGCAGAGGTCGCCTGTCCGTCAAAGAACGTGGCCAGATAGTCGTTAATCTGGTCAAAGTGCTGGGCTAAAAAGCTGGTAAACGGACTGGACACGGGTTCTCGCATTCTTTCTGAGGTTGCATTGATGCAATATGCAGACAACATATTGCCACATCAGGGCGTTTGGCGCGGCAGTTTTGGCGATTTAGGACAACGGGCGTGCGTTTGATGGAGCGTGCCTAAATCAGCCTAAAATGCTCGAGCGCCGCAACGACACCGTCGTGATCGACGGTGTCGGTCACGTAATCGGCCTTATCCTTGAGATAGTCCGGCGCATTGCCCATGGCGATACCGACATCGACGGCATTCATCAGCGAGACGTCATTGCTGGCGTCGCCAATGCCGTATACGGTTCCGTGGTGGGGATCGAGGGCGTCGAGTACAGACTGGATACCCCCGCGCTTCGTGCATTCGCGGGGCGAGATTTCGGTTACCTCGAGTTCGAGCTCGTTAAAGCACAGCAGCGGCTCAAGTGCCTTATCTTGAGCGATGTGGTTGGCGAGCGATGTAGACATCAAGATCTTGTAGACACTGTAATGTTGCAGCTGCGTGACTGCGTCGCCCAGGGTGCGCGCGTATCCGGGAGCATCGGGGGCATCGGCACTCATGCGCACGACGCCGTTGAGGCCCTCAAAGCGGATGACCTCGCCCGATTGCTCAAGGTAGGGGGCAAGACGCTGCAGCATGCTGGGCGTCATCGACAGATCGCGAATTGCGTTTCCGTTGATCTCGGCGTAACCGCCCGCAAGACAGACGATGCCGGTCCAGGGCAGCTCAAGAAGTTTGGGGTGGATGCAGCTGAGGGTGCGTCCTGTGCAGATGAAGGCCATGTTGCCGTTTGCAACGAAATCGCGGATGGCCTGCGAGACCGCCTCGTTGGGATGGGGGGACAGGTCACGCTCGCTCTCGGGAAGCTCTTGTGCCACTCGAGGGTCTTGCCAGGCGAGCGTTCCGTCTATATCGAAGAAGCAGATATCGCCGTGCTTATGGGCTGCGCTGGCGACAGGGGAGGCCGAGGTGGTGGGCACAAATCCCGGCTCGAGGCCCATGATCTGGTCAAAATGCTCTTTAACGCGGGGAACGGAGATGCCGATGATCACCTGGGCGGTCTTGCCCGTAATGATGAGGCCCTTGGCGCCCGCCGCGACAAACGACGCGTTATCTGCAACGATGGAAGGGTCTGCGACCTCGACGCGCAGGCGCGTGGCGCAGTTGGTTGCGCCCACGATATTGCCAACGCCACCTAAAAGCTGAATTACCCGCTCAGCGAGGACGTGATCTTGATCGAATCGACTATCGACCTCGTCATTGGGAGATTGCTCTTTGGCAAAGCCGCTTTCCGTTAAACGATCGATTGCCGCGCGATTGGCGACATGATCCTCCCGGCCCGGCGTCTTAAGGTCATAGACCAAGATGAGTGCTCGAAAACTAACAAAAAAGATGAGGCTAAAGGCAAGACCGATACCGAGCGCCAAAAGATAGGCACCGGCATGTGTGCGCATGAGCGGAATAAAGTTAAAGGCTGCCATCTCCATGAGGCCGCCCGAGAAGATGCCGACGATGCCAAAGAGATTCATGGTTGTGGCAAGGCAAGACGATAAGACGGCGTAGAGCAAAAAGAGCCCGGGGTGGGTGAACATAAAGAGAAACTCGAGTGGCTCGGTAACGCCGCAAACCACCGAGGCGATGATGGCGGGAGCAAGGATGACCCTGAGGCCGGCGCGGCGCTCGGGTTTTGCGGTGGAGTAGAACGCAGCTGCGATGGCAGGAAGGCCAAAGAGCTTGACCCAGCCGGTGGCGGTAAAACCGGCCCACGGCGCAAGCTCATTAAGGGGGCGCGTGCTATGGGAGAGGATGGGGAGCAAACTGCTCCACGTGGCGTAGATGCCGTCGTTAATGACCAGGTTGTCGTAGTAGATCGGCATGTAGAGCAGGTGGTGCAGGCCAAAGGGCTCGAGTGCTCGTTCTAAAAAGACAAAGATGCCCACGCCAAAGGGACCGACGCCTGCAAGCGCGTGACGCAGCGTATCGGTTACATCGTATACGTAGGGCACGATGGCGGCCGAGATAGCGGCAAGGGCAAACACGGCAAAAAAGCTGATGAGGTAGACCAGCGAGGAGCCCGAGAAGGTGCCGAGCCAATCGGGAATCTTGGCATCGTAGAAGCGGTCATGGATGGTGACGACGGTTGCCGATACCGCCAGCGGGCCGATAATGCCGGTGTCGAGCGTCTTGATGCCGTCGATGACGGTGATACCGCTGGCGGTGGTCAAAGATGACGGGTACTCAAGTCCAAGGTTGTCTCCGCTCAGCTTAATGATCTCGCTCAAAAAGAAGCAGTAGGCAAAATAGGCGACGAGAGCCTCGAGGCAGCAACGAGCCGGTTGTTTTTGGGCAAGACCGATGGGCAGCGCTACGGCAAAAAGGAGCGGGAGGCGTTTAAAGACCGTCCACGAGCCGCGCTGGATGATGGTCCAAAAAACGTACCAAGGAGTTCCGTATACGGCGAGATCGCCGACGATGTCCGCAGTCGTTGCGAGAGCGGAGACGCCGACCATGAGGCCTGATATAGAAAACAGCATGGCGGGCGCGAACATTGCCCCGCCAAAGCGTTGGATTTTTTGCAGCATGTTCTGCCTTCCGAATATCGAGGCGCGTTGCGCGTGGGGAAACGTTTAAACAATGGATTCATTGTAGAGGACCAGACGATTGTCGTACCGGCAGTTTTGAGCGAAACCGATTTGGGCATGACAGAAACCGTCAACGGTTAAATCCTGTCGCTTTACCGATATTCGGTTTAAACAACTTTAAGAAATGCTATCGTGCCTAGCCGGAAATGAATAATGTAGAGGTGAAACAATGCCAAAAGCGATATACGAAGGAATCTACCGAGAAATACGCTCGCGCATCATTAATGGGACCTATGCGTTTCAGGAGATGCTGCCAACCGAAGCCGAGCTGACCGCGGAGTTCGGATGCACTCGCAATACCGTCCGTCGCGCCTTGGGTATGCTGGCCGACGGGATGTTTGTGCAGCCTATACACGGTAAGGGCGTGCGCGTTATTTGGCTTAAGGGCGAAACCGACATGCTGGGCGCACTCGAAGAGGTTGAGTCGTTTGGCGAGTTCGCAAAACGCAACAATGCCGTCGCATCGACCGAGGTCAAGTCTTTTGAACATTTGATTTGCACTGAGCAACTCTCTCGTCGCCTGGGCTTTAAGGTGGGCGAGGAGCTGATTCGCGTAGTGCGTGTCCGAAGCCTCAACGGCAGCGCGCGCCAAGTGGACCATGGCTACTTTTTGGCGTCGATCGCCAAGGGCCTGACCCCCGAGATCGCGGCGGATTCTATCTACGGCTATCTGGAGCACAAGCGCGGCGTCAAAGTGATGGCGAGCCGTCGTACGGTGAGCGTCGAGCTTGCCAATGATGAGGACTGCAGCTACTTGGACCTTGGCAAGTACAACTGCGTCGCCGTTATGGAGAGCCAGTCGTACACCTCGGACGGCATCTTATTTGAGGTGACGCACGCTCGCACACACCCCGAGATCTTCCACTACCGCGTTAACTCCAAGCGATAGCCGGCTAGCTCGCAGCCTGACGAGACTCATGCCCTCAAAGCGAAAACGCCCGGTCAAACCGACGATGCATCGGCTTGATCGGGCGTTTTCTCTGCATTCGATAACAAATAATTGTTTATACAAAACTTGTCAAGTATCAAGTCGAAATTACCGTTCACCGAAGTTTTTCTACCGCTCTAGTAATACTTGTTCAAACAACTAGCCAAATAGCATATTGTACAAGTCAGCAAAAGGGGCAAAGTCCCCGAGCCAATCTCCGAAGGCGGCGGCAAAGGGTGCCGCCACGGTGTGAAAGGGTGGATTGTAATGAAGAACGAAATGAGCAGAAGGCAGTTCCTGGGCTTTGCTGGTTCCGCGGCTGCGGTTCTTGGTCTGGGCCTCGTGGGCTGCGGTGGTTCTGCCGGCTCTGGCTCCTCTGCTTCTGGTGACGCTGCCGAGGTCTACTTCCTCCAGTTCAAGCCCGAGGTCGACAAGGAGTGGAAGGAGATCGCCAAGGCGTACAAGAAGGAGAAGGGCGTCGAGGTCAAGATCGTGACCGCCGCCTCCAACACCTACGAGGAGAAGCTCAAGTCCGAGATGTCCAAGAGCTCCGCTCCGACGCTGTTCCAGGTCAACGGCCCCACCGGCCTTAAGAACTGGAAGGACTACTGCGCCGATCTTTCCGACACCAAGCTCCGCGGCGAGCTCATCGACGACTCCCTGGCGCTGCAGTCCGACGGCAAGGATCTGGGTATCGACTGGGTTCAGGAGAGCTACGGCATCATTTACAACAAGGAGCTCCTCGAGAAGGCCGGCTACAAGGCCGAGGACATCAACTCCTTCGACAAGCTGAAGGCTTGCGCCGATGACATCCAGGCCCGCAAGGACGAGCTCGGCGTTGACGGTGCCTTCACTTCCGCCGGTATGGATGACTCCTCCAGCTGGCGCTACACCACGCACCTCGCCAACCTCCCGCTCTACTACGAGTTCGAGAAGGAGCACAATCAGGAGGACGACGAGATCAAGGGCGAGTATCTCGACAACTTTAAGCAGATCTTCGACCTGTACATCACCGACTCCACCTGCGATCCTTCGCAGCTCGCCTCCAAGACCGGTGACGACGCCACCAACGAGTTCGCAACCGGCAAGGCCGTCTTCTACCAGAACGGCTCTTGGGCCTACGCCGACCTCACCAAGGCCGGTATGACCGACGACCAGCTCGGCATGCTGCCGATCTACATCGGCGTCGACGGCGAGGAGAACCAGGGCCTGTGCTCCGGCGGCGAGAACTACTGGTGCGTCAGCTCCCAGGCTTCCGAGGATGCCCAGAAGGCCACCGAGGACTTCATGTATTGGTGCGTCACTTCTGACACCGCCACCAGCATCATCGCTGACAAGATGGGTCTGACCGCCCCGTTCAAGAGCGCTAAGGAGACCACCAACGTCTTCTCTCAGCAGGCCGTTGCCATGGCCAAGGACGGCAAGAAGACCGTCGCTTGGGACTTCGTTTACATCCCCTCCGAGGAGTGGAAGAAGAACCTCAAGCAGGCTCTCATCGCTTATGCTGCCGACAACACCAAGTGGGACGGCGTCAAGAACGCCTTCGTCGATGGCTGGAAGACCGAGAAGGCTGCTTCCGAGTAAGCAGTTGCTGCCCAAGCTATCTGATTAGCGACAGGGGGCGGGCAGACGTAGGTTTGCCCGCCCCCTGCATATTGAAAGGACCCTTCTATGGGCAAAGCACTCAAGCGCTGGTGGCCGCTCTTTATGCTGCCCACGTGCCTGGCGTTTATGATCGGGTTCGTGATTCCCTTTATCCAGGGTTTCTATCTCTCGTTCTGCCAGTTTATTACCATCAATAACGCGCACTTTGTCGGTATCGAGAACTACGTGCGCGCACTGACCGACCCGCAGTTCTCCACGTCGTTCTTCTTTACCGTGGCGTTTGCCTTCCTGTCGACGGTGCTCATCAACGTGATCGCGCTGGCCATTGCGCAGGCGCTCACCCGCAAGGCGCTCAAGGGCACCAACATCTTCCGTACGATTTTCTTTATGCCTAACCTGATTGGCGGCATTGTACTGGGTTACATTTGGCAGATTCTGATCAACTGCCTGCTCTCCAACGTGGGTGCCCAGCTTATCGCCCTCAACTCCGCCGCTGGCTTCTGGGGCCTTATCATCCTGACCCTGTGGCAACAGGTCGGCTACATGATGATCATCTACATCGCCGGTCTGCAGTCCATTCCGTCTGATTACATCGAGGCCGCCAAGGTCGACGGCGCTACGGCATGGCAGACGTTTTGGAAGGTTAAGATCCCCAACCTGATGCCGACCATCACCATCTGCCTGTTCCTGTCCATCACCAACGGCTTTAAGCTGTTCGACCAGAACCTCGCCCTTACCGGTGGTGCCCCGGCGCACTCTACCGAGATGCTCGCCCTGAACATCTACAACACGTTCTATTCGCGTGCTGGCATCGCATGGCAGGGCATCGGTCAGGCCAAGGCAGTTATCTTCTGCATCCTGGTTGTCGCTATTTCTATGATCCAGCTTAAGGCCACGAGGTCCAAGGAGGTGCAGCAGTAATGAAACGCGATAAGGCTATTAACCGCGCGCTCTCGATCTTCTTTACGATCCTGTCGCTCGCATGGATCTACCCCGTGTTCATGATTGCGCTCAATTCCTTTAAGAAGGGGACCGCAATCAGCACCACCACGGCGTTCGATCTGCTCACGCCCGAGACGTTCAACGGCCTCGCAAACTACGTGCACGCTCTTAACGAGCAGGGCTTTGCCTCGGCGTTTATGTACTCGCTCATCATCACAGTCACGTCGGTCGTGCTGATTCTGGTGTGCTGCTCCATGTGCGCTTGGTACGTGGTTCGTGTCAACAACAAGATCTCGAACTTCTTCTATTACCTGTTCGTGTTCTCGATGGTCGTACCGTTCCAGATGCTCATGTTCACGCTGTCCAATTTGGCGGACCGCATCGGCTTTAATACGCCGTTCAACATCTGCTTTATCTATCTGGGCTTTGGCGCGGGCCTGGCGGTCTTTATGTTCGCCGGCTTTGTAAAGAACATCCCGCTCGAGATTGAGGAGGCGGCCATGATCGACGGCTGCAACCCGGTTCAGGTGTTCTTTAAGATCGTCCTTCCCATTATGAAGCCCACCTATCTTTCGGTCGGCATCCTCGAGACCATGTGGGTCTGGAACGACTACCTGCTGCCCTACCTTACGCTCGACTCCACCAAGTACAAGACCATTCCTATTTTGATCCAGTACTTCCGCGGCGGCTATGGCCACGTCGAGCTCGGCCCCATGATGGCCTGCATCATGATGGTCGTTGTCCCCATCGTCATCATGTACATCTTCTGCCAGAAGTACATCATCGACGGTGTGGTGGCAGGTGCCGTCAAGGGCTGATGCCGTAACTGTTTTGCAAGTTTTGGCGGCGCCCCTCAGCGCGGCGCCGCGTATCGAAAGGTAGAGACATGGCCGAGATCGTTCTCAAACATGTTCAGAAGGTGTATCCCAACAACGAGTCAAAAAAGAAGGGCTTCTTTGGCAAAAAGAAGAAGACCGAGGAGAAGAAGCACAACCTCAAGGTTACCGAGGACGGTGTGCTCGCTGTAGAGGACTTCAACCTCACCGTTCACGACCAGGAGTTCATCGTCCTCGTTGGCCCCTCTGGCTGCGGTAAGTCCACGACGATGCGCATGGTCGCCGGCCTGGAGGACATTACCTTGGGCGACGTGCTCATCGACGGCAAGCGCGTCAACGACGTGGCGCCCAAGGACCGCGACATCGCCATGGTGTTCCAGAGCTACGCTCTGTACCCCAATATGACGGTGTACGAGAACATGGCATTTACGCTCGAGCTCAAGAAGGTCCCCAAGGACGAGATCGACCGCAAGGTTCGCTCTGCTGCCGAGATCCTGGGTATTACCGAGTACCTTGACCGTAAGCCCAAGGCACTCTCCGGCGGCCAGCGCCAGCGTGTCGCCATCGGCCGCGCCATCGTGCGTGACCCCAAGGTCTTCCTGATGGACGAGCCCTTGTCCAACCTGGATGCCAAGCTGCGTAACCAGATGCGCGCCGAGCTCATTAAGCTGCGTCACGAGATCAAGGGCACCTTCATCTACGTTACCCACGACCAGACCGAGGCTATGACCCTCGGCGATCGCATCGTGGTCATGAAGGACGGCGTCGTCCAGCAGATCGCCACCCCGCAGGAGGTCTTCAACCATCCCGCGAACATCTTCGTCGCCGGCTTCATCGGCGTGCCGCAGATGAACTTCTTCGATGCCCAGCTGGTGCGCTCGGGCAACGGCTTTACCGTCAAGACCGAGGATATGAACGTGGCGCTCGCCCCCGAGACCTGCGCTCAGCTTGCTCTCAACTGGGACGGCGGCGACGTGAAGGAGATTACGGCCGGCGTGCGTCCCGAGCAGATTCTGCTTGCCGACAAGGACGAGGAGGGCGCGCTCCAGGGTACCGTCGAGGTGACCGAGCTCATGGGTTCGACCGAGCATGTCCACGTGACCGCTCCCGATGGCCAGTTCGTCCTGATCATTCCCGTTGTCGACCTCGAGGCCAAGGGTGCGCTCAAGGCGGGCGACCCCATCTGGTTCAAGTTTGAGAAGAACGCGACCCACCTCTTCGATAAGGTCTCTGGCAAGAACCTTATCTAGGCCCGGTGCAACCAGGCCCTTCCTTTGGGCGACTGCGGTATTGCCATCCTTTTGCCGCGGTCACATATAAGGCTCCCCTCCCGTCCACTGGGCGAGAGGGGAGCCTTTCTTTGTGTTGGGACTGTCTGACCGGTCGTTTGTCTCGATCTGTAACGGATAGGGCCGATTTCGGACGTTAGATGTTACAGATCGAGACGGTTCCGCTGAGCTAACCATTTCATCTAAATCTGTAACACCAAAGGCGAATTTCACCTGCTAGATGTTACAGATTGAGATAAACCCGAGGGGAGGGGCCGGTATGTCTCAATCTGTAACGGCTGGGACCGTTTTGGTTGAGTAATTGCTACGGATCGAGATTGTTTGGCCGAGTCGGATCACAGGGTAACGTGCGGGCACAAAAAACGGAGCCGTGTTGCCACGACTCCGTTTCTCAAGAGGATGGGTAAGGGGAATGAGCTAGCTCAGGTGCCAGATCTCGTCGTTGTACTGGGAGATCGTACGGTCGGACGAGAAGGTGCCGGCGTTGGCGATATTGATGAGCGCCTTGCGCATCCAGGCGTCCTGGTCCTCGTAGTCGGCCAGCACGCGCTCCTTGGTCTGGATGTACTCCTCAATGTCGAGCAGGGCCATAAACCAGTCCTTGCCCTTAATGTCGTCGTGCAGGCGCTGCAGGCGCTCGGCGTTGCCGGTTGCCATAAAGGCCGGGTTGGTGATGAAGTCCACCAGCAGTTTAATGCCGGGCTTGCGGTAGAGCGCACCGGCGTTGTAGGTGCCGTCGGCGTAGAGCTGCTCGACCTGTTTGGACGAGGCACCAAAGGTATAGATGTTCTCGTCGCCCACGAGCTCGGCAATCTCAACGTTGGCGCCGTCGAGCGTGCACAGGGTTAGGGCGCCGTTGAGCATGAACTTCATGTTGGAGGTGCCGCTCGCCTCCTTGGAGGCCAGGCTGATCTGCTCGGAGATGTCAGCGGCGGGGATCACGCGCTCGGCGGCGGTGACGTTGTAGTTCTCGATCATGACAACCTGCAGGTAGGGAGCCACGTCGGGGTCGTTTGCAATCCACTGAGACAGCGTCAAGATCAGATGGATGATGTCCTGCGCGATAGTGTAGGCAGGCGCCGCCTTGCCGCCAAAGATGATGGTGACGGGGTGCTTAGGTCTGTTGCCGTTCTTGATATCGAGGTACTTCCAGATGATGTAGAGCGCGAGCATCTGCTGGCGCTTGTACTCGTGGATGCGCTTGACCTGGACGTCGATGATGGCGTTGGAGGGAATGGTCACGCCCTGCTCGAGCGCCATGAACTGGCGCATGATGGCCTTGGCCTCGACCTTGGTGGCGGCCAGGCGCTCAAGAACGTCCTTGTCGTCAGCGAACTTGGCGAGTTTGCTCAGATCGCCGGTGCTGCGCCAATCGGTGCCGATCACATCGTCGAGCAGGCTGGCGAGCGCGGGGTTGGCCCCATGGATCCAGCGGCGGAAGGTGATGCCGTTGGTCTTGTTGGAGAACTTCTCGGGATAGATTTCGTAGAACGGATGAAGCTCGGTGTCCTCCAGGATCTTGGTGTGGAGGGCGGCTACGCCGTTGATGGAGAAGCCAAAGTGGATGTCCATGTGGGCCATGTGGACGGTGTCGTATTCGTCGATGATGGCGACGCGCGGGTCATCGTGCTCGGCCTTCGCGACCTCATCGAGCTTGACGATAATGTCGGCGATGGCAGGGGAGACCTTCTGCAGGCTGGCGAGCGGCCACTTCTCGAGCGCCTCGGCAAGGATCGTGTGGTTGGTGTAGGCGACCATGGAGCGCACGATGGTAACGGCCTCGTCAAACTCGATGCCATGCTCGGTGGTGAGCAGGCGGATGAGCTCGGGAATGACCATGGTGGGGTGCGTGTCGTTAATTTGGACCACGGCGTAGTCGGCCAGATCGTGCAGGTTGCTGCCGCGCTCGACGGCCTCGTCAATCAGGAGCTGGGCGGCGTTGCTCACCATGAAGTACTCCTGATAGATGCGAAGTAGGCGGCCCTGCTCGTCGGAATCGTCGGGGTAGAGGAACAAGGTAAGGTTCTTGGCGATCTCGGTCTTGTCGAAGTCGATGGAGCTGCCGGGGACCAGGCCGTCGTCGACGCTCGCCAGGTCGAACAGGCGCAGGCGGTTCTTGGTGGGCTGGTCGTAACCGGGCACATCGATGTTGACGAGCTTGGAGGTAACGGCAAAATCGCCGAACTCGACGGTGTAGGAGCGGTCATCGTCGACTAGGATGTCCTGCTCACCGAGCCACTCGTCGGGGACGGCCTTCTGCTGGTTGTCGACAAAGCGCTGACGGAACAGACCGTAGTGATAGTTGAGGCCCACGCCATCGCCGGTCAAGCCCAGCGTGGCGATGGAATCCAGGAAGCACGCGGCCAGGCGGCCCAGGCCGCCGTTGCCGAGCGACGGCTCGACCTCGAATTCCTCGATCTTGTTGAGGTCGTGGCCTGCGGCGGTGAGCTGGTCCTTAACCTCGTCGTAGATGCCGAGGTCGATCATGTTGTTGATGAGCAGCTTGCCGATCAAAAATTCGGCGGAAATGTAATAGAGCTTTTTCTTGCCGTTGTTGAGCGGGCAGGTGGCGGAGCGCTCCTGCACGAGTTTGACCAGCAGCTTGTAAATGCGACGGTCGTCGAGCTGCTCGAGCGAGGTGCCAAAAGACTGCTCGGCGAGTTCCATGAGGTTAATTTGGGGCATGTTTTCTCCTGTGATGGGTTGTTTCATGTCTGCAATTCATAAGAATCCCGCGCGAGGGGATTGGGGTGGCCTCGCGCGGGTAAGCAAGCGCGTCCGCACGGTGGGGAGGGGTCGGGCGCGGTAGCTCCTATTGAGGAAGCTCGATTTCGGCTTCCGACGGGATGCGGAAGTAGGTCTCGGTCCAGTCGGTGAGTTTGTGCTCGAGCTCGCGGGTGATGGCGCCGTCGAGCATGCGCCAGGTCCAGTTGCCGCCCAGCGTGGCAGGGGTGTTGATGCGCGCCTCGTTGCCCAGGTTAAGCAGGTCCTGCATGGTGTAGATGCACGTGTCGCTCACGCTGGCGGCGATGGTTCGGTTGAGCGCGTCGGTGATGGGCTCGCCGGCCTGCTGATGGGTGTACAGGGCTGCCTGCTCGCGCTGACGCGGGGTAGCCGTTCCCTCAAACCAGCCGCGTGCCGTCTCGTTGTCGTGGGTGCCCACGTAGGCGACGGTGTTGGCAATGTAGTTGTGCGGCAGGTAGTACGAGTTGGTGCCCTCAAAGGCAAACTGCAGGATCTTCATGCCGGGGAAGCCCGAGTTGTCGCGCATGTCGATGACGCCGGGGGTGAGGAAGCCCAGGTCCTCGGCGATGATGGGCAGCGTGCCGAGCTTTTCCTCGAGTGTCTTGAAGAACTTGAGGCCGGGCCCCTGCGTCCACGAACCGTAGGACGAATCGGGCGAGGAGAACGGCACCTCCCAATAAGCCTCGAAGCCGCGGAAGTGATCCAGGCGGATGACGTCGTACATGTCGAGGGCGGAGCGAATGCGGCCCTCCCACCAGGAGAAGCCGCACGCCTCCATGGCGTCCCAGTCGTAGATGGGGTTGCCCCAGTACTGGCCGGTGGCCGAGAACTGGTCGGGCGGCGTGCCGGCGACGCTCACGGGATTGCCGGCGGCGTCGATCTTAAAGAGCTCAGGTGTCGCCCACATCTCGACGGAGTCACGCGAGACATAGATGGGCAGGTCGCCGATGATGAGAATGTCGCGCTCGTTGGCATAGGCCTTGAGGCGGCTCCACTGGCGATCGAAGAAGTACTGCGTCATCTGGTGGTAGAGCATACGCGCCGGATGGTCGGCGCAGACCTTGGCGGAAGCCTCGCCGCGGGTGCGGAGCTCCGCGGGCCACTCCCAAAACGCCTTGAGACCGCACTCCTCTTTGACGGTCATGAACTCACAGTAGGGGATGAGCCAGTCCTCGTTGGCCTGGATAAAGTCATCGAAATCGGCCGGCTTGTCGGCAGCAAAGCGCTCGGCGGCGCGGTCGAGAATCTGACGGCGGCCGCCAAAGATAGCACCGTAGTCGACATTGCTGGGGTCGGATCCCAGATACACGCCATCGATATCGCGCTGCTCCAGATACCCTGCCTCGATAAGCTCGGCAAAGTCGATAAAGTTGGGGTTGCCTGCGCGGGCCGAGAACGACTGATAGGGCGAATCGCCATAGCTGGTCGTCGTAAGGGGCAGAATCTGCCAGTAATGTTGTTTGCACGAGGCGAGAAAATCGACGAAGTCGTAGGCATTCCAGCCAAAGCCGCCGATTCCGTATGGTCCGGGCAGAGATGAGACGGGCATGAGGACGCCGCTTGCACGCTCCATGAATGCGCTCACCAACCTTCTTGTTGTGGGGTCGGCCTGTCGATGGGTGTGCAGTCCGCCTCCGATGTTCTGATTCGATACGCCTATTGTAAAACATGTTGTTTAAACATGTACAGGCAAGATAAAAAAGTTGGTCGATTTTCGGCGAATGGTTACATGCCATGAAAAAGCCCCGACCTCACAACGTGAGATCGGGGCAAGAGCGGTATGTAGGTTTTTGCTACTCGGCGTCGGCGAAGCCGTTGGGGTTGTGGCTCTGCCAGTTCCAGCTATCGCGGCACATGTCTGCGATGTCGTACTGGGCCTTCCAGCCCATCATGCGCTCGGCCTTGGAGGCATCGCACCAGTTGGCGGCGATGTCGCCGGCGCGGCGCTCGCGGATCACGTAGGGCAGCTCCTTGCCACAAGCCTTGGAGAAGGCGGCGACGACCTCGAGTACCGAGGTGCCGGTGCCGGTGCCCAAGTTAAAGATCTCGACGCCGGTCTTGCCGTTCATCCAGTTAAGGGCGGCAACGTGACCAGAGGCCAGATCGCACACGTGGATGTAGTCGCGCACGCCGGTGCCGTCGGGGGTGGGGTAGTCGTTGCCAAAGACCTGAACGGCCTCGAGCTTGCCCACGGCGACCTGGGCGACATAGGGCACCAGGTTGTTGGGGATGCCCTTGGGGTCCTCGCCGATCAGGCCCGACGGATGAGCGCCGATGGGGTTGAAGTAACGGAGCAGCACGACGTCCCACTCGGGGTCGGCGGTGTGGACGTCCATAAGGATCTGCTCGATCATCCACTTGGTCCAACCATAGGGGTTGGTCGCGGGCTTCTTGGGATCCTCCTCGGTGACGGGCGGGTTGTCCGGGTCGCCGTAGACGGTCGAGGAGCTCGAGAAGATGATGGACTTGCAGCCATGGTTGCGCATGACGTCGATGAGCACCAGGGTGTTCTCGATGTTGTTGTGGTAGTACTCGACGGGCTTGCTCACCGACTCGCCGACGGCCTTAAAGCCGGCAAAGTGGATGACGCGGTCGATCTGATGGGTATCGAAGATCTTGTTCATCGCATCGCGGTCGAGCACGTTGGCCTCGTAGAAGGTGAGGTTCTTGGCGGCCTCGTCGCCCACGATGGTCTTGACGCGGTCGACGGCGACGGCGCTGGAGTTGGAGAGATCATCGACGATGACGACCTGGTAGCCACCCTCGAGCAGCTGAACGACGGTGTGCGAGCCGATAAAGCCGGCGCCACCGGTAACGAGGACGCAGGTGTCTTTGGGGTCGAGTGCTTTGGACATGTAGTCTCCTATCGAATCAGGAACACTTCTTCAGGGGAGTATAGCGCAGGCAGGGACGCCCAAATCGTGCGCTGTAGGAAAAGCAGAGGATTGTGCTAACGTACTCATAGAAGAGCTTGCGTACGCATAACCTGATCTTTGGCATTTGCTTACGAGCCGCCGACCTTGCAGTTTCCTGCCGTTCGTGGAAATCGTTGGGACGCGCCATATGTACGCTAATATGTATGAGTTGAGCGACATATAAATAAGCATGTAACGGAGTACATATGTCACCAAACAGCGATTCCATCCTTTCTCAGGAGCTCTCGCGTCGCACTGCCCTCAAGGCCCTGTTCGGCGCCGCTTCTGCGGCAGTTCTTTTTGGCCTGCCCGTTCGCGCCCATGCGGCGGAGGCTTCCAAAGAAACCACCGATAAACTGAATGCCGCCCAGGCCCAGCTCGACGAGGTTCAGGCCCAGCTCGACAGCATCGCAAATGAGTATGCGGCGCTGGCCAACAAGAATGCCCAGACCCTCAACGACATCGAGAATGTCCAGGGCAAGATTGACGACACACAGGCTCAGATCGATGAAAAGAAGGCCGAGCTCAAGAAGAAGCGCAACGACCTTTCCGATCGCGTGGCCGCCAGCTACAAGTCCGGCGGCACGAACATCCTGTCGCTGCTGCTGGCCTCTGGCTCGTTTGAGGAACTCGTCGCCAACGCGCATTACGTTGAGAAGATCAACAAGAGCGACCGCGATGCCATCGAGGATATCCAGACGATTCAGGCTGAGCTCGACACACAGAAGACCGAGCTCGAAGCACAAAAGGCTGACCTGGAGAAACTCAAGGACCAGCAGATGGCTCAGATGCAGGATATGCAGGCCAAGCAGCAAGAGGTCCAGACCGTGCTGAACGGTCTTTCCGACGACGTCAAGGAGCTCATGGCTCAGCGTGATTCCGAGATTCTCGCTGCCGCCCAGGCCGAGGAGGCCGCTAGGAAGGCCGCCGCTGCCGCGGCCGCCGCGAACAAGAACAATTCCTACTCGGGTGGTTTGAGCTCGGGCGGTGGATCGTATGCGCCCGGAACTCCGCAGCAGAATGCCGGCTCGGGCAAGCAGCAGGCCGTCGTCAACGCGTGCTACTCCACGCCTTCGCCGGGTCAGAACTGGTGCGCGGCGTGGGTTACCAATGTCTTCCGTAACGCCGGCGTTGGCTACTTTGGCGGCAACGCCTGCGACATGTTCAACGCCTGGTGCTATAGCTCCGACCGCTCGGCGCTGCAGGTGGGCATGATCGTGGCCGACTCCTCGCATAGCGGCACGGGTGCTCCGGGCCTTATTTACGGCCATGTGGGTATCTACGTTGGCGGCGGCATCGTTATGAGCAATGAGGGAGCCATTACATCGAAGTCGCTCGATTCGTTTATTAGCTTCTATGGTACTGGCTCTGGCGTGCGTTGGGGCTGGCTTGGCGGTATTGCGCTGTCGTAACTGCGGTTTGAAGTAAGATGGTCCGTGGCTGCCCGGAAGGCATTAGGTTGCCTGCTCGGACAGTCCTGCGCGCACGGAGAGCACATTAAGTGCTCTCCGGCTCGTGCGGAACTCGCGATCAACCTAATGCCTTCCGGGCAGCCACGGACCTCTCGGATCCAATGCGTCACACACCGGACTGGTTGTCTGAATAAATATGGCGAAGGCCCCTTTCGGGGCCTTTTTTAAATGAATTTATCGACTCCGTGGACTTCGGTTTTGGTATTTGGAACCGATGCTTCACCAAAAAGAAAAATGAAATATAACCTAGCTGCATTAATCGCCTTGTTGCGAACTCGAACTGATCATGTAGATTTAAAATAGCCGCAATTTACAATTGTCGAGCGGTGCGTTGGGTTGGAGCTGCTGCGGGTCCTATATGGATTGCGGTCTTGCGCCCCGATGTCCAAATAGGTCTCTCTAGACGGGAAGTTGCTCATGGACACCATATATGACGGAGACGACTGGGTCGATCATTATAGTTGGCGACTAGTCGGCTCGGATGACAATGGGGATGTGGTGTTTGATGGACTATGTCCAAAGCATCTCCATCCTTTTGTTTCGTCGTTAATTGAGAGTTCCGCTCGTGTTGTCCCCTATAGCTCGGCGTCGCTTCATGATACGGACGTTTTGAAGACCATAAGGGAATCAATTGACGAGGGCACGATGAGCAGCCCGCTGTTTTCTCAGCTTGTGGGGCTAGATGAGATTGGCTCGAAACGACTGCTTGCGGGCGAAAAAGTGGAACTCACTTATCGGTCGATGATTTCAATCCTGCGGCTAGCCGATGTTCTTCGCAAATAAATGATAACGGGACAAGTGAGCTAGATCACTTGTCCCGTTATTAATTAAAGGCTTTAGCCTGTGCGGGGCGCGCAGCGCGCCGCATCAGAAACCACCCGCTATGCGGGTGGGGACAACCGGCTTTACAAAGCCGCCCCCTCGCCGGACACTTGCGATTGTTCAGGCCGCAAGGAATCCGAGTCGAGAGGGCGGTGGTGGCGTATGGCCCAGAAGGCCTACAGCCTGTCGCACACGAAGTGTATGTGCAAGTACCACGTCGTGTTCACGCCGAAGTATAGGCGCAAAGTCATCTACAACCAAATAAGGTCCGACCTTGGGGAGATCTTCAGGAAGCTCTGCCAGTACAAGGGGATAGAGATCATCGAGGGGCACCTGATGCCCGACCACATCCACATGCTGCTGGCGATACCGCCGAAGTACAGCGTGTCCAGCGTGATGGGCTACCTGAAGGGGAAGAGCTCGCTGATGGTATTCGACAGGCACGCGAACATGAAGTACAAGTTCGGCAACAGGAAGTTCTGGGCCGAGGGCCACTACGTTTCCACCGTCGGCCTGAACGAGGCGACGATCGCGAAGTACATCCGGGAGCAGGAGAAGGCCGACATCGCGCTCGACCGGCTGAGCGTCAAGGAGTACGAGGACCCCTTCGATAGGGGGCCGGGGCGCAAATAGCGCCGGTTTGACCGGCCCGTCACGGGTCAACCTGCAGTGCGGCCCGAACCCCGTGAGGGCCGGCGCCTTTAGACGCGTGCCGGAAACCCAAGGGTTATACCCTAAGAGCAAACCACCCCTTTTAGGGGTGGTTTTGATTAAAGTGGATCGCGGTGGGCAGGCTATAAAAATTCGCCGACTCGGTGGACTTCGGGTTCTAGGTCTACGTTGAATTGGTCTTTGACGGTTGTTTGGATGTGGCGGATGAGTTCGTCGACGTCGGCGGCGGTGGCGTGGTCGGCGTTGACGATGAAGCCGCAGTGCTTCTCGCTCACCTGCGCGCCGCCAACGGCGTGTCCTCGCAGGCCGGCATCCATGATGAGTTTGCCGGCAAAGTAACCCTCGGGGCGCTTGAAAGTGGAGCCAGCACTCGGCATGTCGAGCGGCTGCTTGTCCTCGCGGCGCTGGTGGTAGTCGTCCATGTCGGCCTTAATCATCGCGGCGTTGCCCGGGGCGAGATTGAAAGTGGCCGAAAGTACGATGAAGCCGTCGTCGGCGATGCGGCTCTTGCGATAGCCCAGGTTGAGTTCGTCGACATCGAACTCGATGATGTTGCCGCTGCCGCGGGTGCCATCGTCGAGCTGGCGAGCGGGTTTGTAGACGCGCACGGACTCCAGCACATCGGCCATGCAGGCACCGTAGGCACCGGCGTTCATGTAGCAGGCGCCGCCGACCGATCCGGGGATACCCGAGATGGGCTCCATGCCGGTGAGGCCGGCCTCGGCTGCCGCCGCGGCGACATCGGAAAGCAAGGCGCCGGCTGCCGCCGTGACGTGCGTGCCGTCGACCGTAATGTCGGAGAGGCCCTCGCCCAGCGCTACGACGACGCCGCGGATGCCCTTGTCGCCGACGAGCAAGTCGGAGCCGTTGCCCACGATGGTGAGTGGTAGATTGCAGCGATAGCAGGTATCGAGCGTGGCGACGAGGCCCTGCTCAGTATCGGGCGTGACAAAGACGTCGGCCGGACCGCCGATCTTAAACGTGGTGTGCTCGCGCATGGGCTCGCTCATCAGCACGTTGTCCTCGCCGGCAACGCCAGCGAGCGCGCACAGCAGGTCCTCGTTAAAAAAATCGTTCTCGTGCATACGGATATCCGCCTTTTGGTGGTCGTTGTCATCAATCGATTGCAATATACCCCACCCGGACGGATTTGGTGCGCTGGCGGCGATAAAACAGCCGTCTACCGGATTGGTAAAGTGTTTATCACCGAGGTAGAGGGGTAGTCGCTATACTTTCAAGAGATTGCGCGTAAACCCTGAAGGAGCGAGATGGCCAACAAAGTCACCCTCAAGCAGATCGCCCAGGAGGTGGGGCTTTCCCCCTCGTCGGTCTCGCTTGTTCTCAATAATCGGCCCTGTCGCATCTCGGAAGAAAACCGCAAGCTCATCAAAGAGGTCGCGGCGCGCAACCACTATGTTCCCAACCAGATTGCGCGCAGCCTGGTCATGCGCGAGTCGCGCACGCTGGGCCTTATCGTCCCTAACATCGAGAGCCGCTTTTTTGCCTCGCTCGCCGGTAGCCTGGAAAAGCGCTGCCGCGAGGACGGCTATGCGCTCTTCATTACCAGCTCGGGCGGAAGCGCCGATGACGATCTGGAGCTGCTGCGCCAGCTGGTGACGCGCGGCGTTGATGGCGTCTTCCTGGTGGTGGGTGACGAGTTCTCCGATGACCGCGCCCTGCGCGAAGAAGTCAGCCACCTGCCCATCCCGGCCGTGATGGTCGACCGTGCCATTGAAGGGCTCGAGTGCGACAAGGTGATGTTCGACCACGAGATGGGTGGCTACATGGCCACCCGCTATCTGATCGAGCAGGGCCACCGTCGCATTGCCTGCTTGGTTAACGCGCGCCGTTCCAATACGGGGCGTAAGCGACTTGCCGGCTATGAGCGCGCACTGCGCGAGGTTGGCTTGCCTATCGACGCGCGTTTGGAGTTTGAGAGCGAGTACTACATTCCGAGTGCCTACGAGGCCTCGGAGGCGGTGCTCGCAACTGATGCCACCGCTGTGTTCGCAAGTTCGGATAACATCGCCCTCGGTCTGCTCAAGCGCTTGCACGAGATGGGGAAGAGCATCCCGGGCGATATTTCGGTCGTAAGCTATGACAACTCGGCGGCCGACGTTCTCTTTGAGCCGGCGCTGACCGCGATTGAGCAGGATCCTGGTGTCCTTGCGGAGCATGCTTTTGGCTGCATGTCCAAGCGTCTTGCCGGTAGGGGCGGTAGGCGTGCCGAAGAGGTCGTCCTGGAGCCGGCACTTATCGTTAAGGGCAGCGTGCTCGAACTTACCGAATGTAGCTAAGCGTACTTGTTTGTTTGCATAGATTGCATGCGGAGTGTCCGCTATTTGCCGGCAGGCACCCCGGCCCTCGTCCGTTAACTCTTCCGCTGGGCGAGCCATAGACGCCGCGCACCGATAGGGTAAGGCAGTGGCTTGAAATTGGTGCTATATTCAGCTTGAGTTGTTTAATGCTAGTACGGGAGGCTGATATGGGGCTGTTCAAGAAGAAAAACCCGCAGGATGCCTTTGATCCCGATGTGTTTACCATCACGGATACGATTTTGGACCCGCCGCGGTTTACGTTTTTGCCGGCTATCTACCAGGATGCCACGCGTCGCAAGTGGGCCGTGCATCAGCGTGGTGCAGAGCCTAAGATTTTTGACTATGCGGACGTGTTGCAGTGCGAAGTAGCCGAGGCGGGCGATCCGGAGGCCGAGGAAGTGACTTCAAAACAGGAATTTGCCCAGCGTATCCTGGCAAATCCTGCCAAGGCGGCGAAAATAAACGCTGCCAAGCGTAATATGTGTCTTGGTATGGGCGTTGTTGTGGCGGTTCAGACGGGAAAAGACGAGGTTTCCAAATTAGAGATTCCCGTTATGACCGACGAAGTTAAACGCGATTCAAGTCTATATAAGTCGTATCGGAATGTCGCCGAGAAGATCAAGGCCGAATTTGATGCCATGGGAGGGCTGGCCTAATTTTGGCGGCATACGTTTCTGAATGAGGAGTCTGTGCAATGGCAGGCGAATCTTATGCAATTCCCCCCAAAGATCGTGCTGTTGAGGGAATTCTTTGGTATATCCAGCACCATCAGCTTGCCGGCGGGGATCGCCTGCCGGCCGAGCGCGTGCTGTGCGAAGAGATTGGCGTTTCGCGTACAGCGTTGCGTGCCGGTATCACGCGGCTCATCTCGTGTGGAACGCTCGAGAGCCGTCGCGGATCGGGTACGTATGTGTGTCCTCCCAAGCCGCTAAACATCTTTCAGGAAACGTATAACTTTTCCGATGCTGTGCGGACTGCCGGTCTGCACCCCTCTTCTCGTCTGGTTTCCACCGGGACCATCGAGGCGGATGAGGCGCTTGCCGACAAGCTTGGGGTGTCTGTAGGCGCTCCTTTGCTCCGCATGCAGCGCGTTCGACTTATTGAGGGCGAGCCGGCGTCAATCGAGACCGCTCACGTTAACCTGTCCCTGTGCCCATCGCTTACCGAGCACGATTTTGAGTGCGAGAGCCTTTACGATGTCTTGCTCAAAGAAGGCGGCGTGCGTGTTGAGCATGGACGTGAGCATATCTCTATCTCGCGTTTGAACGTCGAAGAGGCCGAGCTGCTCCAGCAAGAAGAGGGAACGCCGGTGTTCTATGAGAGCTCGATTGAATTTGATAAGGACATGCGTTTTGTGGAGCATTGCAAATCGGTGATTTTGCCCACAAAGTTTCGCTTTGCCGATAACGGCGAAGAGAACGGCATGAGGAGTGTGGCAGGTGAACAATGGCTGAAACAGTAGATGCCACCCCGGTTTATATGCGCATTCGACGCCGCATCGAGGAGCGTATCGAGCGCGGTACATATCCCACGGGTTCCATGATTCCGTCCGAAAAAGACCTCGCCGAGGAATTTGGTACGACACGCTTGACCATCCGAAGCGCTGTCGATGAGCTGGTTCGGCGCGGGCAGATTCGCCGTGTTCGGGGGAAAGGTGCCTTTGTGGCGCAGAAAGTACCTGCTTTTTTTGAACGCACGGGCGGTTTCCGTGAATCGGTCCGTGCTTCGGGCGGCGAGCCGTCCGTCCGTATTCTCGCACGTTCCAAGCGTTATGCGGGGCCATACTACGCTGACCTGTTTGGCATCGCCGAGGACGACCTGCTCTATTCCATTCGACGCCTGAACTGCATAAACGGTAGCCCCGTATCGATCGAGACGGCGCTGATTCCCTGCCTGCTGTTCCCAACCATCGAAGATATTGACGTGTCGGTCTTCAGCTTGTACGAGACCTATGAGATGCTGGGCCGAAAGCCAGTTATGGCACAGGAAAAGCTCGATATCGAAGCGCTGGGCGCACGAGATGCCGGCCTGCTTGGACTGGAGCAGGGTGATCTTGCCTTGACGCTGGAGTGCGTAAGCTTCGATGCGAGCGGCCAGGCGATCGAGTACGTCAAGTCGTTTAACCGCGGTGATGCGGGTGGATATACCTATACGTACTAGCTGGTTTTTTGCATAACGGGCTGAAAAGTTGACGGAATTTTGATTCGTTGAGCAGACCGTATATACAACCTTACATGGCTCAAAATCGACCGTTCGCCGATGGGGATAAATTAATCGACAAAGAGGTATCAAAAAGCCGTAACCTGTAACTGTGATTGGCATCAAATACTAATGATTTGTTACGAGGTGAGACGATGAAGATGCTCGATTACGTTCAGCTTGCCCATGTGCGTATGGGGGAGAACCTCGAGCGTTCGTCTGAGCTGGTAGCGCAGCTCGTTGATATTTTCCAGTCCGGTTCTTTTGATGCACTGCGCATCGTTGCTTCGGGTTCGTCGCGCCATGCCGCCGATTGCGCCCGCGATTACCTGCAAGATGCGCTGCAGATGCAGGTGTCCGTTGTGACGCCCGAGGCCTTCGTCGATTTTGAACACACCTATCCACAGCATGCGCTTAACATTGCCGTCTCGCAGAGCGGCTATTCAACCAATACGATTGCGGCGCTCGATTACATGCGCGCACACGATATGGCTGCAGTTGCGCTCACGGCAAACGTCGAGGCACCCATCAAGGAACACGCTGACATCGTTCTTGACTACGGTGTGGGCGTCGAGTCGGTGGACTTTGTGACTCTGGGCGTCGAGGTTCTCGTTGAGTACCTGGTGCTCTTTGGTATTTACGGCGGTCAGGCGCGCGGAACGATTGACGCCAAGGGCGTTGCTCAGCGTCTTGATGACCTGCGCGAGGCTATCCAGGCTAATGCCGTGATGTGCAAGACCGCCGAGGCATATGTCCAAGATCACATGCTCGAGCTTTCTGAGCACATGCCCGCCATGGTCGTCGGCAACGGCCCCAACTATGGTGTTGCCGAGGAGGCAGCGCTCAAGCTGAGCGAGACCATCAAGATTCCTGCCATGCATCACGAAGGCGAGGAGTTCGTCCACGGTCCCGAGATGCAGATCGTTCCGGGCTATCTGGTGTTTATCGTCGACGATCCGCAGGGGTCGGAGCGTCTTGCGAATATCGCCGATGCGCTATCGAACGTTACGGCAAAAACGGTGCTGCTCACGGCCCATCCCAAGGGTAGGGCTCACGAGGTTGCGGTGCCTCAGGTGGCTCCGCTGCTCAGCGCAATTCCCAATCTTGTGTTCTTCCAGACGATTGCGGCCATGATCGCCGAGCGTCTGAAGTCATGGAACGTGCACCCGTATCTCGATGCCGTCTCCAAGCAAATGGAGGTCAAGGCAGAGGGCTACGAAGAGTCAGTCAATGCGCTTAAGGCCAAAGCGGCTGAGTGTTACGGAATGTAAGCGGGTTTTGATGCCCGTTGGCATGGGGGATGTGGAAACAACCCCAGAAAGGAGAGACAAATGAAGGAAACCGAGAAGATCGAGATCATGCATTTCGACCAAGAGGGCTATCTCGAGGACGGCAAGGCGCTCTACGAGACCGGCAAGAAGATGACCGCGCTCGCCGACAAGGTCGCCGACGAGGGCTACGACGCCGTGTTCCTGATGGGCGTCGGCGGCACCTGGGACGAGCTCATGCAGCTCGAGTACCTCATGAACAAGTTCGGCGACCGCGACCTCGAGGTCTACCTGATCCACGCCGCCGAGTGGAACGTCATGGGCCACAAGCGCATGACCGAGAAGTCCGTCGTGCTCACCGCCTCCGAGTCCGGCACCACCCCCGAGGTCCTCGAGGCCGTCAAGAAGATGAAGGGCATGGGCGTGCGCGTCTACGCCATGACCAAGCCCGAGGGCCCCATCGGCCAGGCTGTCGGCGCCGAGAACTGCGTCGCCATGGCTTCTGACCATGGTTCGGGCGGCTGCGAGAAGGGCTACTACCTCGCCGACTGCTTCGGCCTGCGCCTGCTCAACCGCCGCGGCTGCTTCCCCAAGTTCGATCTGTTTATCGAGCAGACCAAGGACATCTGGAAGGACATGCTCGATATCCGCAAGCGCTTCGAGCCGCGCGCCGAGGAGCTCGCCAAGAAGTACGCCCTGGCCCCCTACACCATGTTCATCGGCTCCGGCGCCCTGTGGGGCGAGACGATCCTGTTCTCGATGTGCATCCTCGAGGAGATGCAGTGGAAGCGCACCCGCTACATCACCTCGGCCGACTTCTTCCACGGCACCCTCGAGCTCGTGGAGCCCGGCGTCCCGGTCTTCCTGTTCATGGGCGAGGACGAGAACCGCAAGCTCGACGAGCGCGTCCGCGCCTTCCTGACCCGCGGCGTGACCGGCGACACCGACATCAACGTCATCGACACCGCCGAGTTCGCGATCCCCGGCCTTGACGACGAGTTCCGCGTCATCGTGTCTCCGTGGATTCTGACGGTGCTCGTTACCGACCGCCTGGCTCGCTACTACGAGACGGTCACCAAGCACAACCTCAAGTATCGTCGCTACTATCACCAGTTCGACTACTAAAGAAAACGGGTGCGGGAACGCGCCGGGCTATTGAGAGGAACACAGAATGAGGCAGTACATCATCGCCAGCCATGCGCACTTCGCTACCGGCATCAAGGAGAGTGTCGAGCTGCTCTCGGGCGCTCGCGACAACGTCCACGATCTTTCGATGTTCGTCGATGACCGCATGGACGTGGCCGAGGAGGCCCAAAAACTGCTGGCAGGCATGGCTGCCGACGATGATGTCGTTGTCTGCACCGACCTCTTTGGCGGCAGCGTCAACAACGAGTTCACCAAGATCGTCCAGACGCGTCCCCGCACGTACCTCGTTACCAACATGAACCTTCCTCTGCTTATCCAGCTGCTGTTCTCTGACGAGTCGGCGCCGGTTGAGGAGACGATTCGCGCCATCGTCGCTGCGGACGATACGCGCGTGAAGTTTGTCAACGATCTTTTGGTCGATGACGAAGAGGAAGAAGAGTTCTAATCCGCAGCACCTACTGACACGCCGTAAGACGGCACAAGACCTTTGGGGGGTCACATTATGATTCAGCTACTTCGCGTCGACCATCGCCTGCTTCATGGCCAGGTCGCGGTCTCTTGGGTCCAGGGCCTTGGCTCCAACTGCATTTTCTGCGTGGGCGATAAGGTCGCCAACGACCCGGTGTGGAAGACGACGCTCAAGATGGGCAAGCCTGCCGGCTGCAAGCTCGTCATCAAGGATATGGCGAATGCCATCGAGGCCATTAACTCGGGTGTGACTGACAAATACAAGATGATTATCTGTGTCGCCACCATCGCTGAGGCAAAGCAGCTTGTTGAAGGCTGCCCGCAGATCAAGTCGGTCAACCTGGGCAACACCAAGCCCAAGGACGAGAAGCGCCCCGATGCTCGTCAGGTCTCTCGTCAGATCTTCCTGACTGCAGCCGAGGAGGCCGATGTGCGTGAGATGCTGAACAACGGCGTCGAGGTCGAGATCCGTCCTCTGGCCGATGACCCCAAGGTTGACTGCGCAAGCGTGCTCTAGGCGTTCAATTTCGAAGAGTCTGAGCTCTTCGTAGTGTCCTATTAGGAAAGGGGGATATATGCTTACCCAAGCAATCCTCATCGGACTTATCGCCGCATTTGGTAAGTTCGACTTCCAGCTCGGTACGCTCTACGCGTTCCGCCCCATCGTCCTGTGCCCGCTCGTGGGCCTGGTGCTGGGGGACCTGCAGTCCGGCCTCGCGATCGGCGCCAGCCTGGAGCTTCTGTTCATGGGCTCGATCTCCATCGGCGCCTACGTGCCGCCTGATGAGACGATCGGCGGCGTGCTCGCCTGCGCCTTCGCTATCCAGTTGGGCCAGAGCACCGAGGCAGCCATCGCGCTCGCTATGCCCATCGCCACGCTGTGCCTTGCCATCAAGAACATCCTCAACGCCGCCCTGCCGATTCTGGTTGACCGCGCTGATGTCTTCTCCGGCCAGGGCAACCTTAAGGGTGTCTATGCGATGCACTTCCTGATCGGTTTGACCGGTATCATCATGGCGTTCCTGCTGTGCTCGCTGTCGTTCTATCTGGGTGCTGACGCCATCCAGGGCATGCTCGACTTCATCCCGCCCTTTGTCCTTGCTGGCTTTGGCGTTGCCGCCAACATCCTGCCGGCCATGGGCTTCGCCATGCTCGGCCGCCTGG
>CABUPH010000024.1 GCA_902493375.1 uncultured Collinsella sp.
CATGCGAACCTCCAGTCCGGACCGCCCCGCGGTCCAACTTTCTGTCCGCACCCCCTTTTCCCTCCCAGCGTGCGAAAGCCCTCCGTTGCCAGAGGGCTTCAGCCAATAAAGACACCCCATTAGCGTAACGAACTGGAAACAATATTCATCTATGAAAGAAACTTACTCGATAAGCGTAATGAAATATGCGATGAGCGGTTAATTATACTCAGTTTGTAGCTTTATTTTAATAAAGATGCCCTGCAATTACTGTAGCCGAATAAAGTAGCTGGGAATGCCCGAAATGAGAATCCCCTGCTGTTTGGCAAATGCATAAACGGCAGGGGAGACGATAATTGGATGAATATCATGCCAATATGGAATTACTTCTTCCGGCGGTGGATCACGTTGATCGCATAGCCGACGAGCATGGCCAAAACGATGATGATAAAGCCGAGCAGGGGATTGTCGTTCATGGGGTCCTCCTATTTTCCGAGCGGGGAGAATTCGTCGACGATGAGGTCGAGGCATTGCGGAAGCGCGCGGGCTCCAAAGACGCCCGAATTGCTGGAGATAATCTCGCCATCGAACTGCATGCCCAGCGATGGGGTGCAGGTGATCTTGGCTTCCTTGGTTTGGATGATCTTGAACTGCGGGCGGCCGAGTACCTTGCCGGCGGGGTCGAGTGCGGCGGTGATCACAGTCGGTAGAAGCTGCACGGTTTTTACGGGTTCGATGACCGCAATGTCGACCATGCCATCGTTCATGCGGCAGTCGGGGAACAGGTTGATGTCGTTTTGGATGACCGAGGTGTTGCCGGCCATGCAGCAGATGCCGTCGAGCTCCTCGACAATGCCGTCATGCTCAATCGTAAAGTGCGCTACCGTAGGGTTGGGCGTGGCGAGCGCAGAGAGGAAGTAGGCGATCTCGCCGATGTCGTTTTTGGTGGGAGCGGCCTTCATCATGATCTCGGCGTCGAAGCCCGAGCCGGCGATGATGATAAAACCGTGGCGCTTCTCGTTGCCGTTCTCGTCGAGCCAAAAGAGCTCGCCCATGTCCACTTTGACCGTGCGACCGGCGCGGCAAGCCTTGGCAAGCGCCGCTGCCTCGGGGGCATTACCGATGTTGTTAAAGAACAGGCAGGCTGTGCCGGAGGGGAAGACGAGCGTGGGGACACCGCACCCGCGCATCTGGTCGAGCACGTTGGAGACGGTGCCGTCGCCGCCCGAAACGACCACGCGATCAAACTCGCGCACGTCTGCCACGGCGTCCTCGGGCTCCATGCCATCGCCGATAAAGCGCATCACGACCTCGTCGCCGCCCTGCGCGAGGGCGTGCGTGAATGCGTAGATTTCATCTGAGCTGGGGCCCGATGCCGGGTTGTGGATGATAAGGCAGCGCATACTTACGTTCCCGTTCTGTGACTAACCGAGTATAGTTGTAAGGCAATGCCGATATCCTACCCGTGTTTTTCGGGCCTAACCTTATTCGATGGGTTGATATGTACATTTCCACACATCAGGCTCTACTCGACTTTTGCCAGCGCGCCCGTGAGTTCGACGCGATTGCCGTCGATACCGAGTTTTTGCGCGAGCGCACGTTCCATCCGCGTCTGTGTTTGGTTCAGATTGCCACCCCTGCCGAGAGCGTAGCGGTCGATCCCCTGGTAATCGACGACCTATCGCCGCTGGCCGAGCTTATGGCCGACGAGAGCGTGACCAAGGTCTTCCACGCCTGCTCGCAGGATATGGAGGTCATGCTCCATACCGTAGGCGTGCTGCCGCGTCCGATTTTTGACACGCAGGTGGCCGCCGCCTTTTTGGGCGAGCGTCAGCAGATTTCCTACGGCGCGCTCGTGCAGACGTTTTGCGGCGTCTCATTGCCCAAGACCGAGTCACTGACCGACTGGTCGCGTCGCCCGCTGACCGATAAGCAGATTGAGTACGCGATCGATGACGTCAAGTATCTGATCGTGGCCTATACCGAGATGATGAGCCGCCTGCGCGAGCTGGGCCGCGTGGACTGGGTGCTCGACGAGCTGCGCCCGCTGGCTGACGAGTCGCACTATCGCGCCGATCGCCACGAGGCGTTCCGCAAGGTCAAACGCATCAACTCGTGCAGTCGTCACCAGCTGGGTATCGCGCGCGAGCTCGCCGCCTGGCGTGAGGACCGCGCCGAGCGCCGCAACATCCCGCGCAAATGGGTCATGTCCGACGACACGCTGCTTGCGCTCGTTAAACGCAATCCCGTGCGCGTTGAGGAGTTCCGCAGCATTCGCGGTACCGATCAGTTGGGGGAGCGCGACGTGGACGGTGCGCTCATGGCCATCAAGCGCGGCGCAAGCTGCCCGCACGATCGCCTGCCGCTCATGGTGCGCGGGCATCGCCAGATCTCTCCGGAGTTGGAGAGCGTGACGGATCTCATGTACGCGCTCATCCGCCTGGTTGCCGAACGCTCGGGAGTGGCGACCTCGGTCATTGCCTCGCGCGATGACTTGGCCGACTACATTGAGCATCCCGAGCAGAGCCCCCTTCGCGAAGGCTGGCGCTTTGAGCTTGTGGGCTCGCGCCTGGACGATCTGCTCTCCGGCAATATGGGGCTGACGGTGAAGGACGGAAAAATCGAGCTTTTATAGTCATATAGTTACGCGGTTTTACCAAACCGCGTAACAGCTCGACGCTGCAAACGGCCGAGAGCGGCAATCTGACGTTCAATCGTCGCTTGCGTACCAAAGTACGCGTCGCTTCTCTTTCACGTCACCTTGCTCGCTCTCGGCCGTTTTCGCTGACATTGCCAGAACATCGATGTTGATTTGCTGGTCAGTCGAATGGGTAGAATGCCTCCAACGTGTAACTCGATTCGGAGGAATTCGCATGCCTTATTACTATGGATACGGCTTTGGCATCGACCCGCTGTACCTGCTGGTTGTTCTTGTCTGCACGGTGCTTGGCCTTGCCGCACAGAACTATATCAACTCGACGTACAAAACCTGGTCCAAGGTTCGCTCGGACGGCGATACGGGTGCCACGGTCGCTCGCCGCATGCTCGATGCCAACGGTTGTAGCACCGTGGGTATCAAGGGCGTGGCTGGTGAGCTCACCGACCACTACAACCCGCAGGATAACAACCTGTATCTCTCGGATGCCAACCGTTCGGGCGGCTCGGTCGCAAGCGTTGCTGTCGCTTGTCACGAGGCAGGCCATGCCGCGCAGCGTCAAAGTGGCTATGCCATGATGAAGGTACGCACCGCCCTCGTGCCGGTCGTCAACTTTACCCAGAACACTTGGACAATTGTGCTGCTCATGGGTCTGTTTATGAACATCGCGGGACTCACGACCCTCGCACTGATCTTCTTCTCGTTTAGCGTGTTGTTCCAACTGGTTACGCTGCCGGTCGAGATTGATGCTAGTCGGCGCGCCGTGGCGTATATCGAGCAGTCGGGCATGAGCTCCAAGCAGGTCAACGGTGCCAAGAAGGTACTGACGGCAGCCGCGCTTACCTATGTGGCCGCAGCGCTCACGTCGATCATTCAGCTGCTCTACCTTATGGCTCGCTACAACAGAAACTCCAACCGATAACAAATGGGACAGGCAGGCGCCGCGGGGATTCGTGTCCCCGCGGCGCTGTACTATGTGTTGGACTTGAATTTGCGCAGGGCCGGAGCCCATGTGCACGATGACGAAAGGAGGCTGCGTGGCGGGCTGGAATCTAACCGGCAATGCCGTTTCCGCCGAGTTCGACGGTTCGGACGATCAGGAGCGCAAGGAGCTCAGCGTGAGCCAGGCGGTGGAGATCGCCGCCGGCGCGCTCGATGCCATTCCGCAGCTGAGCGTTTTGGGCGAGGTCACGGGTTTTCGTGGTCCCAACGCCCGAAGCGGCCACTGCTACTTTCAGATCAAGGACGACTCGGCGGCCGTCGACTGCATCATCTGGAAGGGCGCCTACCTTAAGCGCACCTTCGACTTGCGCGACGGCATGCAGGTGAGCTTTAAGGGCAGCTTCAATCTCTATAAGGCCACGGGCCGCATGAGCTTTGTCGCTCGCTCGTTTTCGCTGGCGGGGGAGGGCCTGCTGCGTCAACAAGTGGCGCAACTGGCCGAAAAGCTACGCCGCGAGGGCCTGATGGACGAAGCGCGTAAGCGCCGCATCCCGGTGTTTTGCTCCCGCGTGGCGGTCGTTACCTCGCTTTCGGGTGCCGTAATCGACGACGTCAAGCGCACATTGCGTCGTCGCAACCCGCTCGTCGAGCTCGTCTGCGTGGGCGCTAAGGTTCAAGGCGAGGGTGCGCCGGCCGAGCTTATTGAGGGCCTGCGCCGTGCCGCCGCCATCACGCCAGCGCCCGACTGCATCTTGCTGGTGCGCGGCGGCGGCTCCTTCGAGGACCTCATGACCTTCAACGACGAGGAGCTTGCCCGCGCAGTGGCTGCCTGTCCCGTGCCCGTGGTGACCGGTATCGGCCATGAGCCCGATACCTCGATTTGCGACATGGTGAGCGACCGCCGCGCCTCCACGCCCACGGCGGCGGCAGAATCGGTGGCGCCGGCTATGACGGAGTTGGCCGATGTGCTCGAGGCGCGCCATCAGCGTCTGGGTGCCGCGATGGCATCGATGATTGGGTCGGATCAGGTCGATCTGGAAATGCTCGATCAGCGCGGTCGCCGTGCCTGGGATACCTATACGGCTCGCTTGGGCGATGCGCTCGATGCGGCTGCGTGCCGCCCGTGCCTCAACGACCCCACATTTATGGTCGAGCGTCGCGAGTCGGAGCTTGCGCTGACTGCCGATCGCCTGTCGGGCGCCATGGTACGCTCGGTCGGGACATTCCGCTCCAACTTTGAGCGCCTGCCCGAGCGCCTGGTTGCAAGCACCTCGGGGCTCGATGGCAAACGCCATGCGCTCACGCTTGCGAGTTCCCGTCTGGAGCATCAGGGACGTACGATGCTCAGCAAACCCGCGTCCGACCTGGGCCGAGCCGCCGCGTCGCTCGATGCCCTGTCGCCGCTTAAGGTACTTGCCCGCGGTTACTCCATCGCGTACAGCGATGATGGTGTGGCTACGAGCGCCAAGACCTTTAAGCCCGGCGACGCCATTCGCGTGCGCATGGCAGACGGCAACGTGGCGGCAACGGTCGATACGGTCGAGTAGGCCGCGTTTCATAGCGATAAACCTTTAGGAAAGGAAACAGATATGGCAGAGAAGACCCCGGTCGAGCAGCTTACGTACAAGCAGGCTTCGCAGGAGCTGGAGCTCATCATCCGCAGCTTGGAGTCGGGCGATATGGAGCTCGAGGAGTCGCTCGAGAGCTATACCCGCGGCGTCGAGCTCCTCAAGAGCCTACGCACCCGCCTGTCCGATGCCGAGCAGAAGGTCTCGGTGCTTCTTAAGGACGTCGACGGCAACGACGTGCTCGCCGACGGCGAAGCCGCCAACACCGACGACAACCTCTCGTTCTAACCATCCCGACCAAATATAATTACCTTGGTCTGTAAGAAAGGAACCAGCTATGTGTGATTGCATCTTCTGCAAAATCGCCAACCACGAGATCCCCTCGACCGTTGTCTATGAGGACGACCAGGTCATCGCGTTCGACGACCTTAACCCCCAGGCGCCGGTCCACACGCTCGTGATCCCCAAGAAGCACTACAGCGACATCGCCGACAACGTACCTGCCGAGACCATGGGCGCCATGGCGCACGCCGTCCAGGAGGTCGCCAAGGCCAAGGGTCTGGAGGACGGCTTCCGCGTCATCTCCAACAAGGGTGCCAACGCCGGCCAGACCGTCATGCACTTCCACATGCACGTTCTTGGCGGCAAGAACCTGGGCGAGAACCTCATCTGAGGGCGCTTCTTCCCTGCAATGAAACGGAAGCTCAGACACCGATAACTTATATATCAACGCCAATAAACCCGAGCGCGAGGGCGTTTGGGTTTATTATTGAAGCGTATGTAACCTGGCGGCGCCACGCCGCCTGTTAGTAGGGAGACACATGAACGTTCTGGTCGTCAACGCAGGATCTTCGACCCTTAAGTATCAGGTCATCGATACCAAGTCCCACAAGGTGTCCGCAAAGGGCTCCTGCGAGCGCGTCTGCTTTACCGGCGGTACCTTCACCCACGCTGCCAACGGTTCCAAGAAGGTGACCGAGAACATTGAGTTCCCCGACCACAAGGTCGCCATCGAGGTCGTCCTGAAGGACCTTGAGGCCAACGGCGTCAAGATCGAGGGCATCGGCCACCGTATCGTTCAGGGCGGTTGGTACTTTGGTGATTCCTCCCTCGTCGACGAGGACGTTCTCGCCAAGATCCGCGAGGTCGCCCCGCTCGCGCCGCTGCACAACAACCCCGAGGCCAACGTTATCGAGTACTGCCTGGAGCAGTATCCCGACCTGCCCAACGTCACGGTCTACGACACCGCTTTCCACTTCAACATGCCCGAGGTCGCCAAGACCTACGCCCTGCCCAAGGACGTCTGCGACAAGCTGCACATCCGTAAGTACGGCGCCCACGGCACCAGCTACCGTTATATCTCCAAGAAGGTCGCCGAGATGACCAACGGCGAGGCCCGCAAGGTCGTCGTGTGCCACATCGGTTCCGGTGCCTCCCTGTGCGCCATCGAGGACGGCAAGTGCATGGACACCACCATGGGCTTGACGCCGCTCGACGGTGTCATGATGGGCACCCGCTGCGGCTCCATCGACCCGGCTACCGTGTGCTACCTGCAGCGCGAGGGCGGCTATACCTTCGACGAGGTCGACGAGATGATGAACAAGAAGTCCGGCCTTTTGGCTGTGACCGGCGGCAAGACCAACGACTGCCGCAACGTCGAGGAGCTCGCCGCCGCTGGTGACCCCGATGCTCAGCTCGCCTTCGACATGTTTGTCTACAAGATTGCCGCCAAGGCTGCCGAGATGGCTACTTCCATGTGCGGCATGGACACGCTGGTCTTCACCGCTGGCATCGGTGAGCACGCTCCGGCCGTTCGTGCCGGCGTTGCCGACCGTCTGGCCTTTATGGGCGTCAAGATGGATCATGCCCGCAACGCCCTGCGTGGTGACGGCGCTTGGTGCCTGTCTGCCAAGGATTCCAAGGTCAAGATCTTCGTCATCCCCACGGACGAGGAGTTCATGATCGCTTCCGACGTCGAGCGCATCGTCAACGGCAAGTAATTGCAAGAGGGGAGGGGCTGGACGACCGAGCGCCGTTCGGCCCCTCTTTTGCGCTCGTTGGGCGATATGCTGATAGCTATTTATCAAGATATGATAACTTCTTATTAAAATGCGGCCGCCTTAAGGGGTCTGCGTCGACCGTATTGCACTGCAAAGGAGTCTCATGAACGTACTTGTTGTCAACGCCGGCAGCTCAAGCCTTAAATATCAGCTTTTGGATACCGATACCCGCGAGGTTTTCGCCAAGGGCAACTGCGAACGTATCGGTTCGGACATGGGCATCTTTGGCCACTCCGAGAACGGTGGCGCCAAGCAGACCGAGGAGGTCCCTTTCCCCGATCATCGCTCTGCTATCGCTCGTGTGCTCGAGGAGCTCGAGAAGACCGACTTTACGATTGATGGCATTGGTCATCGTATCGTTCAGGGCGGCTGGCACTTCGATGATTCCGCAGTTGTCGACGACGAGGTTATGGCCAAGATTCTCGAGGTGGCCCCGCTCGCCCCACTGCACAACTACGGCGAGGCCGCGGCGATTGAGTATTGCCGTGAGAAGTATCCGGAGCTGCCCAACGTGGCGGTCTTCGACACCTCGTTCCACATGACCATGCCCGAGGTCGCCTATACCTACGCGCTGCCCAAGGACGTGTGCGACAAGTACCACGTGCGCAAGTACGGCGCCCACGGCACGAGCCACCGCTATGAGTGGATGATGGCCAAGGAGATCCTGGGTTCGCGCTGCCACCGTCTGCTTTCGTGCCATTTGGGTAACGGTGCTTCGCTCGCTGCTATCGAGGACGGCGTGTGCCGCGACACCACGATGGGCCTCACGCCGCTCGACGGCCTGATGATGGGCACTCGCTGCGGTTCCATTGATCCGGCCACCGTGTGCTACCTCCAGCGCGAGGGCGGCTACAGCTATCAGGAAGTCGATGACATGATGAACAAGCAGTCTGGTCTGCTTGCCATCTCGGGCATCTCCAACGACGCCCGCGACATCCGTACACGCGCCTCCGAGGGCGACGAGCGCTGCCTGCTCGCCTTCGATATGTTCGCCTACAAGGCCATGCAGCAGGCTGGCTCCATGATCGCTTCCATGGCGGGCGTGGACACCATCACCTTTACCGCCGGCATCGGCGAGAACGACTGGTCGATCCGCAAGGCCTTCTGCGACTGCTTTGAGTGGCTGGGCGTACGCATCGACAACAATAAGAACCGCGAGGCCGTGGGCAACGGCCCGCAGGTCATCAGCGCCGCCGGTTCAGCCGTTACGGTCATGGTCATCCCCACCGACGAGGAATACATGATCGCCCACGACGTCGGGCGCCTGACCAAGAACAACTAACGCGCGCATTTGCAAGTAAACGAAAGGCCTCCAGAGCAACAGCTCCGGAGGCCTTTTTGCTAGCAGGCGGAAATACCAGTCCCAAAGTGACCATCGCCAGTAACGCCTGCACTCCCAGCAACGGCACCCGGCCATCCAGATCTTCAGCCTCAGCTCGTAGCCAAGCCGCCGTCCACTCCAGATACCCTGACTGCCACGTGACGGCAGGGACCCTACAGGGTAAAGCTCTGAAAATATTCCACAGGACGGAGGAAGCCCCCGCCGCACGTAGTGCGCAGCGGGGGCTTCCGACATGTCCGAGGACGTTTTCAGAGCTTTACCCTGTAGGGTCCCGAGGGGATATGTTCGCTACTCAGCCATCTGAGCCTGGACGGCGGTGATGGCCACGACACCCACGATGTCGTCGGCAGAGCAGCCGCGCGACAGGTCGTTAACCGGCTTGGCGATGCCCTGCAGGATGGGGCCGTAGGCGTCAGCACCGGCGAAGCGCTGGACCAGCTTGTAGCCGATGTTGCCGGCCTCGAGGTCGGGGAACACGAGCACGTTGGCCTTACCGGCGACGGAGGAGCCGGGGGCCTTGAGCTGGGCGACGGTGGGGACGATGGCGGCGTCGAGCTGCAGGTCGCCGTCGATGGCGAGCTCGGGAGCCTTCTCCTTGCAGAACTTCACGGCCTCCTGGACCTTCTTTGCGACCTCGCCACCGGCGGAGCCCATGGTGGAGTAGGAGAGCATGGCCACGTGCGGCTCAACGTTGCCCATGAAGGTGGACCAGGAGTGGGCCGAGGCGATGGCGATCTCGGAGAGCTCGTCGGAGGACGGGTTGATGTTGAGGCCGCAGTCGGCGAAGATCAGCGTGCCGTCGGTACCGAACTGCGGGGTGTCGGTGCACATCACGAAGAAGGCCGAGACCAGCTTGGTGCCCGGGGCGGTCTTGAGGATCTGAAGCGCAGGGCGCAGGGTGTCGGCGGTGGAGTGGCAGGCGCCGGAGACCAGGCCGTCGGCATCGCCCATCTTAACCATCATGGTGCCAAAGTAGGTGGCGTCCATCACCTGGGCGCGAGCCTGCTCGATGGTAACGCCCTTCTTGGCGCGGAGCTCGGCAAACTTCTGCGCGTACTCCTCGTGCTTCTCGGCATTGCGCGGGTCGATGACGGTAGCGCCGGGAACGTCGATCTCGTCGGGGTTGCCCAGGATGACGATCTTTGCCAGGCCCTCCTCGATGATTTTGGTGGCCGCGACGATAGTGCGCGGATCCTCGCCCTCGGGCAGGACGATCGTCTTAAGGTCGGCCTTGGCGGCAGACTTCATACGGTTTAGGAAATCGCTCATGTTACTCCTTACAAGCGTTTCGCTAAGCTCCAGGCGCCCGGCTGTTCACGAATAAACCCGCTGCTAGCGGGTTTACCTTTCAATTATGTTCGCCGCGGTGCTTGAGCTTTCCTTGTGTGGCAAGCTCATTATAGGACGCATTAGCGCTATAATCGCTCTGATAAATATGTCTCGAAGAATGTTCGAGAAAAGCCCAGCTAACGAGCCCGTGGCTTTTGACAAGGAGTATCGATGCAGATTACCTCAGGCCTGCCTGAAGGCTTTAACGCCGGCGCGTACGACATGATTGTCGTCGGTGCTGGATATGCCGGTGCCGTTTGCGCCCGCCGTCTTGCCGAGACCATCGGCTATCGTGTTGCCGTTTTGGAGCGCCGTAGCCACATTGCGGGCAATGCCTATGACTGCACTGACGAGGCCGGAATCCTGATCCACGAGTACGGTCCGCATATCTATCACACCTTTAACGAGCGCGTGCACAATTTCCTGTCGCGCTTTACCAAGTGGACGGATTATCAGCACAAGGTGCTCGCCAACATCAACGGTACCCTTATGCCCGTGCCCTTCAACCATGCGAGTCTCAAGCTCGCCTTTGGTGACGAGCGTGGCGAGGAGCTGTATCAGAAGCTCGTGGAGACCTTTGGCAAGGATGTCAAGGTGCCCATTATGGAGCTGCGTAAGAAGAACGACCCGGATCTTGCCGAGGTCGCCGATTACGTCTACGAGAATGTCTTTTTGCATTACACCATGAAGCAGTGGGGCCAGACGCCCGATCAGATCGACCCCTCGATCACCGGCCGCGTTCCCGTCTTTGTGGGCGATGATGACCGCTACTTCCCGCAAGCTCCCTTCCAGGGCATGCCGCAGGAGGGCTACACGGCGCTCTTTGAGCACATGCTCGACCACGACCTGATCGACGTGTTCTGCGACGTGGACGCCCGCGATCTCTTTGAGATCGACGAGACCACCGTCAAGATCGATGGCAAGGTCTACGGCGGCGAGATCGTCTATACCGGTCCTCTCGATGAGCTGTTCAACCTCGACTTGGGTGCGTTGCCGTACCGCACGCTCGATATGAAGTTCGAGACGCTCGATATGGACCAGTTCCAGCCCGTGGGCACCGTCAACTACACCACGAGCGAGGACTACACGCGTATCACCGAGTTCAAGAACATGACCGGTCAGGTCCTGCCCGGCAAGACCACCATCATGAAGGAGTACTCCAAGGCCTATACGCCCGGCTCGGGCGAGACGCCGTACTACGCCATTCTTGAGCCCGAGAACCGTGAGCTCTATGAGCGCTATCTTGAGCGCGTCCAGAACCTGACGAACTTCCACCCGGTGGGTCGTCTGGCCGAGTATCGTTACTACGATATGGACGCCGTGACCAATTCCGCCCTCGATCTTTCGGATGAGATTATCGCCTGCCATGCATAAAGTCATAACATTCGGTATTCCCTCGTATAACGCCGCCAAGGACATGGACCATTGCATCACCTCCATCTTGGAGGGGAGCAATTACGCCACCGATATCGAGATTATCGTGGTGGACGACGGCTCCAAGGACGAGACGGCCGCCAAGGCCGACGAGTGGGAGGCCCGTTATCCTGGAATCATCCGCGCGGTGCACCAGGAGAATGGCGGTCACGGTATTGCCGTCCTTTCGGGTCTGCGCGAGGCGCAGGGCACCTACTACAAGGTTGTCGACTCGGACGACTGGCTTGACGGCGCTGCCCTTTCGACCATGCTGTCGATTCTGCGTGGCTTTGAGGAGCGCGACCAGCGCGTTGACCTGTTTATCTCGAACTACGTGTACGAGAAGGTTTACGAGGGCACGCATACCGCTATTGGCTACAAATTTGCCCTGCCGCGCAAAAAGATCTTTTCCTGGGATCAGATCGGTCATTTCCGCCTGGACCAGAACCTACTCATGCACAGCCTGTGCTATCGCACGGATGTGCTGCGCGAGTCCAACCTTCCCATGCCGCCGCACACGTTCTATGTGGACAACATCTACGCCTACGTGCCGCTGCCGCGTTGCAAGACCATGTACTACGCCGACATCGACCTCTACCGCTACTTTATCGGTCGCGAAGGTCAGAGCGTCAACGAGGCAACGATGGTCAAGCGTCTGGACCAGCAGTTCCGTGTTACGCGTATCATGATGGAGTCGTACCACCTGTACATCGATGTCGAGTCGTCGCGTCTGCGTTCGTACATGATGGGCTACTTCACCATGATGATGGCGATCTGCTCGGTGCTCACCAAGCTTTCCGAGGAAGATTGCGCCGACGAGCGCCTAAAGACGCTGTGGAATGATTTGAAGGCCTACGACGAGCGCATGTATCGTCGTGCCCGCTACGGCGTGGTCGGGTTCTTCACCAATCTGCGTGGACGGGCCGGAGACAAAACCACACTCGGCCTATACCGTCTTGCCTCAAAGATCTTCAAATTCAACTAGCTGCTGAGTAATCGCTGCTGATAGGTTGACTGGGCCCCTTGGCCTTTAGTTTGCTACTGCGAACAGTCCTGCTCGCACGGAAAGCACATTAAGTGCTTTCCGGCTCGTGCGGAACTTGTATCAAACTAAAGGTCAAGGGGCCTTTGCTATAAGAATCGATTGTCAGGCTGCCTGAAATTGAAGATCTTAGACGCGCGGTACACAGGGGCCTGGGCTGAAAAGAATCTGGTTGGTAGGTTGCCCGGTGGGGCTTGGTTATGTTTGTCGCGAGTTCCGCACGAGCCGAAGAGCACTTAATGTGCTCTTCGTGCGAGCCAGGACTGTAGAGCAGCAAACATAACCAAGCCCCACCGGGCAACCGGTCAGGTTAGGCTACTTCGCGGCGCCGGGGATGCCGTGGGAGGTTTTGGCGGTTTTGGCCCCGTTTACGATGGCAGTTTCCAGGGCCCTTACTGCGAGCATGCCCAACAGGTCCAAGGGAACGGCGGCGCTTGCCTGGGCGCCTAGTTTGCCGCTGGCGAGGGTGTAGATGGTGTCGCCGTCGTTGGTGGTGTGTGTGGGGCGGATGGCGTGTGCGTAGGCGTCTGCGGCCATCTGGGAGACCTTGGTGGCTTGTGCCTTAGTGAGCTCCACGTTGGTGACGATGCAGCTGATGGTGGTGTTGGTGCGGTCGAGCGGCATCTGCATGGATCCGGCGGCAGCAAAGGCTGCGAGTTCCATGTCGACGATTTGGTTGCTGTCGGCTGCGGCGCGCATACCGGCGACCCACTCGCCGGTGAAGGGGTCGACAACGTTGCCGCAGGCGTTGACCGAGACCACGGCGCCCACCTTGATGGGGCCGAGCGCCACGGCGGCAGCGCCAAGGCCGGCCTTCATGCAGGTAGCGGGGCCCATGAGCTTACCCACGGTAGCGCCCGTGCCGGCACCCACGTTGCCCTGTTCGAGCGTGGTGAGGGTGTTATCGAGTGCTTCGCGCACGGCGGCGATGCCGGCCTCAATGTCGGGGCGAACGGTGGGGTTACCAAAGGCGAGGTCGAAGATACAGCTGGAGCACACGATGGGCACCTGCGTGGGGCCGACGGGAAGGCCGATGCCGCGGCTCTCAAGCTCGCGAGCGACGCCGCTTGCAGCCTCGAGGCCAAAGGCCGATCCACCCGAAAGGCAGACGGCGTGGACCTTGTCGACGGTGTTCTCGGGTCGCAGCAGGTCGGTTTCGCGCGATGCTGGAGCACCGCCGCGAACGTCAACGCCGCCGGTGGCGCCCTCGGGTGCCACGATTACGGTGCAACCGGTGCCGGCCTCCTCGTCCGTATAGTTGCCATAGCAAAAGCCATCGACATCGCAGACATCAATGGCCTCGAGCAGTGTATCCATGTTTAACTCCTATCGGTTTTCCGCCGCGCCTTGTGCCCGGTCGGGATCCGTACGGTACGCCAAAATTGTAGGCGCCGGGGGATACCCAGCGCCAGATGCAATTACGAGAGTTTTTGAATCGCGCGCGCGACGCGGGCGATGGGTAGGCCCACCACGTTATAGAAGTCGCCCGAAATATCGTGCACGAGCATGCGTCCTCCTGTGCCCTGAATGCCGTAGGCGCCGGCCTTGTCCATGGGCTCACCCGAGGCGACGTAGTGCTTGATTTGCTCGTCGGTGAGCTCGTAGAACGTCACGTCGGTCACATCGACAAAGGACAGGCTCTCGGCGGCATGCGGGGCTGTAGCGTCGCCGGCTTTAACGATGCAGACGCCGGTTGCAACCTGGTGCGTGCGGCCCGAAAGCTCACGGAGCATGGTGTGCGCCTCGTCCTCGGTTGCCGGCTTGCCCAGAATCTTGCCGTCAAAGGTGACGATGGTGTCGGCTGCGACCGTCAGCTCATTGGGCTCGGCATGCTCAGCGGCAACGGCGGCGGCTTTGGCGCGTGCTAAGCGTTCAACGAGCGTAAGCGGGGCCTCGCCATCAAACGGCGTTTCGTCGATATCCGCGGGAATCACGCGAATGTTGTAGCCCGCCTCGCGCATCAACTCGATGCGGCGCGGTGATTGCGAAGCCAAAATCATAGCTGAATGCCCTCGGCGACCTTCTCGACGGCCTTGTCGCCGGCGAGCGTGCGCAGCAGCTCAAGCGCAAAGGGGAGCGACTGGGCCATGCCGCTGGCAGTGATGATGTTGCCGTCTTGCGTGACCTTCTCGCCGGTATAGGCGCCTTCGGGGAAGCTTTTCTCAAAGCCAGGGAAGCACGTGGCATGGCGCCCCTCGAGCAGGTCGAGCTCGCCCAGGATAAACGGGGCGGCGCAGATGGCGGCGACGTGCTTGGTTGCGGCGAACTCGCGGACCACGTCGCAGACGCGCTGATCGGCGCGCAGGTTGGTAGCACCGGGTAGGCCGCCGGGTAGCACGACACAGTCGTATTCGTCAAAGTCGATCTCATCAAAGAGCGCATCGCAGGTCACGGGGATCTGCAGCGAGCTTACGACCTCACGCGTGGGCATGATCGAGACGAGCGTGGCACGCACGCCGCCGCGACGCATGACATCGACCATGGTCAAGCATTCAATAGTTTCAAAGCCATCGGCGGCGAGAACGGCAACGCTGGGCATGAGGGTTCCTTTCATAGGCGGCATACAATTAGCCGTCTTATACCCCGAAGACCTCCACTTGCCACGCTCGATTTCCCAATGTTTAAAATAGCCCGTCCGAATTAGCTACCCTCACCCATCCTCAACAATCTCAATCTGTAATATCCATCGACCAAAACTAGCCGCAACTGTTACAGATCGAGACAGTCCCCAACAGCACCGTCCCGTTCGGGGAACGACCGCCACAGGTACGGCGGGCAGAGGCTCACTTTTTTCTCGGTTTTTCTTGACGGAATCTCACCTGTTGTAGTACTTTGTCCCAGTCTAAAAACGCGTGGACTTTTCTGGGCGCTAGCCACCTTTTTGCCACGCAACCGAGCAGTCGGTTGCGTGGCTTTTTTCGTCTTGGCAGCAGGTACCACATGCACTGCCAGAAGACCGCACGAGCCCACCTTCCGACTGCAGGGAACAGACGCACGAGATGTGCGTCTGCAAGACAGCAGACGGAAGGGAGCCTAATGGCAGGAACAAACACAATCAAGCAACAGACCGCCGAGGCGGGAGCCGCGGGCGCGGGACAGGCCAAGGCGGCGCTCCAGGTCTTTGCGGGCGGCGCCTGCTACGGCGCGATGGCCACGACCTACAAGCTCGTCTACGCCGCGGGCTTCACCTCGGCGCAGGTAGTGGCGAGCCAGGCGTGGTTCGGCTGCCTCTTCTTCGCCCTCGCCACGCTCGCAGGGCACGCACTCGGGCACCGCTGGCAGCGCGTGGGCTGGAAGCTCGTCCTCAAGCTCATGGGCCTGGGAGCCCTCACCTGCCTCACCTCAATCCTCTACTGCTACGCCATGAGCGTACTGCCCGCCCCGGTGGCGCTCACGCTCCTCTTCCAGTTCACGTGGCTGGGGCTCGTGTGGCAGACCGTCATGACGCGCCGGCCGCCGAGGCTCCTCCAAGTGGCCTCCGCCCTGGTCATCGTCTTCGGAACGGTGTTCGCCAGCGGCGTCTACAAGACCGGCATCACCGGGTACGACCCCGTGGCCCTGCTCTGCGCGCTGGGGGCGGCCGTGTCCTGCTCCCTCTTTGTCACCCTCTCCGGCAAGGTCGAGGCCCCCTGCTCGTCCGAGCAGCGCGGCGTCATCGTGTGCGCGGGCTCCGTGATCATGTCACTCACGGTGTGCCCGGACTATGTCGTCTCGGGCGTCCTCGCCCAGGGCATCCTGCCCTTTGCCGTCATCGCCGGCTTCTTTGGCATGCTCTGCCCGGTCCTGCTCTTCGGCATGGGCTCTCCGCACCTGCCTGCGGGCCTCTCCACTGTCATGGCCGCCGCGGAACTCCCCGCCGGCCTGCTCATCGCCATGATCGTCCTCGGCGAGCCGCTCGGCGTCGTCGAGTGGCTGGGCGTCGCCATCATCCTCGCCGGCGTGTGCCTGGCACAGGTCCCCTCCCTGCTTGGAGGCCGGGAGGCACGTCGCGCCGCCGCAGGACAAGCCGTCAGCTAGTCATCCCTTCACAGGCGGCCCGCGCGCATCAGGGAAAGGGCCACGGGCCCGGCGCGCGAGGCCGCAAGGACGTTATAAAGCGTCCCCCGCAGAGATGGGGGCGCCAGAGAGAAGGAGGCACCATGCCATTTCCAAAAGGGTTCCTTTGGGGAGGAGCCACCGCCGCCAACCAATGCGAGGGAGGTTATGACGAGGGCGGCCGCGGCCTTGCCAACGTCGACGTCATCCCACACGGGCCGGAGCGCAACGACGTAAGCCGCGGCCTGAGGCGCATGCTCGACTTTGAGCCCGGGTACTACTACCCGGCCCAGACGGGCATCGACTTCTACCACCACTACCGCGAGGACATAGCCCTCTTCGCGGAGATGGGCTTTAAGGTCTTTCGCCTCTCTATCGCCTGGAGCCGCATCTTCCCCAATGGCGACGAGGAGGAGCCCAACGAGGCCGGGCTCGCCTTCTACGAGGACGTGTTCCGCTGCTGCCGCGAGCACGGGATCGAGCCCCTCGTGACCATCACGCACTTCGACTGCCCCATCCACCTCGTCAAGAAGTACGGCGCCTGGCGAAACCGCACCCTTATCGAGCTCTACAAGCGGCTTGTGACGGTGCTCTTCAACCGCTACCGCGGCCTCGTGCGCTGGTGGATCACGTTCAACGAGATGAACATGATCTTGCACCGTCCCTTCATGGGTGCCGGTATCGTCCTCGAGCCCGGGGAGAATGCCCGCGAGGCCGAGTACCGCGCCGCGCACAACGAGCTCGTGGCGAGCGCCTGGGCCACCAAGATCGCCCACGAGGTCGATCCGGAGAACAAGGTGGGCTGCATGCTCGCCGCGGGAAGCTACTACCCCTACTCCTGCCGCCCCGAGGACGTCCGCGCGGCGCAGGTCAAAAACCAGGAGGACCTCTTCTTCGTGGACGTGCAGGCACGCGGGCGCTACCCCGGCTACGCGCTCAAGATGCTCGAGCGCGAGGGCATCGACGTGGGCATGACCGCCGAGGACGAGCGCATCCTTGCGGAGAACACCGTCGACTTCATCTCGTTTAGCTACTACTCCTCGCGCTGCACCGCGGGCGACCCCGATTCCGTGGGCGGCGTCGCCGAGGGCAACGCCTTCGCCGGCGTGGAGAACCCCTACGTGCGCACGAGCGACTGGGGCTGGGTCATCGACCCGCTGGGGTTCCGCATCACGATCAACGACCTCTGGGACCGCTACCAGAAGCCGCTCTTTGTGGTGGAGAACGGCCTCGGCGCCTATGACGAGGTGCTTCCCGACGGCACGATCGAGGACGACTACCGCATCGCCTACCTGCGCGAGCACATCGAGGCCATGCGCGACGCCATCGAGCAGGACGGCGTCGAGATGCTCGGCTACACCACCTGGGGGCCGATCGACCTCGTGAGCGCGGGCTCCGGCGAGATGGAGAAGCGCTACGGCTTCATCTACGTGGACCGCGACAACCTGGGCAACGGCACGCTCGAGCGCAGGCGCAAGAAGAGCTTCTACTGGTACCAACAGGCCATCGCCACCAACGGAGGCGACCTGGGCTAGCCGCCCGGGCAATATCGCTAAGGAGAAAATAATGGCTGAAAAATACGACGATCTGGCCAGATCCATACTCGAGAACGTAGGCGGCGCCGAGAACGTCGCCAGCGTCGCGCACTGCATCACGCGCGTGCGCTTCAAGCTCAAGGACGAGTCCCGCGCCAACACTGCCAAGATCGAGGCCCTCAAGGGCGTTATCCAGGTCATCCAGGCCAACGGCCAGTACCAGGTGGTCGTGGGTAACATCGTCGAGGACGTCTACGACGCGGTCCTGGAGGCCGGCAACTTCTCGGGCGGCGCAAGCGCCGACGACGAGCCCCAGGGCGATAAGACCGTTGCCTCCGTCGTCATCGACCTCATCTCTGGCATCTTCCAGCCCATCCTGGGACCGCTTGCCGCCGCAGGCATCATGAAGGGACTGCTTGCCCTCATCACCTACTTCGTCCCGGCCTTTGCAAACGACGGCCTCTACACGCTGCTCTACACCGTGGCTGACGGCTTCTTCTACTTCCTCCCCGTCGCCCTGGCGTTCAGTGCCGCGCGCAAGTTCCGCATGAACGAGTTCACCGGCGTGGCAATCGGCGTGGCGCTCCTCTACCCGACGATGGTCGCCCTGACCTCGGGTGAGGCGCTCGGCAGCATCGACCTCGGCGTGGCCGGCACGTTCTCGTGGTACGCCACCGCCCTCGGGCTCCCCATCATCATGCCCGTGTCCGGCTACGTGAGCTCGGTGATCCCCGTCCTTCTCATGGTGTGGTTCGGCTCTATCCTTGAGCGCTGGCTCAAGAGCTGGATGCCGACTGCACTCAAGATGTTCCTCGTCCCGCTCGCCACGATGACGGTCTCCATCGTCTTGGGCTACCTCGTCATCGGCCCGGTGGCCACCCTCATCACCAACCTGCTGAGCGCGGCGTTCTCGTTCATCTTCCAGCTTCCCGTGGTTGGTTCCGTCCTGGGCAGCGCCCTGGTCGGCGGACTGTGGATGTGTCTCGTCATCTTTGGCTTCCACTGGAGCCTCATCCCCATCTCCATCATGAACCTGAACACCCTCGGCCACGACAGCGTGCTCGCCGCCACCATCGGCCACGCGTTCGCGCTCGGAGCGGTCATCTTTGCCATGTACCTCAAAAACAAGGACGAGCGCTTCCGCGGCATCGCCCTTCCCGCGATGATCTCCGCCTTCTTCTTCGGCGTCACCGAGCCGGGCATCTACGGCATCGCCCTGCCCAACAAGCGCGCGTTCGTCGTGGCATGCCTGAGCTCCGCCGTGGGCGGCGCCATCGTGGGAATGACGGGCGCCCTCATGTACATCTCGGGCGGCCTCGGCGTCTTCAACCTGCTCAACTTCATCGACGCGACCCCTGGTGGCGCCGGGATCTCCCACATGATCTACGCGATCATCGCCGCACTCGTCTCTGCCGTCCTGGCCTTTGTTATCGAGTTCATCACCTACCGACCCAACGACGACGAGGAAGGCGCCCGCTAGCTTGCGCCCTCCTCGACTAGCTCTATGTAATTGAGGAGCAGTTGAGGTGGATGAAGGCCGAGGGCGGTCGAGGCGGCCGCCCCGTGTCAGAGACAGCCTGCCAGAAGGCGTTTAGCTTTCTCGGGCGGCGCTGAAATGAACTGCGCCCCGAAACTTAGACGGGTCAATTAGCGGCCTATGCCGCACATGGGGGACTGATTCCGGAACTCCTCCGGGGTCAGTCCCTTTTGCTTAACCTGCCTCCTCTTGTTCCAGTGAACGGTGTAGGCGTCGAGGTCCCGCTTGAACCCCTCGAAGCTCCGCCACGTCCGGTTCCTGTAGAATTCGTCCTTCAGGCGCCCGGGCAGCAGCTCCGTCGCATGAGCTTGCCCTCGCACGCCGCCGGCCCCGGCCGGGTCCGGGCACCCTTCGGCCTCCCGCCGGCCTTCGGCGCGCCCGTACCCCCTGTCGCAAAGCTCTGCTGCAAGAGTCCTCAGCGTGGCGTCGTGCCTGACTCTCCCGTCCATAAAGAAGCCCCCATTTCTAATGTTCAAGAAATGAGGGGGCGGTTCAATTTCGGGACGGGGATTAAATAATCATTCGGTACAAATTGATTATTTAATCCCCGTCCCAGAAAAATCATCGGGCGTGGTCTTGGGCAAATAGTCTAGTTGCGCCTAAGGTGGACGACGGTCTCGCAGTGGAAGGTTTGCGGGAACAGGTCGACTGGCGTGATCTTTACGGGGGAGAAGGTGCCTTCTTCGACAAAGCGTTTGAGATCGCGCGCCAGGGTGGCCGGGTCGCAGCTCACGTAGGCGACATCGCGAGCACTCGTGCTGGCGATAAGGTCGATCGCTTCGGGGGCGAGGCCTGCACGCGGCGGGTCGACTACTAGGACATCGGCGTCCTGGTCGGGGAACTCACGCACCGCGTCTCCGCCAATGACGTCGACGTTATCAAGCTTGTTGATCTCCAGGTTACGGCGTAGATCGCGCACGGCGGGGCCGTAGGCCTCGACGGCGGCGACAAAGTCGCAGCGGCGGGCGAGCGGCAGGGTAAAGGTGCCGGCACCGCAGTACAGGTCCACGGCAAGCTCGTCTTCCTGCGGGTCGAGCGCTTTCATGACAAGATCGATTAAAATCTCGGCACCCTTGGTGTTGACCTGGAAAAAAGACGGGGCAGACAAGCGCATCTGACCCTCGGCGATATTCTCGGTCCATGAGCCCTCTCCGGCGAGCATTTCGACCTTGGAGACACGGCGGGCCTTCTTTTCGCCCTTGCTCATCACGCGCACGATGCTCGTGGGATGAGCGGCGTCCGCCAGCACGCGGGAGACCTGCGAGCGCGGAAAAGAGCCTGTGGGCGTCCAAAGCGCGATCTCGAGTGCCTTGGTGCGACGCGAGGCACGAATGCCCACGCGCTCCAGACCCAGGTTGTGGCTGCCGCTCAGATAGTTGAGCGCGCCGACGACCGATTTGAGCGCCTTCGGGAAGCGCTTATCGAACAGCGGGCACGAATCGACGGTCACGATCTTGCTGGGGTCGACGCCGTGCATGCCAAGGCGCACGCGACCGTTGACGACGGTCGGTTCGAGCTCGATTTTATTGCGGTAGCCCCAGTCGTCCTTGGTGTGGCAGATGGGCTGTACCAACTTATCGACCTGCTCAGGAGCGAACTTGCCGATGCGCTCGAGCGTGGAGCGCAGGTTTTGCTCCTTGGCGGCGAGCTGCGCCGTGCGTGAGAGATTGCCCCACGAACAACCGCCGCAGATGCCAACGAAGGGGCAGGGGGGCTGAATGCGATCGGGGCTCGGCTCCAGAATCTCGGTCGTGCGGGCGCGCATGAACGACTTGCCGTCCTGTACGACCTCGGCCTCGACGGTGTCGCCTGCCACGGCGCCCTGCACAAAGACGGCCTTGCCGTTGTCGGCGTGCGCCAGCCCGTCGGCGCCGTAGGTCATCGATTCTATAGTGAGCTTCATATTCCTGCCTGTCATTCGTGTTGTTGTTCGCACCATGGTAGCAGGGAAAAGCGCCCCGCATCCGAGGCTTTCCTCAAATGCGGGGCGCTTCTACAAACAGCTTCTACAAACGACTATTTCGTCTTGCCGGTAATGAGCGTCTTAAGACCCAGGCCGATCAGGCCCAAGCCCATGCGCACACGACCGGGGCGATGGCGCTCAATGGCTTTGGTCTTGCCAGCGGGCTTATCGTGACGGGCGCTCGTCTTGGGTGCGGGCTTGGTGACCTGCGGCTCGGGCTGAGGTGCAGGTGCGGGCTCGGGCTCAATGACGGTCGCCTGGACCTTTTGGACCTTGGGTGCTACCGGCTGCGGCTCGGGCTCGGGGGCGGGTTTCGCCTCAATGACGGGCTCGGGCGCGGCCTCGGCGTTGCGATAGGCACGCTCCAGTAGAGCTTCCTGCGAGTTGAAGGGTTTCTCACCTTCTGCACGCTCCACGGGGACCCAGGTGCCGTGGCTCGTGAGGCTGCGGGCCTTCACGTTGTCGCGCAGCTGCATGCCCATGTACTCGTGCACCAGGGCGCGGCAGGTGGGGTCGAGCACGGGGAAGGCGATCTCCACGCGGTGCTCGGTGTTGCGCGTCATCATGTCGGCCGAGCTCAGGTAGATCATGTCCGAGTCCACGCCAAAGGCGTAAACGCGCGCGTGCTCCAAAAAGCGTCCGACGATGGAGCGGACATGCACGTTCTCGGTCTTGCCCGGAACACCGGGCTTGAGGCACGAGATGCCGCGGATGATCATGTCTACGCGCACGCCGGCACACGATGCCTCGGCGATCTTGTCGATAACCTCGCGGTCGGTCAGCGAGTTGAGCTTAAAGAACACGCGGGCGGGCTCGCCGGCAAGGGCGCGCTGGATCTCGCGGTCAAGCCCGCGCATGATGAGCGGTTTCAGTCCGACGGGCGCCACACCCAGGAAGCGGTAGTCGCCGCGCAGGTTGCCCAGCGACAGATTGCGGAAGAACAGGTTGGCGTCCTCGCCGATGCCGGGGTGGGCGGTCATGAGCATAAAGTCGCTGTAGAGTTTGGCCGTCTTCTCGTTAAAGTTGCCGGTGCCCAGCAGCGTCAGACGCGTTAGCGCCATGCCTTCGCGATAGGTGAGCTGGCAGATCTTGGAGTGGCACTTAAAGCCCTCGGAGCCGTAGATGACGGTGCAGCCGGCCTCTTCCAGGCGCTCGGCCCACTCGATGTTGTTCTGCTCGTCAAAGCGCGCGCGGAGCTCCATGAGCACCGTGACCTCTTTGCCGTTCTCGGCGGCATCGATCAGCGACTCGCATAGGCGGCTCTGCTTGGCCACGCGGTAGAGCGTGATGCGCAGCGAGATGCACTCGGGGTCGTAGGCGGCCTCGTGCACCAGATCCAGGAAGGGGTTCATGGCCTCATAAGGATAAAAGAGCAGCTTGTCGTGTTGAAGTACCTGCTCGCGGATGGAGCGGGTCATATCGATGGTGGGGTTGGGCTGCGGCTTAAACGGCGTAAAGAGCAGCTCGTTGCGTAGATGCTCGGGAATCTTGCCCTCAATGCCAAAGACGTAGCCCAGGTCGAGCGGGATATCGCAGGTAAAGACCGAGCGGCGAGAAAGCTCGAGCGCCTTGCGGATGGTCTTGAGCGTCGCCTTCTCGAGCGACCCCGAGACCGCGAGCACTACCGGCTGCAGACGCAGGCGCTTCTTGAGGATGCGCTTCATGTGCTGGCGGTAGTCCTCTTCCTCCTCGACGCCCTCGCCGTCCGGATCGATGTCGGCGTTGCGGGTGACGCGGATGAGCGCGCGGTCGAGCGGCTTATAGGAGCCAAAGCAGCTGTCCAGGCAGGCGAGGATGACGTCCTCGAGCAGAATGTAGGAGTAGGTGCCGGTGGGCGAGGGGATCTCGACCACGCGGTTCATCGAGGCGGGGATCTCGATAAGGCCCAGCAGGCTCTCCTCGTCGGTGACGCCGTCCAGGCCACAAGCCAGATAGAGTGCACCGTTGCGCAGGTTGGGGAAGGGATGGCGCGGGTCAATGACCAACGGCGAGATGACCGGCGACACGTAGGCCTGGAAGTAGCGGGTTACAAAGGTGCGCTCCTCGGGCGTAAGCGAATCGATGCGGGCGCGGTGAACGCCCAGGGTGTCGAGCTTGCCCTCGATGCTCTTAAAGATGGACTCCCATCGGGTAAGGAGCCCGGGCATTTCGGCCATGACAGCATCGACCTGTTCGGAAGCGGTCATATTGCTCTTGTTGTCGACAGGCTGTTTTTTGAGCTCTGCCAGATCGGACAGGCCGCCCACGCGCACCATGAGAAACTCGTCGAGGTTAGACTCGAAAATCGACACGAACTTTAGACGCTCGAACAGCGGAACGGTCTCGTCGAAGGCTTCGTCAAGCACACGGTTGTCAAAGCGCAGCCAGCTGAGCTCTCGGTTCTGCGTGTACGAGAAGTCGCGCGGCGGTTTGCGCAGCTTTGCGGCGGCTTGCTTTTTTTCGATTTTGCTCGGCATGTGCATCTGTCCGTTCAGTCCCCGCAGGGGACGGTTGCCTAACACTATTCACTATTGTCTCAATTTAGTCGACCTATGGCACGGACGTATCGCGTGAACGGTATTTTTACCTACTTCTTACGCTGACAAGCCATAGAGCTGACGCCCGTCGCGTTGTGAAAAACGGTCTATATCCTCACTCAACTGGTGAGTATGTGTGAATAAGAATGATAGGTAGCTGAATATCATCGAATACAGACAGAAACACGAACAAGCGTCATTTATATACATAAAACCGTTTTAGATATGCAATTCTTAATCGAAAGATTGGAGTTGTAATTGCGAATGATTTTTGAGAAAAAAGAGCGTTTACCTTAGAAAAGTTACTTTAGAACGCCGAAGTACATCATGGGGGAATCACATGCGATATACCGTTCATCGCACTTTGTTGACCGTTCGGGGGCGAGGTGGAATTGCGGGTGATTTTTGGATATAACTAGAGCTGTCAGCAAGCAGCGTCCCATATGGAGGGGCGCTGATACATTCGGCCAGTAAGGCCCGAAAGAAAGGTAGGAGGCCATGACGAAAGGTCTGCACGTGCCTTCCGAGA
>CABUPH010000025.1 GCA_902493375.1 uncultured Collinsella sp.
AAGCGGTCGGCGGGGCCATTGTGGCTCTTGACAGCGGATTGGGTCATATGAGCGAAAGCCCGCCAGAGCGAGCAAGGTGCCTTGAAACGAGGCGGCATTGACCTTCTGGTCATGCCGCCGAAGTTGAAAGGCAGATTGCCGCTCTGGCGGGTTTGCAGCGTCAACTGGTTACGCGGTTCGTAGAACCGCGTAACTAATTAGTACATCTTTGCGCCGGCGGGGATGGAGGCATCGAGCTGGATCAGGTTGAGACGCTCCTCACCATCCTCCTCGTGGATAGCGCTGATGAGCATGCCGCAGCTGGGAATGCCCATCATCTTGCGCGGAGGCAGGTTGGTGATGGCGAGCAGAGTCTTGCCGACCAGGTCCTCGGGCTCATAATAACCGTGAATGCCGGAGAGGATGGTGCGTTCGGTACCGGTACCGTCGTCGAGCGTAAAGTTCAGCAGCTTCTTGGACTTCTTGACGGCCTCGCATGCCTTGACCTTCACAGCGCGGAAATCGCTCTTGGAGAAGGTATCAAAGTCGACGAACTCCTCAAACAGCGGCTCAACGGCGATCTTGGAGTAATCGAGCGTGGGCTTAAGCGACTTAACGAACGGGCTCGCGGCGTTGCCGGCCTCGGCAGCCTTGGCGGCAGCGGCACCGGACTGGAAACCCTTCTCGGGCTTCATGTGCGGGAACAGCAGGACATCGCGGATGGAAGCCTGGTTGGTGAGCAGCATGACCACGCGGTCGATACCAATGCCAATGCCGCCCGCGGGAGGCATACCGTACTCGAGGGCGCGCACGTAGTCCTCGTCATACTCCATGGCCTCATCGTCGCCGCCGGCCTTCTCGGCCATCTGGGCAGCAAAGCGCTCAGCCTGGTCGACCGGGTCGTTGAGCTCGGAGAATGCGTTGGCGTACTCGTGGCCGGCAATAACCAGCTCAAAGCGGTGCGTCAGGCGCGGGTCGTCCTCAAAGCGCTTGGCAAGCGGGCTGACCTCGATGGGGTAATCGCACACGAACGTGGGGTTGACGATGGTGTCCTCGCCCAGCTCATCGTAAATCTCGGCGATGATCTTGCCAGCAGTCCACTCGGGCTTGATCTCCAGGCCCTTCTCGCGCGCGGCGGCAGCAAGCTCCTCGACCGGCGTGTCGATGGTGACCTGCTTGCCGAGCACGTCGGAGACGATGTCGGTCATGGGACGGCTGGCCCACTCACCAGAAAGGTCGATGGTCTGGCCCTGGTACTCGATGACCTCGGGGTTGCCGATGGCTTTGTTAGCCGCCTTAATGACACCCTGGGCGAGCGCCTTCATGCCCTCGAGGTCGGAGAAGGCACGGTAGGCCTCCATCGTGGTGAACTCGGGATTGTGGGTAAGGTCCATGCCCTCGTTACGGAAGATGCGGCCGATCTCGAACACGCGCTCAAAACCACCGACGATGCAGCGCTTGAGATGCAGCTCGGTGGCAATACGCAGGTAGCACTCCTGATCGAGCGCGTTGAAGTGGGTAATGAACGGCTTGGCCGTGGCACCACCCTGGATGGTCTGCAGGATGGGGGTCTCGACCTCCATGTAGCCGTCGGACTCCATAAAGCGACGGAAGGTGGAGAGAATCTGCGAACGCTTACGGAAGGTCTCGCGAACGTCGTCGTTGGCGATCAGGTCGACATAGCGCTGGCGATAGCGGGTCTCCTTGTCGGAAAGACCGTGGAACTTCTCGGGCAGCGGACGAACGGCCTTGGAAAGCAGGGTCGCGCTCTTAGGGGCAACGGAAAGCTGGCCGCGCTGGGTGCGCACAACCACGCCGGTCACGCCCATGATGTCGCCCAAGTCGAGGGCTTTGAGCGTATTCCAGGCAGCCTCGTCCATGTCGTTGATGCGGCAGAACAGTTGAATCTCGGCAGTCGCATCGCGCACGACGATGAACATGATCTTGCCCTGACCGCGCTTGGCGACCACACGGCCGGCGATCTTCACGACATCCTCGGTGTCCTCACCATCGGCAAGATCGGCGTACTTAGTCTCGATATCGGCGACGTAGTCCTCAAGCTCAGAGTGCTCGGGATAGGGGTTCTGGCCCGCCTCGAACAGGGCGGCGCGCTTGGCCAGGCGGGTGGCGCGCTCGTCGTTGAGCGTCGATGCCTGATCGGCGGCGTTCTGGTTCTCTGCCATAAGTTAGCTCCTCAAACTAAAACGCTCCCCAGGATTCGGTCCCAGGGAGCGAAAACATACCTTTACGCGGGACCGTGGTCTAGCGTGCGATCTTGGCGATGGTGTAGACGCGAGTCTTGCCGGAAGGCGTAACGACCTCGACGGAGTCGCCCTCGCCGTGACCGATGATGGCGTGGCCGACCGGAGACTCGTTGGAGATCTTGTGCTCGAGCGAGTTGGTCTCGGTGGTACCGACGAGCGTGACTTCCATGACCTCGCCGTTGGGATCAATCAGCGAAACGGTGGAACCGATGGAGACGGTCAGGTCGCCCGTGGTGGCAGCAACCTGAGCGTTGGCGAGGATGGCCTGGATCTCGGCAATACGAGCGGCGTTCTGGGCCTGTTTGTCCTTAGCGGCGTCGTACTCGGAGTTCTCCGAAAGGTCGCCGAACGCGCGGGCTTCCTTGATGTCCTCGACGATCTCCTTGGCGTAATCGCCCTCACGCCAAGCGAGCTCCTCGACGAGCTTCTGGCGGCCCTCAGCGGTCAGTACGATCTGGCTTGCGTCCATACGGATATCTCCCCAACTCTGATCAAACAATCAACTGTCAACAAAACGAAAAAGACCGGCTAGCCTGCGGGCAAGCCGGTCAGGTGCTCACCCCAAAGGGATGGGACTACTCTGCGTCCGCGTCGCTGTCCTCTGCCTGCTTCTTCTTGGCAGCAGCGAGCTTGGCCTCGAGCTCAGCGATCTCCTTGTCCTCCTCGGACTGCTCGACCACGACCTCCTCGGCCTGCTTGGTCTCGGCCTTATCGTCGCCCTCCATACCCTCGCGGATATTCTTGACGGTAGAGCCGAGGGACTTGCCGAGCTTCGGCAGGTTCTTGGGCCCGAAGATAATCAGGACAACGACGAGAATAATGATGAGCTCAGGAGCCCTCAGTCCAAACATGTAGACCTCCACAATACAGCGAGACAAGCTCGAATGAGTATACCGCGGGTATCGCGGTATCACAACAATAGCTAAAAAAAGGGACCGCAAGAAGCGGTCCCTCCTCATGCTCTGGTCGGGTTGACTGGATTTGAACCAGCGACCCCTGCGTCCCGAACGCAGTGCTCTACCAAACTGAGCCACAACCCGTTAGCTCGACTATAGTAACAAAGATTTCCGCCGCATGCTAGAGAAATTTTTACTTCTTTGGCACTTCGACACGAACCGTGTTGGGAATGAACTGCGTCGCGCAGGACCACCAGCCGTTTTGCTGGGCAGCGTCGGCAAGCCTTTCGGCCGTGACGGCGGTGTCGCAAATGGCAAACGAGCAGGCACCCGATCCGCACACATCTACAGCAACGGTGCCATCCTGTTTATGCAGCCAGTCGAGGACCGTTTGAATCTGCGGCTCCATCTGTGCGGAAATGACACCCAAGTTGTTATGGATGAGTGCATATGCCGTCTCGGCATCACCAGCACGCAAGGCAGAAGCTATCGCGCCGGGCTTGTCCACAGGCACCGGGGCCTCGTCAAAACGTCGATAGGCTTCAATTGTCGAAACACTTGCCTCGCGCGGCTTGACCAACACGACGGGCGTTGCGGGCAGCGCGGGGTACTCAGTTGCTAGCACGTCTCCCCCACCTACGCAGAACGCAGGACTCGCGTGCAAAAAGAACGGGACGTCAGCACCAATGCCCCGCGCAATGTCGTCGAGCGCTGGGTCGGTGCGATCAATGCCCCAGAGCTCCGCCAAGGCGACAATGACCGCGGCCGCATCCGTCGAGGGGCCGCCCAAGCCGGCGCACAATGGAATGCGCTTCTCAATCGTCACGCAGATGTTTGCCTCGCGACCATAATGCTCGGCCATAGCAACCGCAGCCCGATACGCCGTATTCTTTTGCATGGGAAAATCTGATGCCGGAACCGTCTGGACAGTCAGCGCCTGCGCCGGCGTGACCGTCACGGTATCGGAAAGACCGACGGCTGCCATCAGGGAATCGACCCTGTGGTAGCCGCGGTCATCGCGCTCGGTATGAACCCCCAGGTAGAGGTTAATCTTTGCCGGCGCGGAAAGAGTCAGGGACCGATCGGTCACCGTTAGTGCTCCTCGAGCTGATTGCCGAGCGGGGTAAAGATATGCTCGCCGCTCTCGGGGTCGAACAGCTCGACCTGACCGGTGAGGACATCGATATACTGGTAGGACTGACGCGACTTGCGGCCACGACGCTCGTCAACCTCGACAATGAAGACGGCGGGGTGGACGCTCTTGATGGTGCCCATGCGCTCGACGACGCGGGTACGGCCCATGTTGGCCTTAACCTTGACGCGATCGCCCACCATATCGGTCAGCTTCTCGTGGATGTCGTCGACGTGATTGACTTCCATCTCTTCCATGAACAGGGCCTCCAGAAGGTGCAATTCAAAAAGGGGATAATACCCCTAAGATAGACAAAACTCTAATACTATAGCACCCTGCTGCCGCCATACGCAAGTAGCTTAAAAAGCCCGGTCCCAAATTGACTACTTACAGACTATCGGTGTCCAAGACGATGGTGAATGGGCCGTCGTTGATCAAGTCGACTTTCATATCGGCGCCAAAAATGCCGTGCGCCACGTGTTCGACATCTTGACGAACGAGCGTCAGGAAGTACTCGTAGAGCTCGTTGGCAACATCGGGTGCGCCGGCATCCGTAAACGACGGACGGCGACCGTGGCGGCAGTCGGCGAACAGCGTGAACTGCGACACCACGAGCACCTCGCCGTCGACATCGGCCAGTGCCAAGTTGGTCTTACCGTTCTTGTCCTCGTTTATGCGCAAGCCCCGGAGCTTGCCCCACAGTTTGTCGGCCTCGGCACGCGTATCGCCATGGCCCACACCCAGCAGCACCAGGTAGCCGCGTCCAATGCGGCCCACGCACTCGCCGTCGACCGTCACGCCGGCGTTGAGCACGCGCTGCACCACCGCACGCACGGTCTACTCCTCGCCCGTCAGCTTGGCGGACAGATGCTCGAGCGCGTGGAAACGATGGCTGATGGCGTTCTTCTCGTCAGCCGTCAGCTCGGCCATGGTCTTGCCCGGCGTGTCGACCGGCAGGAACAGCGGGTCGTAGCCAAAGCCGTGATCGCCGCGACCCTCGTGTGCGATAGTGCCCTCGCAGGCGCCCTCGCCATAGGTAACCAGACCATCCGTGTCGATGAGCGCAACGACGCTCATAAAGCGCGCGGTGCGATCCACGTCCGCGACGCCTTCCAGGTTAACGAGCAGCTTGGCGTTGTTGGCGGCATCGTCGCCATGCACGCCCGCATAGCGCGCGCTATACACGCCCGGCTCGCCGTCCAGGGCATCAACGACCAAGCCCGAATCGTCGGCAATGGCCATGAGCCCCGTCTCCTCGACGGCAGCCTGCGCCTTGATGATGGCGTTCTCCAAAAACGTCGTGCCGTTTTCCTCGGGATCCTCAAAATCGCCCAGCTGGCCGAGCGCCACAAAGCGCACCTCGGGCATGACCTTACCCAAAATGGCCTCGATCTCGGTGAGCTTATGGGCGTTGCCCGTTGCCACGACGATGGTCGCCGCCGGGTCGAGGGTGTCGATGTCGATCTTCTCAAGTGCCATGAGTGGTCTCCTTGTCTCTATAGCAATGCCGCGCCGAGGGCGACGAGGGCCTCCGCCTCTCCCCTCTCAATCAACGACAGTCTTGTGTCTAGACGTCTCCGCAGATAAAACCTACCAAATTAAGCCTGTCCCTTTTTGGCAGGTTAGGCGATGGCTTGGCGCTGAAGCTCGATGAGCTCGGCGATACCCTTGTCACCCAGGTCAAGCAGGGCGTTGAGGCGTTTGCGGTCGAAGGGCGCCTGCTCGCCGGTGCCCTGGAGCTCGATCATCTCACCGGTGTCGGTGGCGACGAGGTTCATATCGACCTCGGCATGGCTGTCCTCGGAATAATCGAGGTCAAGCAGCGTATTGCCGTCGACAACGCCCATGGAGATGGCAGCCACCTGGCCGGTAAGCGGGATGCGCTCGATCTTGCCCGCCTCGACCCACATGGCGAGGGCGTCGTGCAACGCCACCCAGGCGCCGGTGATGCTCGCTGTACGCGTGCCGCCATCGGCCTGAATCACATCGCAGTCGACGGTGACGGTGTACTCGCCGAGCGCCTTCATGTTGACGACGGTACGCAGGCTGCGGCCAATGAGGCGCTCGATCTCCATGGAGCGGCCCTTGCGGTTGGCGTGCTCGCGCTTGCAGCGCTTGCCGGTCGACGCCGGCAGCATGGCGTATTCCGCGGTCACCCAGCCGGCCTTAGCTCCCTTTCGCCAGCCCGGCACGCCCTCCTCGATAGTGGCGGCGCACAGCACGCGCGTGTCACCGAACTCGGCCAAACACGAGCCGTGGGCGTGCTTCATGACGCCACGGGTGAGCTTAACGGGGCGCAACTCGTTGGCGGCGCGGCCGTTGGCGCGGTTGACCTGCATGTACTCCATAGAAATATCCTTTCGGCAAAATATGTGGCGAAGGCTTTGGCGGCTGCCTTACATCTATTTCAGCTCATCGATATCGATATGTTCGATGCTCTTGAGCGGCTGACCAAAGATAAAGCTGCCCGCCACCGCAAACTCGGCAATGTTATCGGCCGTCGTGGCAAAACGATGCTGCGGCTCGGCGGCGTCGCCCGCCAGCTGCTCGCGGCGCGTGAGGATATCGGTCAGCTCGCGTGTGGTCTCCTCGGCGGAACTCACGACGCGCACCCCAGGCCCCAGCGCATGCCGGATAGGTCCCACCAACAGCGGGAAATGCGTACAGCCGAGCACCACGGTATCGATACCGTGGTCGCGCAGCGGCTCAACCGTGGCACCCACCAGCGCACGCACGGCAGGCGTATCGAAGATGTCCTCGTTCTCAAGCCACTGTTCCTGCAGATGTGCACCCGAGGCGAGCTCGTGTTCGACAACCTCGACAAAGCTCGAGGCAGGACAGCCGTATACATCGACGCCGGCATCTAGATCCTGAATGGCGCGCGTGTAGGCGCCCGAGCGAATAGTGAGGTTGGTAGCGAGCACGCCCACGCGACGCGTACGCGTGCTGTTGATTGCTGCACGGGCACCCGGCGCGATCACACCGATCACGGGAACGTCGAGCACCTGCTGGGCCAGACGCAAGGCCGCAGCGGTCGCCGTGTTGCAGGCGATGACCATAATCTTGACGTCGTGCTTCGAAAGCCAACGACCCGCCTGCAGCGCAAACGAGCGCACTTCATCCTCGGTGCGCGTGCCGTAGGGGCAGCGCTTGGTGTCGCCAAAGTAGTAGACGGACTCGTGCGGCAGCGCCGTCGCAATCGCGCGCGCAACCGTCAGACCGCCCAAACCAGAATCGAACACGCCAATCGGGCGCGTGTCGCCTGCCGGATTCTCGATATCGGACATTACCTCACCAGTCTCTCTCGAAAAGACATGTCCAAGTGCGGCGACGCCGCGCTACGAACGCGCCGCGACCAGCAGCTCTGCCGTCGCCGCCCAACCGTCGACAATTTTGCCGCGCGTAACGAAAGCGTTCTCGCAGGCAGCCAGGAACTCGGGCGCGCCGGCGCTCGTCAGGCCATTCTCGACCAGGCAGAACGTGCCCACGTGATCGGCCATGTAGAAGTCGGACTCGGAGTCGCCGAGCGCAAGCGTCTCCTCGCGCTCGATCCCCAGGTGCTCGCAGAAGCGCGCAATGGCAACGCCTTTGTTAAGACCCGCCGGATTGATGTTGAAGGCGCGACCGTCCTCGACGCGATTAAGCTCGAGCGTCGTCGGCTTGGACAGGTGAGTCAGATGGCCGTTGCAAGCCCAGACCAGACCGCAGCCGGCCTCGTCCAGGATGGCCTGGACCTCATCGTCGGGCACATCGCCGCGCATGCCGACGGTGACCTCACGGTACTTGTAGCCGGTCGACATGTCGTTGTGGTACTCGATCTTGTGCGGCCAGCGGGCAAGGATCTTCTCGCACACGCCGGTCTGCTCGATCACCTGGTGCGGAGTAAGGCCGCAGGTGGGGTCGTAAGGCATGTCGCCAGTCAGATACTCCCAATCGTTGGCTTTGAGGTCGTACATGACCAGGCCGCCCATCTCACCAATGTAGGAGTTGAGGCCGAGCACGCGCGCGTCCTCGTGGATCATGGTACGGTTGCGGCCCGAGGTGGGAACCACCTGAATACCAGCGCGAGCGAGCGCCACGACGGCCTCGACGAGTTTGGTCGAGGGGTTGCCGTCGTTGTCGCGCAGCACGCACGAGCCGGGTGCGAGCATCGTGGCATCCAGGTCGGTAAAGACGTACTTGACCTTGGCCAAGCGCTCGCGCATCTCGCCCGAAAGCTCGGCAACGGTCGGCAGAGTGTTGTGGGACATGGTTACTCCGTTTACATAGAAGGGTTTGGACTTGGACGGCATATTTTGATTGAGGGAACACGCTTATGGCGACAGCGCACTCAGGGCGCCGCCGCCATCATGGTTCATTAGTCAAACTGGGTAACATCGATTAGGCGATTGGCCAGCGAAAGGTCGCTCTCGATGGGCACGAACTCGTCGCCCACGTGCATGAGTTCCTCGTCACCCTTTGCCAGCAGCAAGACAATGGTGGGAGCATCGGGGTTGACGTACTCCTCGCGCGCCGCCTTGAACGCCGCATGCACAGCGGCTTCGCGATCGAGGATGATCTTGTTCGGCGTATCGTCGGGAACATGTTCGGCAAGCTCGCGACAGACCTTCATCGGGTCCTCGTGAGCCGGGTCCTCATTGGCAAAAATCATCAGGTCGGAATATGGTGCGGCCTCGCGCGGAAGCTGCTCGCGGCGCTCCTGCGCCTTGCCGCCGGCAGCGCCAAACACTGCGATGACCGGGCTGGCGGGAAACGCGCGCTTGACCGACGAGAAAAGCGAACGGAACGAAAGCTGGTTGTGCGCGTAGTCGACGACGCAGATCACGCGGCCGTCCTTCGACTCCACGACCTCCATACGGCCCGGCACACGCAGTTTGGAGAGGCCCTTCTTGATGGCATCGATACCGATGCCGATCTCGCGCGCAGCGGCGATAGCGACCAGCGCGTTCTCCACGTTAAAGTCTCCCGCGATACCCAGCAGGACCTTCTCCCCCGCCTCGGACTCGTCGGCACACAGGCCATGCAAGTTGAACTCGATGCTAAAGCCGACCATGCGTACGTCGCTCGCCCACAGGCTTGCCTCGGGATGCTCGACGCCAACGGTCACCAAGCGCTCGGCCGTCGACGCTGCCTCCAGCACACGGTCGACCTCTTCGGTGCCCAGATTCACCACGGCGGTCTTTGCCTGGTCAAAGATCCTGAGTTTGCTCTCAAAATAATCCTCAAACGTGGGGTGTTCGATCGGCGAGATGTGGTCGCGGCCGATGTTGAGGAAGCACGCCACGTCAAACGGCAGATTCTCGACGCGTTGGTACTTGAGCGCCTGGCTCGAAACCTCCATGACCATGGACTGGCGACCGGACGTGCGGCAGTTGGCGATATGGCGCCAGACCTCGGGGGCCTCGGGCGTAGTATTGGTGCTCTCGTAGCACTCGATGCCATCGTCGGTACTCACCGAGCCGATCATGCCGCAGGACTCGCCCGCCGCTTTGATAATCGACTGGAGCATAAAAGCGGCCGTGGTCTTTCCCTTGGTACCGGTGATACCCACGATCTTGACGTCGTGGTCGGGACGGTCGTAGACCTCCGGCGGCAACAGGGCCATGGCCGTGCGAACGCTATCAACAACCAGCATCGCAGCACCGCTCTCCTGCGCCAGCGGCTCCAGAGACTCGACCAGTGACTCCTCGCACACAAATGCGACGGCGCCCGCATCGAGCGCCATGCTCAAAAACGCGGGCTTAAAGGCAGCACCTTTGCAGAAGAACACGTCACCTGCCGAGACCGCGCGCGAATCAAACGAGCAACCGGTCACGGCACGCTCGTCAACCCGCTCTGATGCGCGCAGCTCGCCGCACACATCGAGCAGCTTGGCAAGCGTATCGACCGTGGTCACGGTCGCGGAATCCGAATGGTGCATCTTTCACCTTTCTCAGCCATTTGGCAGGGACGGTTTTCATAGTAACTGAAACGTGCTCGCGCAAAAACGGCTCCCGGAGGAGCCGTTACGCGCAGGCATTCGTAGGCCGAGACTAGGCAGCCTGAACAGAAGGCTGGCCCTCGTCGATAAAGAAGCGCTTGTACCACACCAAGAACACGAGCGGCGTATAGATCTTGCGCTGGAAATCGCCCTTGCCCGCAAAGTGCAGATCGAGCAGGTGCATGAGTTCGTCGGTATTGAAGAACTCGCTTGCCCACGGCGCGGTGAAGTACTCCTTGACATAGTCGTACCACTTTTGCTCGCGCAGCCAGTAGACAATCGGCACCGGGAAGCCCACCTTGGGACGGGTGGCCCACTCATCGGGCAGCGACTTGTTGGCAGCGTGGCGGAGTACCTGCTTGTTGCCGTTCTCGTTGATGCGGTAGCGATCGGGAATGTGCTCGGCGAACTCCATGACTTTGCGGTCCAGGAAGGGCACGCGCAGCTCCAGCGAGTGCGCCATGCACATCTTGTCGGCCTTGAGCAGAATGTCGCCCGGGAGCCACATGTTCATGTCCAGGTACTGCTTCTTGACCAGTTCGGGCTGACCCTTCACGCGTGCGTAGATGGGTGCAGCGAGCTCAAAGGCGCCGTCGCCGGTGTTGTACTCGGGCTTGAGCACGCCGTCGACCTCGCGCTCCGGCCATACCAGAGCCTGTCCCAGGAACGACTTCTCGGGGATCTCGGCACCCTTGACCAGGAAGTTATGTCCCTTGAAGTACGGCATATGCAGCGCCAGGTTACCGAGCGCGCGACGGATGGGCAGCGGCACCATCTTTTTGTACTTGCGCACCGGAACCGTGTCCTCGTAGTAGGCGTAGCCGCCAAAAAGCTCGTCGGCACCTTCGCCCGAAAGCACGACGGTGACGTCTTTGCGAGCCATCTCGGCCAAGAACCACAGCGGCACGGAAGACAGGTTGGACTGCGGCTCGTCCATGTGATACTGGATGTCCTCGAGTGCACCGAAGAACTCGTCGGCGGTAATCATCTTGCGAACGTTCTCGACGCCGAGCTTATCGGAAAGCTCCTTGGCGTAGTTGGTCTCGTTGAAGTTCTTGTAGTCAAAGCCCACCGAGAAGGTCTTGTCGGGCATGAGGCAAGCGGCGATGTAGCTGGAGTCGACGCCACCGGAGAGGAACGACGCGACCTTGACGTCGGCGATGCGATGGGCCTCGACGCTCTCGTGCACGACCTCGTCCAGCTCATCGACATACTCTTCGAACGGCTTCTCGACGGCAGAGTAATCGCAATCCCAGTAGCGCTCGATGTTCATCTTGCCGGTCGGGATATCGACGGTAAAGTAGTGCGCCGGCGGCAGCTTGTAGACACCCTCGAAGAAGGTCTCCTCGGTTGCCGAATACTGCAGCGTCATGTACGGACGCAGAGCCTTTTTGTTGACCGCCTTGTGGAAGTGCGGGTAGTCCAGGAAGCTCTTAATCTCGGAACCAAAGAGCACGCCCGGAGCGCCGTCGCCCGCATCGGCCATGGGATAGTAGTAGAGCGGCTTGATGCCAAAGATGTCGCGGGCGCCAAAAAGCTTGTTCTTCTTTTTGTCCCAGATGACGAAGGCGTACATACCGCGCAGACGATCGAGTACGGCCTCGCCCCACTCCTCGTAGCCGTGCAGGAGGCTCTCGGTGTCGGCGCCGCAGTGGAACTTGTAGCCCTTGGCCTCGAGCTCGGAACGGAGTTCTTGGAAGTTGTAGATCTCGCCGTTGAAGACAATGACGACGCTGCCGTCCTCATTGGCCATGGGCTGAGCGCCGGCCTCGGTCAGGTCGAGGATCGACAGGCGGCGGAAGCCCAGGGCAACGCGGCCGTCGATAAACTGACCGCCCATGTCGGGACCGCGATGGACGATGCGGTCCATCATCTTGGTGAGCACCTCGGATTGGTTATCCGTCCCACCGACAAAACCGACAAAACCGCACATATACTATCCCCTCTGCTGTTGCTGGGCATCAAATCGAATCAGTAGCTTTTGAGTATACCCGAGGGCGTAAAGAGGGGCGGAATGTTCAGGCAATCTCAACTGAATCAGCTCCGCTGTGACACGCGCGAGTTACCTTTAATGGATATGAGGTGAATGAGGCGATTGTTTTGCTATACTCTCTCCGCACGGGCGATTGGCGCAACGGTTAGCGCAGGTGCTTTACACGCACAAGGCTGGGGGTTCGAATCCCTCATCGCCCACCACTGAATTGGAAACGGTCCTCGCAAGGGGACCGTTTTTTGTTTGGGCCCAGCGCATGGGATTCGAACCCGCCAGGGTGCGGAGCTGAGGAAACGCGAAGCGTTTTCCAGCGCAGCACGCGAGGGCCGCAGGCCCGAAGCGGAAGCGGGCGGCGCCAGCCGCACGCGGACATCCCTCATCGCCCACCACTGATTTGAAAGGCTCCCAGCAATGGGAGCCTTTCTTTTTTGGGCCCATCGCAGAGGGATTCGAACCCGCCAGCACATCTATCGCAAAGGCCGTGGTCAAAAAATGGCAAAAATGAGTACTGCTACTTTGTTTGCAACATATAAAAAGATAGTATTTGCTTAAGTTACGCAACATATGTCCATTATAAGGACTAACAGTTGGATCAAAATCGTGCTTTCATCGCCATTTCGACTTGCTATCTGGCCTTATTAGTCCAAAATTGCTGCTACCAAATCGGTAACAGTACTCATATTTGATGTTTTTTGACCAGCAGGTCTCCCTGCCTTAGCAAATCTAAGGCAAAACGGGCTCCAGACCGCTGAATCATGCCGCATAGGACACGCCCACAGTCCGGAACCCGGTCCAAATTGAGTTATTGCGCCGCGTTAGCCCAAGACATCCGACAGGATCTCGATCAGACTGTCCACGTCGGCTTCCTCGCAGACGAGCGGCGGCAGGAAACGCAGCGTATGCGCACCTGTAGCGTTGATCACGGCACCGGCGGCCAGCGCGCGAGCAACAACATCATGCGCGTCGCCCGCGGCATCATCCAAATCACAGCCGAGCATCAAGCCGCGGCCACGTACCTCGGTCACGTGCGGCAGCTTGGCGAGCTTTGCCTCCATATAGGCGCCCACCTTGGCAGCATGCTCGGCATAATCGCCACGCACAAGCGCGGAGAGCGTCGCGGCACACGCCGCGATGGCCAAGCAGCTACCGCCAAAGGTCGAGCCGTGGTCGCCCGGCTTAAACACGTCGGCAATCTCCTTCTTTGCCACGACGGCACCCATGGGCACGCCGTCGGCAATGCCCTTGGCAAGGCTCATAATGTCAGGCTCCACGCCATAAGTCTGGAACGCAAACGGCTTACCCGTGCGGAAGATACCACACTGGACCTCGTCGGCGATAAGCACGGCGCCCACTTCGTGTGCCAGGTCGCGCGCTGCCGCCATAAACTCCTCGGTCATAGGGTGCACGCCACTCTCACCTTGGATCGGCTCGAGCATCACGGCGCAAATTTCACTGCCCATCTGCTTAAAGATCGCACGCAGCTCGTCCACATCGTTGGGCGTGCAGGCCACAAAGCCACCCGGCAGCGGGCGGAAGCTGTCCTGCAGCCAATCCTGCATGGTGGCGGCAATGGTCTCGAGCGTACGGCCGTGGAAGCCGCCGCGCATGCACACGATGGTGTTGCCGCCATTACCGGCACGCTTGGCGTACAGGCGCGCGAGCTTCATCGAGCCCTCGTTGGCCTCGGCGCCAGAGTTGGCAAAGAAGGTCTCCCAAACCTGCTCATCCGCAGCCGGGGCACCAAGAGCAGCTGCCGTGGTCTCATCGCCGGCGACAACGGCATCGGCAAGCACGCGCGCACCATCTACGTCGTCGTTAGCAAGCTTGGACAGCAGCGCCGCGACCTGTCCGCGCTGCTCGATGTAGAAGTAATTGGAGACATGCATGAGCTTTTTGGTCTGTGCCTCGAGCGCCGAGAGCACAGCCGGGTCGCCATGACCTAGGCTGCACACGCCGATGCCGGCAAGAAAGTCGAGGTACTCACGGCCATCGTCGCCGGTGAGCTTCATGCCGTGACCCTCGACAAACTCGACCGGAGAGCGGCCAAAGGTATGCATAACGTAATGGGATTCAAGCGATTGCTGAGCTGCAAGTGACATGGGATGCCTTTCGTTGGGTGCCAGACGGCGCGGGGCTATGGGTGCAGGAATGGGGCGGCTGCGGGTCAGCTAGACCGTCTGAAGCTTCTCGACCTCGTCAAGGTTTTCGGTCAGACGCGCAGCAAACGTCGAAAGCGGATGCGGATGCGTATCGAACTCGTAAGCCGTCTCGGTGGAATGGATCACGGTGCCGACGCCGGCATCGGTCAGCAGCTCCAGGAGCAGCGAATGCGGCGTAGTACCGTTAATGATGTGGGCACGAAATACGCCGCCGGTAAGCGCATCGACGGCCGCGCGCAGCTTGGGAATCATGCCCTTATCGACCTCGCCGCCGTAGAGCATTTCGTTGACCTCGTCGAGCGTTAGGTTGGAGATAAGCGAGTCCTTGTCGCTAAAGTCCTTGTACAGGCCATCGACATCGGTCAAAAAGATCGCCTTATGCGCGTGGAGCGCCGCGGCAACGGCACCGGCGGCGGTATCGGCGTTGATGTTGAAGAAACCGCCGTCCTCCCCCGCCGCGACGGTGGCGATGACGGGAATGTACTCGCTATCGAGTAAGCGCTCGATATAGTCGGTGTTGACGTGCGTCACTTTGCCCACGCGACCGAGCTCGGGGTCGAGCGGCTCGGCGATGAGCGTGCCGGCATCGCTGCCCGACACGCCCACGGCCAGGTTGCCGTGGTGGTTGATGGCAGCAACCAGCTCCTGGTTAACCTTGCCGCCCAGCACCTCGCGCACGATATCCATAGTCGCCGGCGAGGTCACGCGCTGGCCGTTCTTAAACTCGACGGGAATATCGTAATGGCTCAGCGCCTCGTTGATAGCCTTGCCGCCGCCGTGCACGATGACGGGGCGCATACCGATGATCTTGAGCAAAACGATGTCGCTCATCACGTTGCGGCGCAGCTGCTCATCAACCATGGCGGCTCCGCCATATTTGATAACAACCGTCTTGCCGGTCAGGTTCTTAATCCACGGCAGCGCTTCGAACAGCAGCTGCGCGGTTGCTTCGTTGGATTCGCTCGAACGACAATCGCGTGCGAATTTCATAATCTGCCTCGTCTTTCATATCGTTATCGCGCCGTGCTCCGCTGTCCGCAATCGCGGCAAGATACGCAGCGTGCCCGGAATCTAGGAACGGTAGTCGCCGTTGATGGAGATGTACTCATGCGTGAGGTCGCAGGTCCACACGGTCGTTGCCGCGTCGCCTGCGCCCAGGTCGGCCGAGATCACGATCTCTGGCGCCTCGAAACGTCGTAGAGCCTCGTCCTCGTCAAAGGGAACAGTCAGACCGTCGCGACAGACGGGCATGCCCATCATGTCGATGGAAACGTCTTCCTGATTAAACTTCACGCCGCACTTGCCAAGCGCCATAGCAACGCGACCCCAGTTGCAGTCGTGGCCGGCGATGCAGGTCTTAACGAGCGGCGAGTTGGCAACGGCACGGGCGGCGATATCGGCTTCCTCGTCGTTCACGGCGCCGGTAACGTTGACCGTAACAAGCTTGGATGCGCCCTCGCCATCGGCGGCGATATTGCGTGCCAGGCTCTCGCACACCTCGTGCACGGCAAATGCCAACTCGTCGAAGGCATCGGAGCCCTCGACGATAGGCTCGGCATCTGCGGCAGCGGCACCGGAGGCAAGCATGATGCAGGTGTCGTTGGTCGAGGTGTCGGAATCGACCGTTACCTTGTTAAAGGTCTGCTTGACGGTCGAGAGCAGCAGGGCATGAAGTGCCGCAGGCTCGACGGGGGCATCGGTGGTGATAACTGCGATCATGGTGGCCATGTTGGGCATGATCATGCCCGAGCCCTTGCACATTCCGCCTACCGTATAGACATTGCCCGCATGACCCGCAGCCTCACTGACGTAGGACACGGCGTACTCCTTGGAGTGCGTGTCGGTCGTCATGATGGCGCGAGCGGCATCGGCGCCACCGTGGGCGGAGAGCGCCTCGTAGGCAGCAGGAATGGCGGTCTCAAACGTGTCGATCGGCAGAATCTGGCCAATCACACCCGTGGAGGCAACCAGAATCTGCTGGGGCTCACAGCCGATGACCTGCGATGCGATGCTGCACGTCTCGCGCGCGCATGCAAGGCCGGTCTCACCCGTAGCGGCGTTGGCATTGCCAGAGTTGACCGAAACGCCGGCGATGATACCGTAGCCCTTGTCGGCACCGCCCAGGTTGGCACGGCTCACCTGCACGGGCGCCGCGCAAAAGCGATTGGTGGTAAACACGCCGGCACCGGGACAGGGTTTATCGGGCACGACGAGCGCGTAATCCAGACGCTCGGGGTTCTTGCGGAACCCAGCGTGGATGCCTGCAGCCTTAAAACCAGCCGCAGCCGTAACGCCACCCTCGACGGCGCGAATCTTGATATCAAACAGCTCGGTATTCATCGTCTTTATGACTCCTTATGTCAAACAAAAAACGGACATCGGTTGGTGCGCCATGCCAGTCGTGATCATGAGACCAGCTTAAGAGTGGCGCCCCACTCGATGCCCGACTACCAAATCGTTAACAATCGAATGTGCTACACCGGGCACGCCACTGTGGGCAAGCCTCGTCGCTCGTCAAAGCCAAAGACGATATTGGCGCACTGGACTGCTTGGCCCGCAGCGCCCTTGCACAGATTGTCGATGGCGCCCGTCGCCACCAGCACGCCCGCGCACTTGTTGAGCGCGAGGCCGATCTGGGCGGCGTTGGTGCCGACGACCGAAGCCGTCTTGGGCTGCTGGCCGGCGTCGAGTACGCGCACGAAAGTGCGACCAGCGTAGAACTGCTTGTAATAGTCGACAACGTCCTCAAGGGTCAGGGAGTCGATGGCCTGCGGCGTGAGCGGCAGCGTCACCGTGGAGAGCAGGCCGCGCTTGAGCGGTGCCAGATGCGGGGTGAAGACGACGCGATCGGTCAGGCCAAGGATTTGCTCAATCTCGGGCGTGTGGCGATGCTTGCCCACGCCGTAGGCCTCCAAGTTCTCGTCGGCGCTGCAAAAATGCGTACGAGCGTTGCAGGACTTGCCGGCACCCGTCACACCGCTGATGGCATCGACAATCACGGGGCCACTCTGGGCAACCCAGCCGGCACGCACAGCAGGAGCGGCAGCAAGGCTCGTTGCGGTGGGATAGCAGCCGGCGCAGGCGACCAGCACGGGTTTGCCGTCGGCATGGTCGGATGCGGCGGTCTCCAAGTCCCGGCAGAACAGCTCGGGCAGGCCAAAGGCACGGGTCTTGAGCAGCTCGGGGCTCGTATGCTCGGCGGCATACCACGTCTCAAAGACGGATGCGTCGCTCAGACGATAATCGGCCGAAAGATCGAAACAGGAAACGCCCGCGGCAAGGAGCGCGGGCACCTGTGCCATGGCGGCCGTGTGCGGCACGGCCAAGAAGACGGCATCGCAGGATTTAAGCTCAGGCGCGTCATGCGTCGTGAAGACCAGATCGCTCACGCCAGCAAAGCTCGGATACACCGCAGACAGCGGCTGGCCGGCATCGGCGTTGGACGTAATGGCAACAAGTTCAAACTCGGGATGACCGAGCACGAGACGAATGAGCTCGGCTCCGGCATATCCAGCCGCGCCGACGATTCCAACCTTCAAAGACATATCAGACTCCTTGTCTGCGATTTATGCACCGATGCGCATTTCGCAGCGGTCGTTATGAAGTGGGTTGAAACTTTAGCACCAAAAGATGCATTAACACGTAAATGGCTTGCATATTCATGCATTGAAACATTCCCGACACATTCGCTTGAAGGAATTGACAAATGGAGCGGGCCCGTATTGACCGGCGCTCCTAACGGCGCCGGGCAATACGGGGCCCGCCCATGCGAAAACCAAGTTGTTAGGATGAGCCAGCTGGCTAGAGCTCGACCGGCACCCATTCGTCGTGATTGCAGATAAAAGCCTTGGGATCCTCGACACTAAAGAAGACGAGCGTGGAATCGTTAGGTCCCTCATAGTGCTCGCTCAAGCGCTCAAGATGCTTCCAACCGGCCTCGCGCATTTCACTCGAAGCCCGGTCTTCCAGCCCCGCACGCCCGCGCAGGATCAACCAACCATGGCCCGGCCACCAACTCGTGGCCTCAAAGCGCTGGTTTTGCAGCAGCTCCTGCCACACATCTTTGGTGCGCGCCGTCACAAACCACAGCTTGCCGTCTTGAATCTGCGCAAACGAAAACGGACGCACATGCGGCTGCCCGTCCACACTCGTCGCCAGATACCACGCCGGCACCGACGTCAGATACTCCAGCACCGTATTCAATCCGTCCACGTTTCCTCCTGTACTAGCCAGTTTGGGAGCCTGGCTTATGTGAGCTAGAGCTCCAGGCGCTCCTCGCTGCCGTCGATATCACAAAACCGCGCGGCAATGTTGCGGACCGAAAAGAAAGCAAGGCGGCCGTCGTTGGCACTCTCGTGTTCCTCGCCGATGCCCATCATGTGCTTAAAACCCGCTTGACGCACCTTGTCGCTCGCAACTGCGTCGTCCTCAAGTGCGGCTTCGCCGGTCAATACGATCCAACATTCCCCCGGCTTCCAGCCCGAGAGCTCAAACTTGGGATTCGCACTCAGCTCCGCCCACACATCTTTGTCGCGCGACGTACAAAACCACAGCTTACCGTCATCGACCATGGCAAACGAAAACGGCCTCACGCGAGGCTGATGCCCGTCGGCCACATCGGTCGTGGCCAGATACCACGCCGGAATGCGCCTGAGATACGAACAGGCGCGCTCAAGCTGAGCTGTGCGGTCGTTGTCGGTCATAGGGACCCCTTTTCTGCGCTCGAATCGCGCCTAAACAAGTTGAAGATTGATGACGATGACGCAGATGAGCAGCAACGCCGTCACCACCGCCGCCAACGCATCGCCGCGGCCAAATGCAAGCGCATGCAGACGTGTGCGGCCCTGCTCGCCATGATAGCAACGGGCATCCATGGCGGCAGACAACGTCTCGGCATGACGGAACACGCCCGTGAACAGCGGAATCGCCACACTGCCGAGCATACGCACACCGCCGAGCGGGCCTCCCGTCACGCGCGCACCGCGGCTCGCCTGCGCATCGGCCGTCTGCTTCATCTCGGTGGCGAACTGCGGCATAAAGCGCAACGCGATACCCATGATCATGCCGAGCTCGTGCGCAGGAATTCCCACACGCGCAAACGGCGCGAGCAGGCGCTCAAAGCCCGCGGTGAGGTCGAGTGTGGGCGTGGTTAGCGTAATGGCGCTCATGCCGGCCATCATCAACGTCAGGCGGCACGCCATAAAGGCGGCGGAATGCAGCGAGCCCTCGCTTATCTGCAAAAAGCCGAGCTGCCACAGAATGCGCCCGCTCTGGTCGGAAAACAGGTTGAGTACCGCGACCACGATGACGATTGCCAGCAATGGTGCCATCGATGATAGGACCCGGCGCAACGGCACCCGGGACACGGTATAGCTCAGGACAACGAAGATTGCGACCGGGGCCAGTCCGCGGAAGCTGCTGACTGTGAGCGTCGTGATCAGAAACACAAAGCCCAAGAGCAACTTAGTTCGCGGGTCCAGGCGGTGGATCGCACTATCGCCGGGATAGTAGCTGCCAAACGAAAACGCCTCCATCAGCAGCCCTCCTCTCGCGCGACCGTCTTGGATTTAGCAATGTCCGCGACGTTAAAAGGACCGCCCGAGCGACCGATTAGCAGGTCCACCAACTCGTCTGCCAGCGACTCAACCGTATAGAGCCCGCCGCGACGCAGCGGCACGCCCGCCTCCGTAAGCGCCAGCGCCATACGCTGGGCGGCGGGAACGCCCAAGCCGATCGACTTGAGCTCATCGGCATGCGCAAACACCTGCGCGGGGGTTCCCTCGGCAAACACCGCGCCTTCGTTCATTACGACAATGCGGTCGCAGCAATTGGCCAGGTCATCCATACTATGCGAAACCATGACAACGGTCAGGCCATCGCGGTGAAGTCGATCGATAAGCTCAAGGAAATCCCTGCGCGCAGCCGGATCGAGCCCCGCCATGGGTTCATCGAGCACCAGGACTTCGGGCTCCATGGCGAGCACGCCGGCGAATGCCACACGCCGTTGCTGACCGCCCGAAAGCTCAAAGGGACTCTTGTCGCCGACCGTGGAAAGGTCGAGGCCCACGCGCGAGAGCGATGACTCGACACGACGGTCGACTTCATCTTGCGGCAAGCCAAGGTTGTGCGGACCAAACGCCACGTCCTGCGCCACGGTTTCGGCAAATAGCTGGCGCTCGGGATACTGAAACACCACGCCGACCTTGGCCTTAACAGCGGCGGCGTCTTTCTTGTTTGATAGGTCGAGCCCCAGCGCGCAAACGCTTCCCTCCTGGGGACGAATCAAACCGTTGAGATGCTGGACCAGCGTCGACTTACCCGAACCGGTATGACCTGCCAAACCCAGGAACTCGCCGCGACGCACCGTCAGCGATACATCACGCAGTGCCCACGGGCTGCTGGGGTCGTTTCCCCAGAGAGCCTGTTTGTTCGATTTGCCCGCAGTGGCCGAGCGCTTATGCCAGCGGCGGCGCTCGCGCGGACTGAGCGAATAACTGTACGAAACACGGGCTAGCTCGATGACGAGCTCCGACGCGTTGTCCTCGTTGTCTACCGGAACAGCGCCGTCAGCGATTTCCAACTGGGATACGGAAGACTGCCCCGCGATGTCTGCCCCACTTCGCTCGGCATAAGTCTGCGCAACCTCGGCGACCATATCCACCTCGCGCACCTGCGCGTGAACGGGCACGCCCTTCGCACGAAGCGCCATGCCCAAACGGCACGACGCCGGCATATCTAGGTTGAGCTCCGCGAGCTCATCTGCCCGCGTCAGAATCTCCTCGGGCGTGCCCAACATGGCAACTCGTCCCGCCTGAAACACCGCGATGCGATCTGCCTCGGCGGCTTCTTCCATATAGTGCGTAATCATCACGATGGTCATGCCGCGATCGTGCAACGCGCGGCAAGCCTTCATGAGACCCCTGCGTCCACGCGGATCGAGCATCGAGGAGGCCTCGTCCAATATGAGCACGCGCGGTTCCATGGCAAGCACGCCGGCAAGCGCCACGCGCTGCTTTTGGCCGCCCGAAAGCGCGTGGGTCTCGTGGCGCTCAAAGCCCACCAGGCCCACGCCCTTCAGCGCCTCGCGTACGCGCTGCCCAATTTGTACCGATGGCACACCTAGGTTTTCGGGACCAAACGCAATGTCATCTTCGACAAGCGTTGCCACCAGCTGGTCGTCGGGATTCTGGAATACCATGCCCGCGGTCGAACGAATGTCGTAGACCAGCTCGGGGTCGGTCGCATCCATGCCGTTGATGCGTACCGTGCCCGCATCGGGCTGCAACAGCGCATTCAGATGCTTGGCAAACGTCGACTTGCCCGACCCATTGCCACCGAGGATGCAGAAAAACTCCCCGTCCTCGATGTTCAGATCGACGCCGTCGAGCGCCGGTGCGGCACCGTCATAACTAAAGGAAACGCCCCGACACTCAATCATGCGCGGCCTTTGACCTGGTCCTTTTTAGGCGTGATGAGGTTGGAGACCGCCTTATACACCGCAAGCGTCAACACCGAGTTAAGCACGGTCTTGATAAGGTTGAACGGCAGGACGGCGGGAAGCATGAGCGGAGCGATCACATCGACCGAGCCATACCAGAACCATACGCCAATGGTAAGGTTTGCGACCATAGACAACGCCGTAGCGGCAATAACGCCGAGCACCAGGCCAATCACGGCACCCTTATAGATATGCATCTTCTGGTAGACGATAGCCGCGGGCAGAATAAAGCCCAGCGTGGCAACCAGGTTCATAAGCGCGCCGACCCAGTCGCCCGTAGTGAGCGCATGGATGACAATCGCCATAGCGGCGACGGCAGTGCCGGCACCAGGGCCGTACGCAAACCCGCACACCATCGCCGGCACCAGCGACGGGTCGTAGGTCAAAAACGGCGCCGAAGGAAGGATAGGCAGCTGCACATACATAAACAGGGCGCCCAAGGCGCACATCAACGCCATGGTAACGAGCTGTTTGGTGCTCCACCTATTCGTGTTCTCAAAATGGATATGCTGCGACTGTTCAGACATAAGATCACCTGCCTCTTTCATCCGGACTCTAACCGTTGGTACTGGGATCTCACCAGTTCAGCCGGCATGCGAACCAACACACGCACGGGTCGCGGACTCATCGGCTCAGTCGCAGGCACCTCGCCTGCTCCACGGCGCCCCTTTGGCACCGCCCGATTTACCGCCAGTGGGGAATTCCACCCCGCCCTGAAACAGCAATTGCAAGTGTAGCACGAGCAATCGTTCACGCAAGTATGCCAAGGGTAATTTATGGCGGGGGAAACGCTCTAGAAATGCGGCCGGGACAAGTTAACGCGACAACCACGTTCTCCATCCACGCCAAAGTGATGCGCCTTTCGCGCAAAGCGCGAAACAGAAACCGGGATACGTATCCCCAACAACCACG
>CABUPH010000026.1 GCA_902493375.1 uncultured Collinsella sp.
CTTTGCGTGCGGAACTCGCGACAAACTTAACCCGCGCCCGCCGGCCCCGGAGACCCTCCCTACCGCCACTTTGTCCAAACAGTTCTTGCTCCTCGCCGCTTCCGCGGCTCGAGGTCCCCGTTCTCCGCGGTGGGGTTGGTCTGATTATTCTTGTTGAAACTCGGCCTTTGGCTCATAAAAAACGGGAGATGCGGTTTTACATCCCCCGTTTTTGTTGCGGTTAGTCTAGGTCAATAAACTTGGTGCTTAGGATCTTGCCGTCTTTGACGAGCATTCTGGCCATGGTGGGGCCTCGGGTGCCTCTGGGGTAGCTGGCGCTGCCCGGGTTGAGGACTAAGCAACGGCCCACTTGGGCTTCTTTGGTTACGTGGGTGTGGCCGTTGATGGCTACGTCTACGGATCCCACCGGAAGATCTTCGCGGTAGTGGGCTACGGCGAATTTGAGGCCTTCGTAGGTAAAGAGCGCAAGACGGTCTACATCGGGGCCGTAGTCGCGGTAGTAATCGTTGTTGCCCAGTACGGCCCGCACGGGGGCGATGGTGCATAGGTGCTCGTAGTCCATCTCTGACGTGAGGTCGCCAGCGTGGATGATCAGGTCTGCGCCCTCAAGCTCATCCAAGAGCGCAGGCGAAAGATAGCCGTGGGTGTCCGAGATGATGTCGATGCGCTTGGCGCTTGCACTGTTCATGGGATCCCTTCCGCAAAAAAACGATTCGGCAGATACATACAAAAAAGGCCCCACGGCTCCGCAGACGATGGGTCTACAGGGCTGCGGGGCCAGTGTGCTAGAGACTCAGGGCCTTCTTGAGCGGCACGACGCGGCGGCGCGAAACCGGCACGCGTTCGTCGACGCCCGTAATGCCCAGCTGGATGGCGCCCGAGGGCACCGTCTCGACGTCCGTAACGCACGCCAAGTTGACGATATAGCGGCGGTGAACACGGAAGAAGCCAAAGTCGCAGAGCTTGGCCTCAAACTGCGCCAGCGAGGTCGTCGACAAAAAGCGATCATCGACGGTATAGATGCAGGAGTAATCGTCCTTGGCCATGATAAAGCGAATGTCATCCACGGGAATGAGCACCTTGCGGCCGCCCTTTTCCACCGGGATACGCTCGATGGTCACCTTGCTGTCCGCAACCGGCTTGGCGCGTTGCATGACCTTCTCGATCGCGCGATCCAAGCGAGCTTCCTCGACCGGCTTCATCAGATAATCGACGGCATCCACGTCGAATGCCTCGACCGCATGGTCACTATACGCAGTCACAAACACGATCGCCGGCGGATTTTTGAGTTTATGCAGCGCCTCGGCAAGTTGCAGGCCCGAGGCACCGGGCATCGAGATATCGAGAAACACGACATCCACGCGACTTTCCATAAGCATCTCGATGGCGGAGCGGACGCTCGACGCCTCCGTGATCGTGCCGATCTTGCCCGTTTGCTCGAGCAGGAAGCGAAGCTCCGAGCGAGCCGGCGCCTCATCATCCACAATCATCGCACGCAGCATAGGGATAAAACCTTTCGTCAACTAACTACGCCGGGCATCCGTCGCATGACGTTGAGCCCGTAGCCTTTTATTTTACTCTTGAATGTCAAAGATGCTCTCTGACAAATCAAGATGAAGGAGCACTTTGGTGCCCTTGCCCGGCGCCGATTCGACACGCGTATAGGAGTGCGGCCCATAAAAGCGATGGATGCGCTCCGAAATATTGTGCATGGCCACACCGGCGCCGCCACCCTGGGGAGAGCTGGCGTCGGGACGGGCAGAACGCTCGTCAAACAGTCTGGCGGCGGTACCCTCATCCATGCCCACGCCATTATCGGCCACGGCAATCAAGATTGCATCCTCGCCGTCTTGGTGAACGGTCACGTCGATCCTCAGGGCGTCGTCATCGCCCATACCATGACGCACGGCGTTCTCGACAATCGGCTGGATCACGAACGCCGGCACCAGCGTATCTTCCACGTCCTCGGACACATCGAACGTCGCAAGCACGCGGTCCTCGCCAAAGCGGGCCTTCTCAAAGGTAAGGTAGCGCTTGGTCTGTGCGACCTCGCGCGAGACCGGAATAAGCGATCCCGAGTTGTCGAGCGTGGCGCGATAGAACGATGAGAACTCACGAAGCAGTTCGCGGGCCCGCAGCGGATCGGTGCGCGTAAACGATGCAATGGTGTTCAGCGTGTTGAACAGGAAGTGCGGGTTAATCTGCGCCTGCAGCGCACGCACCTCGGCGCGCGCCGTGAGTTCCTTTTGCACCTCGAGCTCGTGGATGGCGAGCTGCGTGGACAAGATCTCGGCAAAGCCCGAGGCAAGCGCGTACTGGGTACGGTCGACGGCGCGCGGGGTCTTGTAGTAGAACTTGAGCGTGCCGACGGTACGATCGCCCACCTTGATGGGGGCGATAATGCCGGCGGGAACTTGGTTGTGCGAGCCGTCCGAGCCCACGACATCCACCATACGGTTGAACGACTGCACGATGCCATGTTCGATAACGTAGCGCGTGGCAAGCGTGTGGATGGGAGAATCTGGCAGTAGTTTTTTCTCAAGCTCGCCCGCGCAGGCCAGCACGTTGCCCTCGTCGGTGATGGCAACCGTCATGGCACGCGTCTCGGGCAAAATGCGCCGGCACACCAAACGCGCCGACTCCTGCGTCAGACCGCCCTTAATGTCCTCGAGCATGGCCGAGGCCACCGAGAGCGTCTCCTCGGTGTACTGGGAGCGCACCGAATCGGGATTGAGCGTCAAAAAGATAAAGATGCACAGAAAGATGCACAGCAGCGCGCAGGCAATCACCGTGGCGATCGGCTCGATACCGGTCACCAAGGCAAAAATAAAGTACACCAGCACGCAAATGGCGCAGGCAACGGCAATGATGCGAAAGATTGATATTGAACTATCGCGCTGGGCGCGGCGGTCGATCATTCGGCCCCCTCCAGGATACTGATCAGTTGTGCGTCACGCCAAAGCCCGTCCATGATCTTGGGCCAAAAGCTCTGGAAACGCAGGTAGCTTGCAGCGTTTTGGCGCGCATAGGCCTTTGCCTCGCCGATACCATGGTGCCAGATGCGCAGGTAGCCCTCATGCTCGCGGGTAAACACGCTGCGGACCATAGCGGTCTTGCGCACGCGGTCGTCGAGCTCGTGCGAAATCCACGGGCCCGGGTAGGGCATGAGCGATGCCGCCGTAACGGGAATGAGCTCCTTTTGATGCGCGGCGAATGTCAACTTGGCCCGTTCGTAGTACCAACGGTATACATCCTGCATAAAGCGCGGTGAGCGCTTTTCGGACTCCGGAGGCAGATGGCGCACGGTCCACTCGTTATCGAACCACACGTCGTAGCCAAACATGCGCATGTTAAAGAGGTAATCCAAGTCCTCGCCGCGGGTGATAAACGGGTCAAAGGCCACACGCGTAAAGGCGCGGGCGTGCAGGGCCATCAGGCCGCCGCACGCGTAGTTGGAGCGCGAGATGCGGGTGCCCGAGAGCGCCTTTTTCATCCAACGGTTGAACTCGATGCGCTTGGTCCACCAACGATGGCAGATGCCCGCCTTGTCCGTGGGAGCCAGCGGCGAGCCGTCACGATCGTAGAAATAGCCGCTCTTGACCAAGATCGGCAAGCCCTGACGCGTCTGCTGCCCCAACGCATAGGTCGCGCGCTTCATAAAGTCGGCGTCGATGACAGTCTCATCGTCATCCAAAAAGATAACCGCGTCATGCCCCAGCACAGCGGCACAGGCCAGCCCCATGTTGCGGATGGCACCGTAGCCTCGCAGGCTCACGCACTCGCCCGAACCCTTGGGCGCGATCTGAGCAACCCGGTCTGCGATGCGCGAGGCCTGGGTGTTGGTGACAACGGTGACCTTGAGCGTAGGATGAGCGTCGACAATCTCGTGCACGCGCAGCGACACATCGGCTGTGGCAGAAACGGGACAGACCACCAAAAGGATGATGCGCGGGATGTCGCGCACCTGCTCAAGCGAGGCCAGGCAGCGGTCGAGTTCGGGATTGTCGGCGTTGAGTCGTGTCGAATGGTCATAGGTGCCAGGGGCGTTTGCGCGAGCGTCATCGCCCGCCCAATACGTTGGAATCACGACCGTGGCGTTCATGCCTTACCCTCCCTGCAACACAAAAACGGGACGCCGCCAAACACAGGCGACGCCCCGCGACCTAGCTGACTCCATCATACCCACTTGGGCTAATCATTGTTCGAAAGTCAGAATGTTTATTGCGGATAACCCCAAAAGAGTATCGCGGACAGGCACAATAGCCACTCGCTCCTATGCGGCATGCCCTGCCGCCCGAGTCATGCGGGACAGGCGGACCAGCAGCATAAAGCCAACGACCAACAGCACACCAATGGAAAGGACGCCCAGCGACGGGTTGCCGGTCAGCGAGGTGACAACCGACACCAGGAAGGTGCCCATAACGCTTGCATAACGACCAAAGATGTCAAAGAAGCCGTAGTACTCGTTGGACTTTTCCTTGGGGATAATGCGGCCAAAGTAGCTGCGGCTGAGCGCCTGCACGCCGCCCTGGAACAGGCCGACCATAATGGCAAGCACCCAGAATTCAAAGGCGGTCTTTAGGAAGAACGCGGCGAACAGCACAATGCCCATGTAGGCGGCGACCGCCACCAGGATCATGTTGAGCGTGCCCACGCGGCCGGCGAGCTTGCCGTAGATGATGGCGGACGGAAAGGCCACAAACTGCGTAACGAGCAGAGCCAGCACCAGTTGGGTCGAGTCGATGCCCAAAGCCGATCCATAGCTGGTTGCCATGGAAATGACCGTATGCACGCCGTCGATGTAGAAGAAGAACGCGATCATGTAGACCAGCACGGTCTTGTTGTGGGCGATCTCGCGCATGGTGTGTCCGACCTCGGAGAACACGCCGCCCACGATGTGGCCGATGGTGTCCTCGGGACCACGCTCGCGACCGTACTTTTGCTTATAGGTGCGAATGAGCGGCAGGGTAAAGACGAGCCACCAGGCACCAGTGATGACAAACGACAGACGCGTTGCCAGCATGGTGGGGACACCAAGAGCGGGACCACCCATGATAAGCGCCAGGCAGATGATGAACGGCACGGTGGAACCGATGTAGCCCCAGGCATAGCCCGAACTGGACACGGCGTCCATGCGCTCGTCGGTGGTAATGTCGGGCAGCATGGCGTCGTAGAACGTCATAGAAGAGTTAAGGCCGATGGTGCACAGCACGTACACGGTCAAAAATGCCATGGCGGACATTGGGATAGCCTGCGCCAGGCAAAGAACCAAGCCCGTGAGGAAGAAGCCCAAGAAAAACTTGATCTTGTTGCCGGCGTAATCGGCAAGCGCGCCCAGAATGGGCATGAGCATGGCAATGACCAGCGAGGCAATCGTCTGCGCGTTGCCCCAAGCGACCACAAGGTCTGCCGAGGAAGCACCGGTATTGATGGCGTTAAAGTAGATGGGCACCACCGAGGTATTGAGCAGTACGAGGGCCGAGTTTCCCACATCGTACATGACCCAGTTACGCTCGAGCTTGGTGTATTTCATGGACAGGGACCCTTCGTATTCGCCCGATATGCAGTTAGTTCATCGTACCCCAATTGTCCAGAACCGCCGGTAAGGATTCGGCAAAGGGGCACGCACGGGCCCTATTCCTCGCGGTCGAACTCCTCATCGGCATTGAGCACGCGACCGCTGTAGTTGACGTGACTGGTCACGGCATTCATGTCACCGGTCTCGATAAAACGTGCGACCGTGCACTCGTAATCGACCAGCGCGCGCTCAAAGACCTCGGGGAAGCTCTCAGTCGAGACCTCATCGGTAAAGGGGTTCTTCCATGTCAGGTGGCCCAGGTTACCGGTGCGCTCGGGCAGCTCCGTCGTCACGCGATGGGCAAGGCCGTCGAGCAGCGAGTAGTCGTGCACCAAGCCCTCAACCAGCGAGATCGCGCGCGTCTTTGCAGAGCCGGCCGGCTCAATCGCGCGATAAAGTCGCTGCATATTGGCAACGGCAGCACCGTACTCCCCCGCTGGAATGTCAATGCCGTACACGCGTCCGGCAACATAGCTCATCAGCACGCCGGCCACGCGATTGATGCGATCGGTGGTGACGATCTCGCCCGCCGGCGGGTAATCGTCGACCGTAGCGCCATCGCGTTTAAGCTGCAGCATCAGTACATCCAAGTCGCTCTCGATCACAGCATGGACCTGACTGCTCGAATCCTCAAGCTCTGAATCGGACTCCACGATGCCAAACTGCTGCTCATAGACAAAGGGATGGGCGTTGCGGTCGAGCACGTAATGAGACAGCAGGCCCAGCGCAAAGGCGCGACCCAAGCTGGCGTCGCGCGGCAGCAGATGCGACACGCCGTCGCGCAGGCACGCGAACTGGCGAGACATGCGCGAGCGATGCATGACCTGCGCCAGCAGCGTGCAGTCGGAAACACGCGGTGTCAGAATGTGAAAGAAAAACGGGTCGGGGCCTTGGTTGCCCAAGATAAAGGCAATGCGCTCTTCATCGGACGTGATGACGCCCTGCGGAAGACGGTCGATGCTTTCCTCGCCAAACAGATGATGGGTGATAAGCGCGGGCATAATGATCCTTTCGATTTCATTCGATGCCACCCATTATGCCCACCGCGCGCCCATGCCAAACCTGCGATGGTAAACGACGCATCGCATGCTGTATGCGACGACCATTCCCCTTCGCCGCAAAAACAGAATGAAAGCTTAATATCATCCCGCTCGTGCGCCGAAGCAACTGTTTGCCCGTCGATGCGGTAAGGCATTAATGGTCTACTATTTCAATACACGCATCTTCATGCTGTATCAATGAGAAGATCACGTATATCGCAAAGCAGTTCAAGCAACCCGGCGTCGTTCGGAGGCATCCATGATTACCGTTGCCGACATTTTGGCCTTACCGGCATTCGAGCGGATTGATTTAGTCGCACCCATCGAAGATGCCGGGGAGCACCGCGTCTACAACGTTGGTATCTTAGACTGCCCTCCTTCAATCAACGACTACAGCGCATACATGCCCGGCGACTTCATTCTCACCAATCTTGGTTTTTGCTATGAAGACCCCGACCTATCCGACGCGTCGCTCATTGCCATGATTGAAAGGCGTGTCGCAGCCATTGCCGTTAAACGTGTGTACTCGCCATGTTTTACCGATGCAGTCGCCCAAGCAAGTGTACGCATGGGCGTCCCGGTATATCTCTATTCCGGCGCTTACCATGAGCGCGTCGCATTCGAGTCGCTCAACCTCTTGCAGCGCGATCTCGACGCATCCGACAAAAGCGACGCAGTCGACACGCTCCTATCGGGAAAGCCAAAAGCCCAAGTAAGACAAGAGATCAACAAGTTGGCGGGCCTTACCGGATCGACGATGCGCTGCATTGCCATCTCTGCCGAAAAAGATGATCGCTGCTCACTGTACGCAATTCAAGACACCCTCAACGATTTTCTGGACTCGTTTCGACAGCGACACGAGGATGTCCAAAACGCATGCGCGTTTCGCTACCACGATGCGCTGCTCGTTTTCGTCTCGTATGCCACCGATAAACAGCACGAGGGCGTCTTCTGTGACCTAGAAAATGCCATTCGAGGAGTTGGCGTCAACTACTGCGGCATAGGCGACCTGGTGCCCCTCGGCGAGGCAGATATCTCCATTCGTCAGGCAACAATCCTTCTCAATGAAGCCCATCTGAGCGGAACGCGCAGACTTGAGTGGTCGGATCTGTCCATGGGCGCCTTCTCGTATGCAGCGCAGACCAACCCCATGTTCGAGCGCACCGCGCAAGGTTTTCGCCACCGCATCGAAAGCTACGACACACAAAACTCTACCGAACTGGTCCAAACGGCACGTGCCTTTGTGCACTGCAGCGGCGACATCATCGACACCGCCGATCGCCTACACCAACACCCCAACACCGTCCGATATCGGTTGCGGCGTATTCGAGCACTCCTCGACATGGGCGATTCACACGACCGCGAGCTGCTCGTATTCCTTTCCCTCACTTTCCTCAGCAGATAGTGCGAGTTAACTCGAATCGTCATTTTTCACAAAACAACTCCGAATACGCTCGGACAATTGGCCTTGCAAGCCGCCAATTGCTCACGAATAACAATTCATTTGTAAAAAATAACAAATAGACCCCCGGAAGGCTTTGAGTTGGTACCAAACACACGGCATCTGGGTGCTCCTAGACTTTGAGTCATGGTTTCGGCGTGCCGCTGCACCGGCGCCCGACTACAGGTATCGATGCCCCATCCGGGGCGAACGAAACGCCTGACCTGTCTGGAGGGGCCCACGTGCGGGGCGTCCGTCGGGGGTAGGCAAGAACCGACGAAAGGAAACATGACTATGACTGATTCGGTTTTCCAGGGTCGCCACCTGCTCTCCACGAGGGACTACACCAGGGACGAGCTCATGTGGCCCATCGGCTTCGCCGAGCACCTCAAGGACCTCAAGAAGCAGAACGTCCCGCACCGCTACCTCGAGGGCAAGAACGTCGCGCTGCTCTTCGAGAAGACCTCCACCCGCACCCGCGCAGCCTTCACCACCGCCTGCATCGACCTGGGCGCCCACCCCGAGTACCTGGGCAAGGGCGACATCCAGCTGGGCAAGAAGGAGACGGTCCTCGACACCGCCAAGGTGCTCGGCTCCATGTTCGACGCCATCGAGTTCCGCGGCTTCAAGCAGGAGCACGTCGAGCAGCTCGCCGAGCACTCCGGCGTGCCCGTCTGGAACGGCCTCACTGACCGCGAGCACCCCACGCAGATGCTCGCCGACTTCATGACCATCAAGGAGCACTTCGGCAGGCTCGAGGGCCTCACGCTCGCCTACTGCGGCCAGGGTCGCAACAACGTCCAGAACTCCCTGATGATCACCTCCGCCATCCTCGGTGTGAACTACGTCAACGCCACCCCCAAGGAGCTCGAGCCCGACCCCGAGATCGTCGCCCTCGCGCAGAAGTTCGCCGCCGAGTCCGGCGCGACCATCCGCGTCACCAACGACCCCGTGGACGCCGTCCGCGGCGCCGACGCCGTCTACACCAACGTCTGGGCGGCCATGGGCGAGGAGTCCCAGTTCGCCGAGCGCGTCCGCCTGATGTCCCCGTTCCAGGTCAACGCCGAGCTCGTCTCCCACATCGAGAACCCCGACTGGATCTTCCTGCACTGCCTCCCGGCCTTCCACAACGCCGAGACCGAGTACGCCGCCAAGATCAAGGAGGAGCACGGCATCGAGGCCATGGAGTGCACCGACGACGTGATCTACAGCGAGCACTCCCGCTGCTTCGAGGAGGCCGAGAACCGCATGCACACCATCAAGGCCATCATGGCCGCGACCCTCGGCAACCTCTACATCCCGCGCGTCTAACCGCGCCACGGACCGACCGCACGCCGCGGCCCGCCCCTCCGGGCCGCGGCGCCTCACGTAAGGAAATACACCATGGCTGAAGAAATCAAGGAAAAGCCGGCGAGGAAGAAATTCCAGATGCCGAACACCTATGTGATCCTGTTCGCCGTCATCGCCTTCATCGCCCTCCTGACCTGGTTCGTCCCCGGCGGAGCCTACGAGCTCTCCGAGGGCGGCGACGCCATCGCCGGCACCTACCACGTGGTCGAGAGCAACCCCCAGGGCCTCTGGGACATCTTCATGGCCCCCATCACCGGCATGCTCGGCGGTGGCACGGTCTCCGGCGCCATTTCGATCTCCCTCACCATCATGCTGTTCGGCAGCTTACTCGAGATGATGGATCGCACCTGCGCGCTCAAGACGGCCATCAAGCGCATCACTATCGCCAATCAGAACAACATGCATGCGCTGATCGCCATCCTCGTTATCCTGATGGCGTTCTTCGGTACGCTCGAAGGCGCCTATGAGGAAGGCATCGTCTACTTCCTGATGTTCGTGCCCGTCATCCTGGCCCTCGGCCTCGATACGGTCACCGCGATCATGATCGTCGTCCTCGGCACCCAGATCGGCTGCCTCTCGTCGATCATTAACCCGTTCTCCACGGGCATCGCATCGGGTATCGCCGGCATCTCCCCTGGCGAGGGCATGATTCCCCGCATCGCGATGTTCGTCATCTTCACCGGCCTCGTCATCCTCCTGATCTGCCGCTACGCCGACAAGATCAAGGCGCATCCCGAGAAGTCCGTCCAGTTCTTCCGGCGCGAGCAGGACCTCAAGGAGTTCCCCGCCGCCGACGACGAGGACCTCACCCTCACCGGTCGCCAGAAGGGCGCGCTCGCACTGTTCGTACTTACCTTCGTCTTTATGATCGTCGGTCTGACCCCCTGGACCTCCCTCAACCCCGAGTGGACGTTCTTCGAGGACTTCGTCGCATGGGTCGCCGCAACCCCGGGCCTGCGCAACGTCCTGGGCACCGACATCACCGCCTTCGGAAACTGGTATTTCCCCGAGCTCTCGATGATCACCCTGATCATGGTCATCCTCATCGGCGTAGTCATGCACTATGATGCCGACACTATCATCGATACGATTCTCAAGGGCGCCTCCGGCCTGGTCTCCACCGCCTTCGTCGTGCCGCTGGCACGCGGCATCCAGGTCGTCATGGACAACGGCCAGATCACCCCGTCCATCCTCAACATGTGCGAGAACGCGCTGGCCTCCCTGCCGCCCTTCGCCTTCGTCGTCGTCGCCCTGGTCTGCTACTTCCTCATCGCCTGCCTGATCCCCAGCTCCACCGGCCTCGCCGCCGCCACCATGGGCATCATGGGCACGCTGTCCACCTTCGCCGGCGTCGACGTCTACATCATGGTCATCATCTACCTCATGGCGCTCGGCCTGGCCAAGATGATCACCCCGTGCTCCATCGTCGTCATGACGTGCACGGCCGCGGCGCACATGAGCTACGGCGACTGGGTCAAGAAGATCGCCCCCATCGTCGCCGTCCTGTTCGCCGCCTGCTGCGCCTTCCTCTGCGTCCTCGTGATGCTCTAGGTCTAGGCGCTACTCCCCCGCGGGAATCCTCGCGCGGCGGGCAAGCCCCTCCGTTTTTCCCGCCGCGCGCATTCCATCTAAGGTATGTAGGTCTTAAAGAAAGGAACCTGCCATGTCTGAAGAGAAAATCTACGTCTCCAACGCCACCAATCCGCTCAAAAAGGTCATGATGTGCTCGCCGAAGTACTACACCTTCAACGGCATCAACGTCATCACCTCCGAATGGATGAAGAAGGGCGATACCGAACAGAACGACATCATGGTCAAGGAATGGCAGATGCTCGTTGACGCCTACAAGGATAACGGCATCGAGGTCGTCGAGGTCGAGGCCAACCCCAAGTACGAGGTCATGACCTTTGCCCGCGACTATGGTTGCATGATCAAGGAAGGCGCCGTCATGGGCCACTTCCGTCATCCGGTCCGCCAGATCGAGGCCCAGTCCTATGAGGCAAAGCTTAAGGAGATGGGTGTCCCCATCGTCGCCCGCGTTAACGCAGGTTGCATGGAGGGCGGCGACTTCTGGATGATCGATGAGCATACGCTCGCCTGGGGCATGGTCGATCGTACCGATGAACAGGGAGTCGCCAGCCTCCGCCATCAGCTCGAGAAGTTTGGCTATACCGTCGTCGGCGTTCCCTGCCCGCCCGACAACCTGCACCTTGACATGATCTTTAACATCGTCGCTCCCCAAGTTGCGCTCGCTTGCATTGACCAGCTGCCCTATAACTTCCTGCAGATGCTCAAGCGCCGCGGCTTCGAGCTCATCCCCGTCGCCAGTGAGGATATGTACAAGCACGGCTGCAACGTCCAGTGCATCGGCAACAACAAGGTCGTTGCCATCGAGAAGAACAAGCACATCAACGACAAGATGCGCGCTCTGGGCATCGAGGTCATCGACGTGCCGCTCGACCAGATCCTGCACGCCGGCGGCGGCCCGCACTGCCTGACCCAGCCGATCGAGCGTCCGTAGTCCGAACGTTTCGCCTGGACAGTATTTGTCCGAGCCTCTCATGGGGCGCCGCTCCGCTGGATTCCGGCGCTGCGGCGCCCCTTTTTACCCACAAGCCCCTCAAAGGGGAAAGGAAGCACCCATGAAGATCTTGATCAGCGATTATGCCGAGAGCATGATGCCCCAGCACGACCTCGAAACCGAGACCCTCAAATCTCATCTGGGTGAGGATATCGATGTTGAGGTTTACGCGTATACCGATGAGGCACGCGAGGAGTTCTACGAGCATCTTGCCGATGCCGACGCTCTGCTCACTGCCTTCATCAAGGTGGACAAGGAAGCGTTCGAGCACGCTCCCAAACTCAAGGTCATCGCCATCAACGCCACCGGCTATGACAACGTAGACATGGACGAGGCAACTGCGCGCGGCGTGGGCGTCTGCCCCGTCGGCGAATACTGCACCTGGGATGTCTCCGAAAGCGCCATCGCCTATATGTACGCGCTCAACAAGAACTTCAAGTTCTACATCGGTCAGATTGAGCAGGAGCACCGTTGGGATTACGCCGCGGCTCCCGAGGTGCCTCGTCTTGAAGACCAGACCCTCGGCATCTTTGGTTTTGGCAAAATCGGCAAGTGCACCGCCCGTAAAGCCAAGGGCCTTGTCAAGCGCATCATCTCCAACGACCCCTTTATCGACCAGAACCTTTTTGGGCAAAACGGTGTCGAGCAGGCCGAGATCGACGAGGTTTTGGCCGAGGCCGACATCATTATCAATCATATGAATCTTAACGAGACGAACTATCATTACTTTGACGCCGAGAAGTTCGCCAAGATGAAGAAAAAGCCCATCGTCATTAACCTGGGCCGTGGCCTCTGCATGGACGAACCCGCTCTTATCGAAGCTCTCGATTCTGGCCAGATTCGCGCGTTTGGCGCCGATGTTCTGTATGACGAGACGCCCGACCTGGCAAACCACCCGCTCGTTGGCCGCGACAACGTGATTATCACGCCGCACTCTGCGTTCTATTCGTCTTCGTCGCTACGCGACCTCATGATCTTCCCGTGCAACAACATCGGACACTTCCTCAAGGGCGAAAAGGACCAGCTCTTCAAGTTGGTTAACGACGTTCCTGTCGTAAACGTGTTGTAGGAGCTTAAACTGCTTCCAGAACACGCGGCTCAACGGGATGAAGGCCTATTCTTCATCCCGTTTTATTGCTCCCCCTATCGTCTAAGCGACGTGCAGTCGCCGCGAACCAAAACAGCAGGGGCCACCAGACCAACAGAAAAGGGATCACTAGGGACCAGTCCTTAAAAATACCCGCATCTATATGCGACAACGTATATTACATTGTACGTTTACCGATAGGTCGGCTCGTTTGCGGAATACATGCCACCATAGATGTCCTCACATACTCACCGGATGGTATTATTGATATGTGATGCACGCTTTATTAAACGCATTACTTCCCCGACTTGAAGGGTGCAGCTTTCAAGTCGACAACAGAGTCAAGACCTTATTGATTAACGAGAGCCCCGTCTCCCATGGCGGAGGCAGGGCTTTCCGTGAAGGAGCTTTGTATGTCGGATAAGGCTGCCGCATCTGGCAAAGAACGTAAGCCACGCCAGATGCCCTCATCTTTTACCATTCTCTTTGGCTGCCTGTTGCTCGTGGCCATCGCCTCGTGGGTCGTCTCGTCATTTAGCCCTGACGTGCAGGCCGCAACGCTTGGCAACTTTATGGCTTCTCCCTTCTTGGGCTTTGAGAACGCCATGCAGGTCTGCGTGTTCATTCTTGTGCTTGGCGGTTTCCTGGGCGTAGTCCAAAAAACGGGCGCGCTCGACACCGGCATCGCCGTGCTCGTCCGTAAACTAGGCGGTAATGATCTATTGCTCGTTCCTGTTCTCATGCTCGCCTTTGGCATCTGCGGATCCACGTACGGCATGCTCGAGGAATCCGTCCCCTTCTACCTGCTCCTGGCATCGGTCACGTTTGCCATGGGTTGGGATCCGCTCGTTGGATGCATGGTAGTTCTCATGGGCTGCGGCCTTGGCGTTTTGGGATCGACGGTCAACCCGTTTTCGACCGGACTCGCGCTTGATGCTCTCAAGGCAGCCGGCATCCCCTATGACCAGGGACTCATGATCGGCATCGGTCTGGTTATGTTCGCCATCGCCGAGATTTCGGGCATCATTTTTGTCATGCGGTATGCCAAGCGCGTCCGCACCGACCGCGCCGCCTCATCGCTCACCCCCGAGGAATGGGAGACCGCCGAGCGTCTCTACGGCGACAAGGACGGCGATTCCGCCGAGGACGCGCACGTCGAGCTTTCCAAAATTCAAAAGCGCGTCCTTGTTCTCTTCGCCCTCACGTTTGTCGTCATGATCATCGGCTTTATTCCGTGGCAGACATTCGGAGTTGGCCTATTTGATATCGGCGCCAAGGGCGATGACCTCAGCACCGCATGGAGCGCACTTTTGACTGGCCTGCCACTTGGTCAGTGGTACTTTACCGAATGCGGCATCTGGTTCTTCACCATGACAATTATTATCGGCAAGGTTGCCGGTATGCAGGAGAAAGAACTCGTCGACACCATCCTGCACGGCTGCGCCGACCTTGTTTCTGTCGCGCTCGTCGTCGCCGTCGCCCGCGGCGTCTCCGTGCTCATGTCCATCACCGGACTCGATGTGTGGATCCTCACCAACGCCGCCAACGCGCTCGCCGGCGTATCCGCCACAGTCTTTGCCCCGCTCTCCTATGCGCTCTACTTTGCCCTGTCTTTCCTCATCCCCTCGAGTACGGGCATGGCAACCGTCTCGATGCCTATCATGGGACCGTTGGCGGCATCCTTAGGCTTTGCCCCCGAAGCCATGGTCGCAATCTACCTCGCCACACACGGCGTTGTAGCGATGATCACTCCCACATGCGGGTCCATCATGGCTGGCCTCGAGCTTGCCCAGGTAAGCTACGCGACCTACATCAAGACGGCCGCCAAATACATGGTCCTGCTTACCGTGATTACCGTTTCGTTTGTCACCGTGCTGATGCTCGTTTTGTAATCGGCGGGCGCACCACAAATCACATCTTTTGAAAGGGGCCCAAAGAGCCCCTTTCTCTTAGCTCGAGGAGAGTGTCGCTTTATAGCGCCAAACTCGCCCCCGTTCGTGCCGTTTACCGAGCTTTTGGCGCGCGCACGCATTTGTTGTACATCTTTTTTGTAGGATAGACGGGTTATACATGAGGCAAGGCGGTTTAAATGGCATATGGTTTTAACGACGGCGATCAACGGCGACAGAGCGTTCGCCTTGCCGGTCGCGCTACGCCGACGCCCGGAAGCTCGTCTTCTTCCACCGCCGCCAGCCCGCAGTATCCAAGCAGCTCGCAACGGCAGCCCCGCCCTACGCCTCGGCAAAACACCAGCGGTTCTGAGACTCGAGGGCAGGCTAGTACCGCTGCGACTCGCAGACGCGACGGTGCCGTCGCTTCGAGCAGATCCAACGCTAAAACCGAACGGCGCAGTCGCAGTACCGATCAACGCCAAAGCACGCGCTCTTTCACGGGCACGCGCCAGCGCCAGACCGATGTGCCGCAACTGCGTCGCAACGGTCGCCCCCAGCCCGGCATCTTTGTCCGCCGTTCTTTTTCGCGCCCGCAGAACGGACGCAGCGGCCTGAGCTCTCGCCCGGCATCTCGAGCCGGCTCCGGCGCTCCCGCTCTACCCTTCCGCCGCGCACGCATCGCGCTTTGCTCCATCGTCGCGTGCCTGCTCTTTTTATTTTTAGGCTCGTGTATCTCCCACGGATCAGCCGGTCTCGAGCCCACCGCCGAGGACAAGCTGCTCAAGGCCCCCGTCGCGCCCGGTTATTCTTTCGCCTTTTCGACCCCGCGCTCGCAATGGCAAGCCGGCACGATGCCCCATATCTATCAGATCGACCCTGCATGGTCGGAGCTGCCTTACGCCGGCGGTACCATCCGCCAAAATGCTTGCGGGCCTACGTGCCTCACCATGGTCTATATCTTTAAGACGGGACGCACCGATATGACTCCCGTCGATATGTGCGCGCTTTCCGAGGCAGGCAATTACGCCCCCACCGGTGCAACCGAATGGTCGTTTATGACGAGCGGTGCGTGGCAGTTGGGACTTAACGGAACGGAGCTTCATAACGATCGCGACTCGATGACTCAGGCGCTGCGTTCGGGAGCGCCCGTCATCGCCGCCGTTCGGCCGGGCACCTTTACCAACGTGGGCCACTACATTGTACTTTACGGTATTGACGACGCCGACCAGATTGAAGTCTTCGATCCCAACTCGGCCAGCCGCAGCGCCCGACGCTGGGGCGTCGTAGAGGTCCTCAACGAAGTCGAAGCCATGTGGGCCTACTACTAGTCATTGGGCACTCATTGGGGACAGACTTAAATGAGTGGTCGTCGGGGACAGTCTTACGGACGCCGGCCGAGAGCAAACGAAAAGGGCCATCCCGAACTGCTTGGAACTGCCAGCACGGAAAGCGCATCCCGCTTTGGGGCCCAATAGCGGGATGCGCTTTCCGTTAGCGGCCCGTTTGGGAAACTAGGGACCGCTTTTCGACAAAAATCCGGGATGCATTTTCCGATTGAGGGCCTCAAGGGAAACCGCACCCCATGTTGGACGCTCATTCTGGGATGTGCTTTCCGCAGTTGATCGATGCGGCCTTTAAGGACTGTCCCAAGCTGCCGGCAGGAAAGGAACGTCCCCAAGTGCCGGGTTTCCGCAACCTGCAATGCTCCTCATGAACAGCCGCCTCAATAACAAAAGCCCCTGCGGCCGAAGCGGACCGCGGGGGCAACAGACCTGCAAGAGTTAACTCAAGTCCTCGCCATTTGATGCAATGACCTTTTGGTACCAGCAGAAGCTGTCCTTTCGGTAGCGATCGAACGTGCCTTTGCCCGTATCATCGGCATCAACATAAACAAAGCCATAGCGCTTCTTCATCTGCCCCGTCGAGGCCGACACCAAATCGATACAGCCCCACGGCGTGTATCCCATCAGGTCAACACCGTCCTCGACAATTGCATCGCGCAGCGCAAGAATATGCCTTCGCAGGTAATCAATATGATACGCATCGTGGACTTTGCCGTCTTCCAGCGCATCGAGTCCGCCCACACCGTTCTCGGCGATAAAGAGCGGAAGATGGTAACGATCGTGGTAGCCGGCAAGCGTCACGCGCAAACCCAGCGCATCGATCTGCCACTTCCAGGCAGTCTCTTTATCCTTGAGGTACGGATTGCGCAACGTCGGGAACACGTTGCCCTCCGCCTTCTCGGCGATCACCTGATCATCGGCGCACACCAAGCGCGAGCAATAGTACGAGAACGAGATGAAGTCGACCGTATGCTCTGCCAGATACTCCGTATCGCCCGGCTCAAAGGGCACGTGAACACCCTCTTTCTCGAGTGCACGCAGCTTCCAAGCAGGATAGGCGCCCGCAGCCATCACGTCTGTGTAGAAGTAGCGGCCGCGGTCCTCCTCATACGCAAGCCATACGTCCTCGGGCGCACAACGGTACGGATAGGTCGCACCGGCAGCGACCATGCAACCCACCTTGTTTGCGGGATCGATCTTGTGCAGAATCTCGACAGCGCGAGCGCTCGCCATAAACATATGGTGCGAGAACGCCGCGGTCACGGCTGCACGGTCACGCTCATCCTCGAGCGTGACACCCGCGTTGAGATAGGACAGCGCCACGCTGTTGATCTCGTTGAACGTAAGCCAATAACGCACGAGGCCCTGGTACGCGCGTCCGACGGTCTCGACGTAGTGCGCATACCGCTCGATCATCTCTCGGCTTTGCCAGCCACCATAGCGCTCGACCAGAGCCAACGGATAGTCGTAGTGCGACAGCGTCACAAGCGGCTCGATTCCATGCTCGCGCAGCGCCTCGAATACCTGACGGTAAAACTCCAAGCCCTCGCCGTTGGGCTCGGTCTCCATCCCTGTGGGAAAAATACGGCTCCAGCAAATTGAAAGACGCAGGCACTTAAAGCCCATCTCGGCAAAGAGCTCGACATCCTCGTGCCAATGATGGAAGAAGTCGTTGCCCCAGCGGCATGGATACAGCCTGTCCGGATCGTCCACGGGCTTTTGCCTGCCAAACATTACATCCCAGCGGTCGGAACCCTGTGGGATCAGGTCGGAGTGCGACATGCCGCGGCCGCCCTCGTTCCAGCCCCCTTCGGCCTGGTTGGCGGCGAGGGCACCACCCCACAAAAAGCCCTCGGGCATACCGGCGGCAGACGTTCTGTCAAAGTAACTCATGCTACTCAGCATCCTCGGCAGAAGCTGCCGCGGCGTTCTCCTGCTCCTGAGCCAGGAGCTGGTTATCGTACACCTTAAAGAACGGGTACCAGACCACAGCCATGACCACGATCAAAACGATCGTAAACACCCAGATGCGCGGGTCGAGGCACTGGACAAAGCCCTGAACGAAGATGGGGAACGTGCCGCTCACCAAGATGTAGAAGTTAGAGACAAGACCCAGTGAGACCGCACCCCAATACAGCAGGGCCGAGATCATGCCGCCTAGCACAAACGGAATCATGAGGATCGGGTTGAAGATGATGGGCGCGCCGAAGATCGCGGGCTCGGAGATACGGAAGAAGCTCGGCACGATCGATGCCCTGCCAAATGCCTTGAGCTGCTGCGACTTTGCCCTAAACGCGCAGAGCGCCACAAAAGAGAACGTATTACCCGTGCCGCCGATGAGGTTGATGGCCAACGACATGAGCGCCGGGTGGAACTCAAGCGGCTGCCCGGCAGCATAGAGCGAGGCGTTGGCGGCAAAGGCGGCAAGCGTGACCGGGGCGGTGATGGACATTACGATCATGTTGCCGTGGACGCCAAAGCACCAAAACAGCAGCGTCATGAAGCAGATAAGCAGTGCGCCGGGCACAGAGTCAACTGCGACGGAAAGCGGGGCAGCGAGCAGCTTCTCGATAACCGAGGGGATGGACAGCGCGGGATCGATCATCTGGATCAGCAGGTTGCCGCCAAAGAAGATGAGGATGTTGGCGAGCATAGGTACGATGGCGCCAAAGGTTTCGGACAAAAACGGCGGCACGCCATCGGGCATCTTGATGGTGATGCCCTTGGTCTGGCAGAAGCGCGTGACCTCGACGGAGACCAAGGCAACGATGATGGCGGTAAACAGGCCCTGCGCACCCAGATAGGTGCAGGGGACCGCCTGGAGCACGGACTCGTCAGCAAGCTGGTAGTAGGACGACGGCGCCGCGGCGATCAGGAACATCACCAGCGAGGTCATGCCGGCGTTAAGCTTGGGCATCTTGTAGGTGCCCGCCAGGTTATAGGCGATTGCGAACGTCACGATCACCGACAGTATGCCCATCGTCATGTTGAAGGGAATGAGCAGCGTGAGCTTATTGGCCGTGGCAAAATCGAGCCAAGGGCCAAAGACGGACCAGAACCCGCCCTGCGCCACCAGGTCGGCCGTGACCGGCGGGTTGGCGAGGATCATAAAGACGGCAGATACCAAGATGAAGCTGATCGCGCTCATAAAGCCCTTTTGCATGGAGGCAAAGTGGCGCTCGGTGCCGCAGAAATTGGCGATAGGGGTCAGTTTTTCCTGAAGCAGGGTCATGAACTTCTCCATGGTTGCCTCCTAACCCAACAGCGACTGGGCGAGTGCCAGCACGTTGGCGGCGTTGCCCATGCCGTAGTCCTGTGCGGGGATGACCGCGGTCGGCTTACCGCTCCCCTGCTTGACGGTGTTGAGCTGGTAGGACACCTGCGGCCCCAAGAGCAGCACGTCATAATTGGCGCACGTCTCCTGATACTCGCCGATACCCACCGCATCGATATCGAGCTCGATGCCGTTTTGCTCCGCATATTTCTCGAGTTTCTTCATCAGAATGCTTGTAGACAGACCAGCTGCGCAAACAAGAAGGATCTTCATAAGGGATTCCCTTCGCATTGATTGGTTGGATAGTCACCGCACGCCGCTAGGCGTTCTTGGTTGCAGTGCGCTCATACAGGCAGATCAGCTCCTGCACGAGCTCCTGAGCAAGCATGGAGCACATGAGGTGGTCCTGAGCATGGACCAGCAACACATCCACCGACAGATGCTCGCCCGCTGCCTCAGTCGAAAGCAGCTGCGTTTGGATGTGGTGAGCCTTGATTCCCGCATCCTTTGACTGCTTCATGAGTTTGGCGGCGGCGTCAAAATCCCCCGCCTTTGCCTTTTCAAGGGCTTCGAAGGCAAGGCTGCGTGCCTCTCCCGCTGCAGCGACCAGCTGAAACGAAACCATCTCGGTTCCCTGATCGTCCATAACGGTCTCCTCTCCCGTGATGTTTGGTTTGTACTTGAATATTCGAAACGCCTATCTCCCGCCCGCAATCCTCGAGGTTTATTGCAGGTAGACTGACAGGGTCATCGACAAAAGAAGTCTTAAGCCGTATGCGCTTGCACAAGCGCCATCAGCTCATGCCAGGACCGGCGCTCGCGTAGGCGCTCGACCCCCTGGCGGTCCATAAAGATCTCGGCGAGCAGTGAGCTCAAGATCCGCGCCTCATCGCCGCCCGACCGGGCAAACGACACCATAAAGACGATATCGACCTCATGGCCGTATTCGTCCCAAAGAATGGGATGTTCGAGCAGGCCCACGGTAACAAAGGCCTCGGCGCTCAAGGGATGCATCCCATGGGGCATGGCTACCCCATTGCCAAACGAGGTGGCGCTCGCGCTCTCGCGCTCGGCGACCTCTTGGGCAAACTGGGCATCGACACGGCCGCTCTCGACGGCGCGCTCGGAGAGATATCGGAGAACGGCCTGCTTCGACGACGCCTCAACGCGGTTGAAGAACAGGGCACGGCTAAAGAAAGAGCTCACGGAGTCCGATTGCGCAGTGTCGTCGCTCAGCACCTTGCGGATAGCGTTGACATCGCTCGTCTCCAAGAAGAAATCGGCCTCGCGGACGGGCACGGGCAACTTGACGTTGAGCGGCACCGTTGTGAACACGTAGTCGATATGCGAAAAATCGAACGTTCCCACGCGGGCGACATCGCATGTCTCAATCGAATCGATATACATGCCAAACTGCTTGCGGTACTGGTGCTCGAGCATACGGGCGCTTCCCGCTCCCGAGGCGCACACGATCAGGATGCGTTTGCGACGCGGCTGGTCGGCTTGCTGCTCGAGGGCCAGGGCAAATGCCATGGCGATGTAGCCGAGCTCTTCATCAGAGGGCTGGCTGCCAAAATGACGCTCGAGTACCTGCGAGGTGCCAGCTGCCATCGAATAGGCCAACGGAAACCTCGTCTTGATATCGGACAGCATGGGGTTATCCATATGCATGTGATATTCAAGGCGATAGCCCAGAGGGCCGATATGCCGAGCAAGGTTCATGCGAAGTTCAAGATCGCCGCTAAAGTCAAACCTAAACTCATCGTTGACCGCACGTACCATCTCGGAAGCAATCTCCCACATCTCGTCCGAGATAACGGCAGAGCCCTTCTCGGGCACGCCCGTGCCCCTGCCGAGCAAATGGATTGCGATAAAGGCAACCTCTTCTCGGGGCATGCTCACGCCCAGGGCATCCTTGATGTTTGCGGCAATCTGGAAAGCCGCGGCGTATTCGCGCGTTCCCTCCAGTTTTTGAACGTCCGATTCTGCAGCTGGGACATAGCAGCCCTGCTCGATGCGGCCAAGAGCAATGTAAAGATGCATGATGAGATTGCGGGATGCCAGCGAGCTCACCGTGACGGGCGAGGCCGTCAGAGCATCGTCCACACATGCGGCGATGGCCCGCAGGCGCTCGGCGAGCTTTGCATCGTCGGTGTCGGGCAACACGGGCCTCACCAGCGAGGCCAGGCACAGGCGCCGCTGCGACTCCCCGCCCGCAACGCGGATTCCGTAGCGTGGGCGCTTTTCGAGCGTTAAGTCAAATTGGGCGAGTTTCTGCTCTACCAGACGCATGTCATTGGACAGAGTTCGCGCCGAAACGTAGAGTAAATCCGCATACTCCTCAATCGTCACCCACTGGGACCGCATGAGGAGGTCGTTAAGAAGGAAGGACACACGGCCGTCGCGCGTATCAGGAATGCCCGGATGGGCCAGAGCCGCACCGTCTAGCAAGCGAGCAAGCTCATCTGCACGTGCAACATCGATACGATACTGCCCCTTGCTGCCAACGATGCGTGCAACCCCTGCAAGGTTGTCGTTTGCGCGATGGATATAGTTTCTCACGGCGCGCTCGCTTACCTCGAGACGCTTGGCAAGTACCGCGACAGCGACAGGCTGAGCGTCCTCGATCATATTTACAAGCTGCTTGACGCGAGCATCCATGTCCTCCTCCTTTCCCTGCGTCTAGTCTAACGCGGTAAAGAATGACACTCCACGTCGCGCTCGTTCCGCCAACTCGGAACAGGTTGCGGGGAGTCCAGCCGAACTTATAGGGAGCACGGAGAAAGGGCCCGAAAGCCATGTGCCGGTGTGAGATGCGCTTTCCGCAGTCATTGGGGACAGACTTAAATGAGTAGTCGTTGTGGACGTTCTTGTTTGACTAGTCGTTTAAGAACGTCCCCAATGACTAGGTGAATAGCAAAAGCCCCGCAGTCGGAGCGGACCGCGGGGCTCATGAAGAGAGGCTAGTTTGTGGGCGCTTTGCCTGGCGCCCACGGGA
>CABUPH010000027.1 GCA_902493375.1 uncultured Collinsella sp.
CATAGTTCGACCAATTATCCTATGGTGGAGGCGCGGAGAATCGAACTCCGGTCCACGAAAGCCCCCTGATTGGCATCTCCAAGCTCAGTCGCTGGTTTAGTCTCGGACGCTTTGCGCGCAGCAACACGCTCGCGGCATCCCAACCGGTTCGGTCTTAGCCTGCGCCATACCGATTACGTGCGCAGGAGCATTCCCCTAAAATGACGTCGCGCCGGTGTCGGGGAAATCACCGGGTTGACGCGCCGCTATAAACTAAGCAGCGAGAGCCATAGGCTCAAAAGAAGAGTTGTTGTCAATTCAATTTGACGGTACCCCTGTTTAACGAGGCGAGGAGACCTCGGCTTGCTTCCTCTCTCAGAGCTATCGTGTCGAAACCAGTCGCCCCCGAATATCGGGAAAGTCTGGATGGCATTGGGGGCGAGCACCCAACACCCGTCGACTTTTCAAGGAACATGCGGGGCGAGCCCCGCTTTTGAAGTGTTATCTTACCACGTTCTGAAAGCAGGCAGCTGTTCTATGCACGAGCTGTGAAGACCCCAATGTGTGCCGCACTTCGCACTTTTGCTACCGATTGCGTCACGTATATTTTCGCCAAGCAAAATTGAACCGTCGAAAGGACCGTTATGGATACCAAGCAGCAACTCGTCAATGCCCTCGCAGGCCTGGGCTCAACCATTACCGAAGCTATGGATGTCATCGAAGGCTTTGTCCCCTGCGGACATCCCGCCCTCACGGTATCGAACGCACTCGTCGCGCTGGACGCTGACGATGATGCAGCTCTCGCCCAGCAGCTTGAGACCGTCGAGGGCTTTATCGACCACGTGAGCGAGAACCGCGGCGTGGCCGCCTACCACGGCATCGAGGTCGAGCTCGCGGGTCCCAAAGCCGATCTGCTCGCAGCAATCCGCGAGGTAGGCGCCCTTATGCAGACCGCAGGCGTCAAGAACACCCAGGTCAACGAGTGGGTCTACCGCAGCCTGGCAGCACTAAACGATTCCGACGAAAAGGCAGCCGAGCAGCTCGCGGAAAGTCCCACCATTAAGGCCGAGCTTTTGTAAATAGCAGACGCGGGCCCCTTGGCGCATCGTCGTCCAAGAGGCCCGCAAACAGTTCGCGTCAACCGATAGCCGCGCCGCCACGTTCGGCCAAAGCAAGAATCGGCATCATTTGACGAGGTGTCTTTGCTGCAAGATCGGCATGGTCGAGCAGTTTGCGGTCATTGGTCACCAAGTAATCGACCTGCGCGCGCTTGCACGCGGCGAGCACCAAATTGTCCTCGTAATCGCGATGGAGCGCTAAGTATTTGTCGGCCAGCCAAAGGTCCGACGCATCTGCACCCACGGCCGTAGCGTTTTCGGTCATATTCCGAACAAACGCCAGCGCCGCATCGCCAATCGCGCGGGCAGAAGCCTCGTCGAGCGCTCCCCCGCTGGCAAGAACGCTGCGCTTCAGCTCGTGTTGGACAACGTATAGCACGTCTTTAGCGATATGAACCGGAAAGAACAGCAACGCCCCCGTCTCCGTCGCCTGCCCAATAAACGCACGCGCGGCAAGCGACTCGGCATGGTCAACACAAAACGAATCAACCCATACGTTGGCGTCCACCATGATCTTGAGAGGCGCCCCACTCACTGGATCATCCCCTTTTGGCGATAATGCTCATCCATGGCTTCGGAATAGATTGTGTCCCAACCGCGATCGTCGGATACAGGCGACGCAGCGATGCCCATATCTGCATAAAGCCGGTCTGCCGCTGCCCATGATGCGGCGAACGGAGTATCGGGCGCGACGGTCTGTTGCCGGCCATCAACGGCAGACAGCACTTCCTCGCACTGCCCGCCGCCCTGTGCAACCTTCGCTACGACCTTTTTGATGAGCTCGGGCAGTGACCCGCCCGAAAGCCGCAGCACCTCCTCGGCACGGTTCTTGACCTGGCGATCTACGCGAACGTTCACTTGCGCCATGCCGCTAACAGCACCCATCTCAACCTCGCCTTCGACTCATGCTATCTTTGCTAGCATCACTATATATTGCTGCTAGCACATGGTCAAACGCAAAAGGCCTGCATTCTGGCGGATGCAACACCGTCCGAATGCAGGCCATAAACTCAAGCAAAAACGCTAGCGCAGGTAAGCCTTTGCGTTGCCCAGGCTGTAGGCGATCGTTGAGCCGTTGTGCAGCAGCGACGACGCCTGCGGAGTAATCATGCCGGTAATACCCAATGCCAACAGCGCCGAGTTGGTGAGCATCACCTTGGAATACGAACTCGTCAGACGGTCGATAAGCCCCTGACTCATGCGGCGCAGGCGCACGATCGCGGCGAGATCCGTATCGGTCAGGATGATATCGGCGACCTCCTTGGCGATGTCGCTTCCACCGCCCATTGCCAGCCCCACGTCGGCCAAACCGAGCGCCGGCGAATCGTTGACGCCGTCGCCCACCATGGCAACGTGGCGCCCCTCGCCCTTAATGCGCTCGACATACGCGTACTTGTCCTCGGGCAGCAGCTCGGCCTTAAACTCGTCGACACCTGCCTCGCGAGCAATGCGCTCGGCTGTGCGCTCCGAGTCGCCCGTGAGCATGACCACGTGCTTGACGCCCAGCGCATGCAGGTCGGCGATGGCCTCGCGGACCCCGGGCTTGAGCGGATCCTCGATACCGAGCACGCCCACGACCGTGCCGTCGACCGCCAGGTACAGAGGCGACAGGCCCTGCATCTGGGACTCGATTTGCTCCTTAATGTCGGACTCGAGCTGCGCGCCCTCATCCTCAAACACAAAGTGTGCCGAGCCAATAATTGCGCGACGCCCTTCGATGGACGAAGCGATGCCGTGCGCCACGATGTACTCGACGGCAGCATGGCGCTCGCGATGCTCGAGTCCGCGTTCACGTGCCGCATTGACCACGGCGCGCGCCACCGGATGCGGAAAATGCTCCTCCAAGCAAGCAGAAAGGCGCAGGATCTCGTCCTCGCTCCAGCCGTCGGTCGTCAGCACGCAAGCCAGGCGCGGCTGGGCCTCGGTGAGCGTGCCAGTCTTATCAAACACAATGGTGTCGGCCTTGGCAAACGACTCAAAGTACTTCGCGCCCTTGACCATGACCCCCATCTTGGCGGCATCGCTCATGGCAGTCATGACGGCGACGGAACCCGTGAGCTTGAGTGCGCACGAGTAGTCGACCATCAGTGCCGCTGAGGTCTTGATGAGGCTGCGGGTGGTAAGCGCAACCAGGCCCGCGAGCAGGAAGTTCCATGGGACGATCTTGTTGGCGAGGTCTTCCATGTGCGACTGGCCCTCGGACTTGAGCGAGTCGGCCGTCTGCACGAGCGAGACGATTGAACGCAGTTTGGTTTGCGCCGTATTGGCGCGCACACGCACCAAGATGCTGCCGTCTTCCACGACGGTTCCGGCGAACACGTCGTCGCCCACGCTGCGCTCGACGGCCAGCGGCTCGCCGGTCAGGGTCGCCTGGTTGACCATAGCGCTCCCCTGCTCGACAACACCGTCGATGCAGATGGACATGCCGGTGCGCACGGCGACCAGATCGCCGGGCTCAAGCTCGGTCGCGGCAACGCTTACCTCGGTGTCGCCGACGACCTTTTGCGCCTTGTCGGGCACGTCGAGCAACGAGTTGATGAGCTCGTTTTCGCTCATGGCGCGGGTGTAGTCCTCGAGCAGCTCGCCCACGTTGAGCAGGAACATCGTCTGGCCCGCGGTGTCGACATCACGTTTGACGAACGAAATGCCGATGGCCGAAGCGTCGAGCACAGGAACGGTTAGGCGCGGCTGCGCGAGCTCACGGAGGGCAGCGCGCAAAAATGCCATGTAACCGGCCACGACAAACACCGCACGCAGAGGCGTCGGCAAGAACCAGCGACGTGCGTAATGGGCGCCGATAAGTGTGGCAAGATCCATGACGAGCTTGTGCTTGCGCGGCTCGAGTTGCATCACGTAGCCCGACTTGGCATCGGCGATAGCTTGAGCATCGAGTGCGCCCAGGGCGTCGAGCACGCTCGCGCGGCGCGACTCGTCGTATTCGAGTGCCATCTGGCCGATGCGGCCATAAACGCGCACCTTGTGCACACCATCGATTTCGCCGCTGAGCTTTAGAAGCGCATCGAGATCGCTCTCTGGCACAGGACCCGCCAACTGAAGGCGGGTCCTGCCAGGGATCTCGCTAATAATCGAGAATCTCATAGTTTGTGCCTGAGAGCGTTACTCGGCTGCCTCGTCAGCAGCGGCCTCGCTCTGGGTGATGTAGGCAGCCTCGGCAACCATGTCATCGACATTGGCCTTGGCCTGCTCGACCATGTCCTGGTAGCAGTTCTTGACGCGCATACCGCACGCGATGCCCTGCACGCAGGCGTTCTTTACCGGAGCGCTGGTGAGCAGCTTGATGCCGGCCGTACCAAGCAGAAAACCGCCACCGACAAGCAGGGTGTTAAACGTCGACTTCTTCATGTTGCTTCTCCCTTTTGCCGCACAAGCGCGGCATGGTGCCTTAGCACCCGAGTTCATTAGTTTGCTCGAGCACGCTTTTGAGACTAGTTTAGTCGAACTATTATGGTCAACCAAAGTTAACCTTTGGAAATCTTGGTCCCCTTTCCTACAGCTGCCAGTCCGCCGCTTCCTTTTGCAGCGCGACCATGCGGGCGAATTCTCCGCCTGCTGCCTTGAGCTGCGCCGGAGTGCCCTGCTCGGCAACCACACCATCCTTGAGCACGACGATTTTGTCGGCATTTTCCACCGTACGCATACGGTGGGCAATAACGATAACCGTCTTACCTGCAAGCAGACGGGAGAGTGCCTGCTGTACCACGGTCTCGTTCTCCACGTCCAAGCTCGCCGTCGCCTCGTCCAACAGCACGATGGGCGCATCTTTGAGCAGCGCGCGGGCGATAGAGATGCGCTGGCGCTCGCCGCCGGACAGCTTGGAGCCGTTCTCGCCGATCATGGTGTCGTAGCCCTGCGGCATGCGGTTTACGAACTCGTCGCAGTTGGCGGCACGCGCGGCCGCAAGCACTTCCTCATCGGTGGCATCACGACGCCCGAGGCGGATGTTTCCCATCACCGTGTCGTCAAAGAGCAGCACGTCTTGGAACACAATGGCGTAGTCGCGCAGCAGCACCTCGGGATCAACGCTCGCTACATCCACGCCACCCACGGTGACCGTGCCTTCGGTGGCATCCCAAAAGCGCGCGGCCAGGCGGCTCACCGTAGACTTACCGGAACCCGAAGGACCGACCAGCGCCGTGACCTCGCCTTCCTTGGCGGTAAAGCTCACATCGGTAAGAACTTTCTCGCCGGCACGGCCGTCCTCGCCCGCACCATAGCCAAATGCCACGTGATCGAACACCACATCGTGGCCCACGGGCTCAAATATCTCGCTGCCCCGCGCCACAGGCTCTTCCATGATGGAACGCATGCGCTTGGCAGACGACTCGGCGGCAAACAGCTCGGACATTAACATTAACGCCTGGTCAAAGGGCGCATAGATACGGCTCACCATAAGCAGGAAGGCAAACAACACCAAAAAGTCGACCTGCCCGGAGGCGACCATCGCGGCACCCGTGACCAGCGTGGTGGCAATACCCAGACGCAGGATGGCAAAGGCGGAGTTGACCAAAAGCCCGTTAGCGAGCTCGCCCTTGGTGGTCTCACGCTCCTCGGCATCGATCACGGCGTTGAGTCCCTCAAGATAATGGGCCTCCTGGTTGGTGGCACGGATCTCGCGAACGCAGTCGAGCGTCTCTTGAATCGCCTCGGTAACCTTGACCTTCTCGGCACGCACGCGATCGAACACCGGGGTCATGGGGCCGCGTGTTAGATACAGCACGGCAAAGGCCACGGAAACGCTCCAAAAAGCCGCGATCGCCAGCTGCCAGCAAAAGAACAGCGACGCCACGAACACAATGGCGCTTGCGATGATGGCACCCCAAAGCTCTCCCAGCACGTGGCTGTAGGCGTGCTCCATGGCCTGGACGTCGCCCATGATGGTCTCGGTTAAATCGGCCAGATCACGACGACCAAAAAACGACAGCGGCAGTTTGCGCAAGCGCTCGGCGATCTCCATACGCTGCTTGCCGCACTCCTCGTAAAAGATGCAGTAGGTGTAGTAATACTGCTGCCAGTTAGAGGCAAAGAGCAGCACGAAAAAGACCAGGAGGCCGCCCACGATCGGCAGGGCATCCGGCAGGTCAGCCCCGCTGGCGAGATGCTCGACAAAACCGGCCATGACCAGGAACAAAAAGCCCATGCCGGCCATGGTAATGAGATTGGTGAGCGTGGTCCAGAAAATGCCGCGTTTTACGCCGGCGACGCCTTTATCGGATAGGAAATACTTCTTTTGGAATGAGGCGAACATTTAGGCCTCGCCTCCCTTCGTGACGGCGGCATCCGCGGTCGCTGCAGTGATTTTCCAGCTCGCGGCCTGTTCGTATTCGGCCCACATCTTGGCATACAGACCCTCTTGGGACAGCAACTCGGCATGGGTACCCGACTCCTGCACGCTGCCCTGGTTGAGCACCACGATTTGGTCTGCGCCCACTACAGTCGAGAGTCGGTGCGCAATCATAATGACCGTGCGACCCGCCGCCAGCTTGCTAAAGGCGCGCTGGATGAGCGCCTCGTTCTCGGGATCGGCAAACGCCGTGGCCTCATCGAGCACCACGATAGGCGCGTCTTTAAGGATCGCGCGGGCGAGTGCCACGCGCTGGACCTCGCCGCCCGAAAGATATGCTCCGCCGGCGCCGAGCATGGTGTTGATGCCCTGGGGGAGCTTGGCCACAATGTCGTCGCACTGAGCTGCGGAGAGGGCCGCACGCACTTCGTCGTCAGTGGCCGAAGGCTTGGAGGCGCGCACGTTATCGGCAAGTGTTTGCCGGAACAGCTGGTTGGTCTGGAACACAAAGGCGACCTGGTCCATAAGCTCGTACGGATCCATATCGCGAACGTCCACACCGCCTACGAGCACTCGACCCGAGGAGACGTCCCAAAAACGCGGGATCAGGCTTGCGCAGGTTGACTTACCGCCACCCGAGGGACCCACCAGGGCGAGGGTGCTACCCGCGGAAACGCTAAAACTCACATGGCTGACAGCAGGTGCTTCGGCTCCCTCGTAGGTAAAGCTCACGTCCTCAAATCGCACGTCGCCGCCAGCAGGGTGCTTGGGGTGGGCGGGCACGGATAGCTGCTTGGAATCCATGACGCTTCGAATTCTAGCCAGCGAATCGGCACTCATTTGAGACGCCTCGCCCACAAACATAAGCTTGGTCATGGCCGTCGGCACCACGGCCGAAAATATCGCGTAAAACGTGAAGTTGGCCATAAAATGCGCGAAGTCCGTCTCGCCCGGCGCCAACAGCAACGCCACGGGCAACAGGAATGCCACAAGACCATTGAGCGCGGTAAGATTAAGTACCTGCGGACCTCGGCAGAACGTGCCCGCATAGTTTTGTGCCATGTCGGCGTATTCGGCGATCGCATCGTGGAAGGCCTTAAAGGAGTAGACCGTCTGCTGAAACACCTTGACCACGGGGATGCCGCGTACGTATTCGGTGCCGGTCTTGTTCATCTTGACCAGCGCGCCCATGTAGGCCTTCATGAACTCGGCGCCTTTGCCGCTCATCATGGTGGCCATGGCGCCAAACGAAATGGCCACCGAGATGAGGCATGCCGCGCCCAAGCGCCAATCGAGGGCGAAAAGCAGCACGAGCAAGCCCACGACCATGGCGGCGGCGCCTGCGATATCGGGCAGCATGTGTGCGAGCAAAGTCTCGGTGGAGGCGGCACATCCGTCTACAACACGACGCAGCTCACCGGTGGCGTGCGTGTCAAAGTAGCCAAGCGGCAGCTTAAGCAGGTGCTCGCTCGTAGTCTTGCGGATATTGGACGCGCAGCGAAACGCGGACAGATGCGTACACATGAGCCCCACGAAATAAGCTACGATGCTTGCCAGGGCAAAACCCACGGCCCACCAGCCATACATCGCGATGTCGCAGGCTTCGCTCCAGTTAGGTGCTACGGCGATCAGATCGCGCGCGACAAGCCAAATGCACACGTACGGGCCAAAGCTCAGCAGCTGCGAGAGCGCCGAGAGCGCCATGCCCAAATACGTTAGAAATTTACGGTCGCCGGCATATGCAAGCAGCTCGCCGATACCGCCGCCTTCCCTTTTTGATCCCTTTGCCATGAGGTTCCCTTCTTACGGCTTGAGAGTTAACCGTAATCAACTTATCATTGATATGTTAGCCATGGCTCACAATCGAGCCAGGCGTGGACGTTTCTGCAAAGGAAAGGGACGCTTTTGCAAATGCGGCGGGCAGCGACCGACATAACCGAGCTCTACGCACCACAGTTTGAGCAGTTTGGCTTGGAGCTTACCGGCAAGGGCGCCGTCTTTACCGGCGAGGTGGCAAACGATCGGGCACACGGACGCGCATGGATCATGCCCCTCTCCCCTGCCTGCATTGTCATGGAGCATTTCATTACCCCGACGCACGATATGTACCTGGCCGAATACACACCCGAGCCGTACGCCTGCGTGAGCGAGGTCAGCGCGCCCACACTTACATGCATGCCCGAGGCTGGCATAACGCCTGCGAACCTTAAACCATTGCATGGACCGTGGCCAAACAATGCCGTTTGCAGCTTTATCCAAGATAGCTGTGGCGAGGAATTAAGCCCGCTGTTTGCGGGGGAGCTTTATCACTCGCGCTCGGTACTCTTTTTGCCTGGATATTTTGACGAACTGGAGCACCGCTATCCCACCGAGTTCGCGGGAATCTTTGAGGCGTTTGCCGAGCCATGGCACGAGGAGGCAACGTCTGCCATCTGCCACACGCTGCGCCGGATTAACGAGGACCGCGCCCGCACCGTAGGCGGACACGTCTATATGCAGGGCATCGTGGAGGCCATGGTTGCGGAGCTCGCCTGTTCGTGCGCGGCCCACAAGCAGGCGCGGCAGGCGGCAGGCACACGCGTCAGCATAACCATTGCCGAAGAAGCAACAGCAATGATTGAGCGCGCGCTCGACAAAGGCAGACGTGTGGGTATCAACGAGGTGGCCGAGAGGCTCTACACAAGCCGCTCCAAACTATGCGCCACCTTTAAGGCCCAAACTGGCGAGTCCCTGGGCGCCTACATTCGCAGACGCCGCATGGAGCGAGCACAGGACCTTTTGGCCGATAGCTCGCTCACGATAGCGCAGGTGGCAGAGCGTCTAGGCTACCCTCAGCAAGCCGCCTTCGCCCAAGCCTTCAAGCAACATACCGGCATGGCACCCACGGCTTGGCGAAGCAAGCATCGCTAAGGCCCAAGCTCCCTGGCCGTAACGGAGCGATTAATTAGCCGCCGCCCGTCAGCTCACCCAGGATCTAAACGTCAAGATGTGCACAATCAAGCGCCTTTTTGATAAGAGGGACAGATCGATCAGCCAAATACAACGGAATGTTGAGCACCCCGTCGTCGAGCTTTAGGTTCTTAAGTGAGTAGCGGACCCTCAATGGAGTCGTCTCCGCATGCTTGTCGGCATAGTACTTAAGGCTCTTGGAATGAACGACCTCTCCCGATTTGACCTCGACGGGAACGATTTCGTTTCCGACTTGAATCAAAAAATCGACTTCGTGCTTCGGCTTCTCGTTTGTCCAATAACGCGGAGCAGCATCTAACTGTGAAAGTAATGCCTGAAGCACATAGTTCTCGGCGAACGAACCTTTGAACTCCGAAAATAGCGCATCCGAGACGGCAAAAGCGGACGCATCCAGCCTTGCCATGCGGCGCAGCAAGCCGACATCAAGACAGTAGACTTTAAATGCCTTGAGGTCATCGTACGCAGAGAGCGGCACACCACCGGCAGCATTAAGGCGAACCGCCGTGATGAGCCCAGCATCGGCAAGCCATTCCAGAGCATCCTCGTATTCTCGAGCACGAGCCCCCTCGCGCACCGCACCCCAAACGAACTTTTTGTTCTCGCGCGCCAACTGAGCTGGAATCGAGTTCCATATTTGCGAAAGCTTGGCGAACTGCGCACGGCCACCATGCTTGGCAAAATCGCGCTCGTAGGAATCCAAGAGATCAGACAACACCTTATCGACCTGAACGATATCGCCCGTCTCCGCCCACCGGCCAAGAGCCTCTGGCATGCCGCCGCATGCAAAATAACGACGAAGATGCTCGACGAGACGGACATGGAAGAAATCGGGCACTGTCTCGATCTGATCCAGGCCGCCAAGGTATTCGTCGTAGTTTGCAGCGCCCTCGGCTTTCAGAAACTCGGAAAAGCTCATGGGGCGCATCTCCATGAACTCGACCTTTCCCACCGGAAAAGCGCTGGTCTCACGGGACAAGCGAACGCCCAACAAAGACCCTGCACATGCGACGTGATACTCGGGGGCCTCGTCACAGAAGTATTTAAGGGCGCCGACTGCAGAAGGACAATCCTGGATCTCATCAATAATAAGCAGCGTCTCGCCGGGATCGATAGGCTGTCCAAGTGCCAGGGAAAGATTTGAGATGATCCGTCGAGGATCGCGCGTACCTTCGAAAAACTGAGCGTACTCGCTCTGTACCCCAGGTGACGGCTCCTCGAGCGTCAGATACACGAAATTGCGGTACGAGGTTCGGCCGAACTCCTTAAGCGCCCACGTCTTTCCAACCTGGCGCGCCCCCTTAAGGATAAGCGGCTTACGATATTCTGACGCTTTCCAAGCGTTAAGCTTGGCAATGATATCTCGCTGCATGGCCGAACCTCCCGCAAAGAAACTTCCGTAAACGTGATATTTCCCACATTTTACCCTAGGTAAAACGTGACATTTATCACATTTACGGAAGTTTTAAGCTCATTTCGCCACACTTTCATCACATTCAAAAGGTGGAGGTGCCAGTGGCGCCTCCGTCACCATCTTTCCTATCAGCCCGCCTGACCCGAACGGCCGAGTCGTCACAGAACCCGGGAGCCCCGGCAGGGCGGGTGCTTGCTCAAAATGAGTTCCGCACGCAAAGAAGGCCACTTAATGTGGCCTTCGTCTTGCGCAGGACTGTTCGAAATTTTGAGGAAGCACCCGCCCTGCCGGGGCTCCCGGGTTCCCGTTTACGAGAGCGACGTTCTCAGCAACTCGTTGAAGAGCTTCGGGTTGCCCTTGCCGCGGCTCGCCTTCATGCACTGGCCCACCAAAAAGCCGATGACCTTCTGGTTGCCGTCACGATACTGCTGCGCCTGATCGGCACAGTTAGCCAGCACCTCGTCCACGATCGGCTGCAGCGCGCCGGCATCGCTCACCTGACGCATGCCGCGCTCGTCGACGATCTTGTTGGGATCGTCGCCGGTCTGGGCCATGGCCTCAAAGACCTCGTGCGCCTGGTTGGAGCTGATGGCATCGGTCGCCAGCAGCTTGGCAAGAGCCGCCACCTGAGCCGGCGCGATGCCAGACTCGGCGAGCGACACGCCCGCGCCCTTAAGGTAGGCGGTCATCTCGTTGACCAGCAGGTTTGCAACCGTTTGGGCCTCCTTGCCAGCCATACCGGCAGCGGCGCCCTCAAAGAACTCGGCAAACTCCGGGTCGCCGGCAATCTGCTCGGCGTCGGCCGCCTTAATGCCAAAGTCGGTCTCAAAACGGGCGCGCTTGGCATCGGGCAGCTCGGGGATCTCGCCACGGCAGCGGTCGATAAACTCGTCGTCCAGATCGAACGGCGCCAGGTCGGGATCAGGGAACAGGCGATAGTCGTCGGCCGTCTCCTTCACACGCATGACCACGGTGCGCTTGCGGCTGGGCTCCCAGTGGCGGGTCTCCTGATAGATGATGCCGCCCTCCTCGAGCACCTCGGCCTGGCGGCAAATCTCGTAGGCAAGGCCGTCGTGCAGGCTCTTAAACGAGTTGAGGTTCTTGAGCTCGGTCTTGGTGCCCAGCTTGGTCTCGCCGCGGCGGCGCAGCGACACGTTGCCGTCGCAGCGCATGGAGCCCTTCTCCATGGAGCAGTCCGAAATGCCCAGCGTCACAAAGATGCGGCGGAGCTTCTCCATAAACAGGCGAGCCTCCTCGGGCGTGCGCAGGTCGGGCTCGGTAACGAGCTCGATGAGCGGCGTGCCGCAACGGTTGTAGTCGACGAGCGACTCGGCCGCGGCGGTAATGCGGCCCTCGGCACCGCCCACGTGCACCATCTTGGCGGCGTCCTCCTCCATGTGGATGCGCAGGATGCGGATGGGCACCGTGTAGGAACCGTCCTCGCGACGCTCGGGCATCTGCAGGTTGGACGCGTCATAGCTGGCCAGATGGCCGGCGCGCTGATTGCCTTCGCGCATGGTCGACGTCATGGACGTGGACAGGCCCTCGGCGTTGGCCGAGGCGCTCGCCAGGCTCTGGGCCTCGGCCTCGCCAAACGCGCAGTCGGGGCGCTCGGCGGCACCGCGACCGGTCACGTCCAGGTCCAGGTGACCGTACATGGCAAAAGCGACCGGACCCTGCGTGGTCTGGAAGTTCTTGGCCATATCGGGATAGAAGTAGTGCTTGCGGTAGAACATCGAGTGGCGCTGAATCTCGCAGTTGGTGGCGAGACCGGCCTTGACGATGCTCTCGATGGCGCGCTTGTTGGGCACCGGCAGGGCGCCGGGCAGGCCCAGGCACACCGGGCACACGTTGGCGTTGGGCTCGTCATCGTGGCTGAGCTTGCAGTTGCAGAACATCTTGGTATCGAGTGCGGTGAGCTCGGTATGGATCTCCAGGCCGATCACGGCCTCCCAATCCTGCAGGACCTCGGAAAGCTCCTTCATTACAGCTCGCCTCCCTTCCCGGCAAAATCGGGCGCGACGGAAAGCGCGGGCGCTCCCGTGGCGGCATCGGCAAAGCCGCGCTCCAGGGCGCGGGCAAACGTGAGCAGTTGACGGTCCTTAAAGGCAGGCCCCACCAGCTGGGCAGAAACGGGCAGCTTGCTGTCCTCGCCCAGGCCCAGCGGCACCGAGATGCCACCGTTGCCGCAAATGTTGAGCGAGATGGTGTACAGGTCGGAGAGATACATCTGCGTGGGGTCGCTGATCTCGCCAAACTTAAAGGCCGTGCGCGGCGAGGCGGGCATGAGGATGGTGTCCACCTTGGCATACGCGGCGTCGTAGTCCTGCGTGATGAGCGTGCGGGCCTTTTGCGCGGCGTAGTAGTACTTGTCGTACACGCCCGAGCTCAGCAGGTAGGCGCCGAGCATCTGACGGCGCTTGGCCTCGGCGCCAAAGCCGTGGGCGCGCGAAAGCGAGCTCTGGTCGGACAAGTTGGCGCAGCCCTCCTCCTGATAGCCGTAGCGAATGCCGTCGAAGCGGGCCAGGTTGGAGAACGCCTCGGCCGGGCCGATAACGTAGTAGGCGGCGATGGCGGCGTCCAGGTGCGGCAGGTCGACCTCGACCAGCTCGGCACCCTGGTTCTGCAGCTCCTGGGCGGCGCGCTGAACAGCGGCCTTGACCTCGGGCGTCAGGCCCTCGGCCTCCATAAACGCGGGAATGATGCCTACGCGCTTACCCTCGATGCTGTCGTTGAGATGCTCGGTAAAGTCGACGGCGCAATCCTGGCTGGTGCAGTCGTACGGATCGTGGCCCGCGCCGGTAAGCGCGTTCATGGCCAGCGCAACGTCCTCGACCGTGCGGCCAAAGGGCCCCACCTGGTCGAGCGACGAGCCAAAGGCCACCACGCCGTAACGGCTCACGGCGCCATACGTGGGCTTAAAGCCCACCACGCCGCACAGCGACGCCGGCTGGCGAATGGAGCCGCCGGTGTCCGAGCCCAGCGAGAGCGCGACCTCGCCCGCGGCCACAGCTGCAGCGGAGCCGCCCGAGGAGCCGCCGGGCACGCGCTCGGTATCCCAGGGGTTGTTAGTGCGGTGGAACGCCGAGCTCTCGGTGGAGCTGCCAAAGGCAAACTCGTCCATGTTGGCCTTGCCCATGGGCAGGCAGCCGGCATCGAGCATGCGCTGGACGCAGGTGGCGGTGTAGACGCTCTGGTAGTTCTCGAGCATGCGGGAAGCGCAGGTGGTGCGCGTACCCACGAGGTTCATGTTGTCCTTGATGGCCAGCGGCACGCCCGCGAGCGGGGGCAGCGGCTTGCCTGCGGCACGGTCGGCATCCACGCGCGCGGCGGCCTCGAGCGCGAGCTCGGGCGCCACCTGCAGGAATGCCTGGACCCCGCCCTCGCGCGCCTCGATGGCGGCAAGGGAGGCCTGGGCCACCTCGGTAGCGGTAAAGTCGCCGGCGGCAACGCCCGCGGCGATCTGGGCGGCGGTAAGGGAATCGAAGCTTAGCGCCATTACTCGCTCTCCCCCTCTCCCAAAATGGACGGCACGCGGAAGTAGCGGTCGCGCGCGCTGCCGGCGTTCTCGAGCGCAACGTCGAGCGGCAGGTCGCGCTCGGGCTCGCGCAGGTCATCGCCCATCACGTTGGACAGGCTTCCGATGGGATGGAATGTGGGCTCCACGTCGGGCAAGTCATATTGCAAGACGGGCTCGAGCATCTGGACGGCGTCGTTCAGGTAGGACGTCATCTGGGTGAGCTCGTCATCGGTCAGTGCGATCTTTGCGTACTCGGCGATGCCGCGCACGTCTTTCTCGCTGAGTGCCATAGGCGCTCCCTTCCGCATAACAGATAAACCGCTCTAGTATACAAGGCAACGCCGCTTGGAGCAGGTGCTTTACCCAAATGCAGTGAAAACGTAACGAGGGCGGCGAACGCGGTCCGGCAGCTCTGCAGCGAAAACCGCATAGCTCACAACACAAACCATCACAACATCCGACGTTTTTCGCCAAAATCGCGATTTTCATCGAATGTTGTGATGGTTTGGAAGTCCCGACCACCACAAAGGTGCCTGTCCCCATTGTGGTGGTTCTGAAGAATGTCTTATGCCGAGGCCTTGGCCTTGCGGCGTTTGCGGACCGCGTGGATCACGATGTCCAGCAGCAACAGCACAATGGCCACGACCACGATGAGCACGGCAAACTCGCGCTTGCCCCAGTGGCGGCCGGCCAGCGACTTTTGCTTGTCGACGTCCTTCTTGTTGTACTTGGTGCGTACGCAATGCACCAGCAGGCGATGGTCGTTCACGCCGTAGGGCGTGCAAGTAACGAGCGTCACCTTGTCGGCGCCGGGCTCGATAGTCAGCGACTCCATCTCCTCGGGCAGCACGACCTCGGAGTCCACCATCTTGTAGGCGAGCGTCTTGTTCATGGTGTGCAGCAGCACCAGGTCGCCCGGCTCCAGCGAGTGGATATCGTCGAACATACTTAAGTTGCGCATGCCCGAGTGCGCGGTGAGCACGCAATGCGTCGAGGTGCCGCCCACCGGCAGGCTTGTGCCCTCCAAGTGGCCGACGCCCGCCATAAGGACTTCTTCGCTCGTGCCGTGGTAGATGGGCATGCTCACGTCGATGGAGGGGATCTCGACCCAGCTCATCATGGGGTCGCGGTCAAAGATGAGCTGCTGAGCGTAGGGCTCGATCTGGTCGACGGGAAGCTCGGTGGCCTCGCCCGCCAGCTGCTCGTTAAAGGAGCGAGCTTGGAGCAGGATGCGCTCGCGCTCCTCGGCAGACAGCGCGTCAACGGTGCTGGACACGGTGCTGATCTGGTTGAACACGCCCGAGGCCTCGAGCCGGTCCAAGATCCACGGCCAGGTCATAAGGCCCACACCGATAAGGATGATGACGATGGTGATGAGCCGATCGGCCCAGCGCGGCAGCCGCTTGCGACGGCGCTTGGGTTTGGGCTGAGGGCTTGAGCCACCGTTGGCCGCGGCGTTATTGCTCTTCATATGTTTGGCGCCCTGCACCATCGCCGGTCACTCCTCTACAACTCATGTTGTCTAAACAAATAATAGCCGATTAGCGAACCTCTGCGCCGGACAACGCAGCTAGGACCGAAACACCGCCTACGGTTCGAATTCTTGAAGACCTTCTACAGCGCTTCTTGCCATGAATATTCCTTTCCAAACATGCGATCGACTTCGAGCTGAATTCGCTCATCGTCGATTGCCGCCAAAGATAGCGCAAGCGAAATGTCATCGACGCGGGAGGAGTCGGCAAACACGGGCGCATAGCGCCACACTTGGATCATCGCCGTCTCGTTATCCGGCAACTCCCCGTCTGCGACTTCGAGGTCGCTCAGTTGACGCCATGTACTTCTTAAGACAGCCTTTTGTTCCATGCCCGGCGCAGCGAGCATCGAACGCGCAGCGAGCGCCGTCTCCCCGGCGTCAACAAGATAGTCGATCTGCGGCGTCTTCCTTGCAAAAAAGGCCTTCGAGACAGGCGGGGAGAGCTCTGCCATGTGCTCGCTGAGCAGAAGATCAACGGCAACAGGGAGCACGACGACACGTCGCTCGCGACGCTCGCGCCTCGCGAGCCCCCTGTCAACAAGCTCGGTTATGGCCTCACTCGCGCGGCTTGCCGAAATCCCAAGCGCACGACAAAGGTCATAGGGACGATATGGCTCCTGGGCTGCTCCCCAAATTGCGGCAGCCTGCGCGTTGGGCGACATCTTGGTCGCGTGATTGCGAAACCGGGCACCGCCCCTCTCCGTGCAGGCCGTGCCCATAAATGGAAGAAAAGCCTGTCTACCCGGGCAGACAAAGGGAATCCCTTGTGCGACCAATGCTTTGCGCTGACGCGCATCGGCATCAGGAAACGAAACGACAACAGGAGTCTCCGCGCGCAAGGCTAGCTGACTATAGACTCTCTTAGCCTCGGGAAGCCCGACGCCAGTAGGCAAACTTGCAAGTAAAAACGAAAAACCGTTTGCGTCAACAGCGCGGACCTCAATCGCCCGCAGATGCAGCGGCAAGCGTGCGGATCCAGGCCAAGTTCTGGTCTTGGCGGAGAGGCCTAGTGCTTCTTGTAAGTAGATTAGCGCTTCGTTCATTTCCATCGTTTTCGTTTGATTCCAGTTTATATTGGAATTATACATAATTTTCGGAATTAACGAGATTCCTTTCATGCATAAGCCAGCATTTGAGTTTTCAAAATGTCCCGAATCGGCGGGGCGATTCGGGATACAATAGCTACAGGAAACGACGCACCCCGCGTAAGTACTTTGGAGCGCGGGCGACCAGTTTCCGGTGTTGTTAAATGCCCGGGCCTCTAACCCCGGGCATTCTTATTTGCGCTTGTTGCGGCGCAAATGCCTTCTACCGTCCGCACCGCGCGTGCGCCTACGGACCTTAAACCGAACCTCATACGAGTCAAGAAACGCGATGACGAACGTGCCCACCGTCGCGAGGGCGGCGAGCGCGTTAAGGAATTTCAGCATTTGGGGACCTCCGATCGAGTCGTCGGCCGCCCGCGCACGGAATGCGTCGCAAAGCCATTTTACTGCGAGCGTATGCACCCACAGCTGGTAAACGCAATAATTGCAAACATCTGTTCGATATTCATACGCTTGATCTATCGGGCAATGAAACCTGACTGCGTTGTCCAAAAAGAACGGGGCAGACTCCATTGCGGAGTCTGCCCCGAAAAAAGAATGGCAAAGCAAGAGCGTCGATGGACGAGAAAAGTGTCCGCAAGTCTCATGGCCATCACATCCCACCTGCCAAAGGGATGGGTGAGCGAGCGTTACTCCTGCTCGGACTCCTCAGCCTGCTTACGGCTGCGAATGAGGTGCGCCACACCGATGCACAGCACCGCGCCACCAGCGATCCAAGTGAAGGTCACGCCGTTAAGACCGGTGAGTGGGAGGCCGGAGCCCTTCTTGTTCTTGATGGTGACAGGAATGGTCGCGTCATTTGTAGTACTGGGAGTAACCATTTCGGTATTACTGGGCGTTACATCGAGTCCCGTCAGAGTGCCATCCTCGTCGTATGTCGGATCAACCGTAATGGTAAACGGAGCAAGGGTGTTGTAACCAGCAGGAGTATTGCATTCGGTAATCTCATACGTTCCTGCAACAAGGCCTGGGATATAAATCTCACTATCCTTGTCGGTCTTGAATTTTCCTGCGTTTGCCCCTTCTTCGGTAAGACCGCCATCTTGGGTCAACCATTTCTCCTGCGTAAGCTTTTTATTTCCCTCATAGGTCATCTTGACTTGGAAGGTAGCCTCGAGCTTATGGCTCTGATCATCCTTATCGACCTTGGTCACATCCAGGCGGAAGACATGGTCGGTGACTTTCGCCGGCACCGATGTGCCAGTGCCGGTAGACATGGGATCGTTGGAATAGACAAGCTTGACCTCATTGGTGGCGCCGTCGGCCTTGTATTCGACTTCGCCATTGAGCTTGGCCTTGTAGGTTACGACCACCTTGGAGTCCGCATTTACGCTGATCGGTTTCCCATTAGCATCCTGAACTGCCTTAAGGTTATCAAAAGAAACCTTAAGGAGCTCAGTTCCGGCGGTTGTACCGGGAGTCGCAGTCACCTGGTAACCATGGGTAGCGTCGAGTACAACCTCCTTCTCAGCATTGGTCTTGCTATCGACAATACGGCTTATAGGACAAAATGTGTGTCCCGATAGAACACCCGTTTCCATCCATTAATC
>CABUPH010000028.1 GCA_902493375.1 uncultured Collinsella sp.
GCCGTCATCGAACTTGGAAGGGGGAGGCCTCGCGGCCTCCCCCTTTTTTGCGTTTACGGGCTTTTGTCTCACATAGTAGCTGTGTTTTATAACCCTCGTTTGTCGCATCTTCTGTGAACGGGCTACAATAACTTAGTCTGTGCGATATGGAGGTGAACATGGCTGAAGCTGGTATCGGCGTTGATATCGTCGAGATTTCCCGTATGAAATCAATTCTTGAAAAGACGCCGTCGTTTGCTCGGCGTGTGTTTACCGAAGAAGAGCGTGCGTATTGTGATGCATCATCGCGTCCCGCTGCTCACTATGCCAGCCGCTTTGCTTCGCGCGAGGCGGTACTTAAAGCTCTCGGCACGGGTTTTAGTCAAGGCGTTGGTCGCAAGGATGTTTCGGTTACGCGTGATAAACTCGGCAAACCGAAAGCGCTGCTTTCGGGCCGTGCTCTCGAGATCGCTCAAGAGCTGGGTGTTGTTGAGGTCGCTCTTTCCATTACGCTTACAGGAGACTTAGCCGTTGCGAATGCCATCGCGATTACCGAAGATGCTCGGCCTAAGCCAAAAGAGGAAAAGGTGAGTACCAAGAAACGCGTAGCGCAGACATTTAAAGAGGCTCGCTCTGTTTTAGATGAGCTTGAGCAGCTGCAGAATTCAGCATTGACGGAGCACCTGGGCGATGCTTCGCAAGATACGCTAGGAGCATAGATGAAACCGGTTTTGAGTACCGAAGAAGTCGTTCGTCTCGAGGACATCATCGAACGCGAAGGGACTTCGAAGGCCGAGCTTATGGAGCTAGCGGGTGAGTTTGCCGCCAACGAGGTCTTGAAGCTCAATCCCGATCGGGTTCTCGTTCTGGTCGGTTTTGGTAATAATGGCGGCGACGGTTGGGTTGCCGCCGATATTCTGAGCCATAAGGGTGTGGACGTCGATATCGTTTCGCCGGTTGAGCCGGATGAGATTCCTGCTGCTCTGGCACGTCATGTTGCTCGTCGTACTGCCGGCCGCGATGTGCACGTTTGCGTCGGCCCCTCGCGTGACGAACTCGAGGTTTTGATCGATAAGGCCGATGTTGTTGTCGATGCCATTTTTGGTACCGGTTTCCACGGGAATCTGCGTGCGCCGTTCTCCATCTGGATTCCTACGGTCAATGAATGTGCCGATTGTGTCGTATCCATTGATGTCCCCTCGGGCCTGAATGCCGAGACGGGCGTTGTTGATGACGACTGCATTCGTGCCGAGCATACGGTGACGATGATTGCGCCCAAGATTGGTCTGTATAGCGCTGATGGCCCTGAGTATGCTGGCGATTTGATCTGCGGCAATCTTTACGACCGTCTTGACGAGGTCATCGATGATGTCGACCACGCCGCCGAGATTGTCGAGCCCGGTGACTTAGTTGATTACTTTGCTCCACTACCTACGAATATCGATAAGTATTCCCGTGGCTCTGTGCTTATTGTCGCCGGATCTGCGCAATATCCTGGTGCTGCCATTATGGCGGCCAAGTCTGCAGCTCGCGCGGGTGCTGGTTACGTGGCAGTCGCGGCTCCTGACGCCTGCGCCAATCTTATTCGCATGGCACTTCCTTCGATTCCCGTCTTTGCTATTCCGTCTGATTCCCGCGGCTCCTTTGGCGCCGCTGCGCGCATGACTGTGTGCGAGATTGCAAAGAAGTACAGCTGTGTACTGTGCGGTCCCGGTATGACGACATCTGCCGGCGCTATGCAGGTGGTTTCGGGCTTGCTCGAGCTTGATGTGCCGCTTATTTTGGACGCCGATGCACTCAACTGCCTTGCTAAGATTGCCATTGACGGTATTGATAGTAATCCCGAGATGTATCGTCGCGAGCAGCCGTTGGTTATGACGCCGCACTATCGTGAGCTTTCGCGTCTGGTTGCCGGTGACGAGGTGAACGACCTTGGTACCGCGATTGCGGCCGCGCAGAAGGTTGTCTGGGCTGCAGGCTCCGACAATCTGGTGGTCATTGCCAAGGGGCCGACGACGGCTATCTGTGGCGTTGAGCGTGTGCTGCTGCCGCTCTCGGGTCCGGCTTCTCTGGCAACTGCCGGTTCGGGTGATGTTCTCGCGGGTATTTTGGCCGGCACGCTTGCCACCATGCGCGACGAGATGGATCGTTGGGAGTTGCTGTATTCGTACGCCGTCGCACTTCACAGCTACGCCGGTTTTGCCGCGGCGACGGAGTATGGTGAGAAGAGCGTCATCGCGACCGATCTTATCGACTTGATCGGTCCTGCCATGGAACTGGCGGCAAAGGATGCGCTCGAAGATCTGGGAATCATGGACGAAGGGTCGGATGACTAATCATGAATAAAGCCGATTTGACGCGCTGGTCCTGGGTCGAGATCGACCGCGGGGCGCTCCGTCGCAACACGAGGGCCTATAAGAACTTGCTGAATCCACGTCAGCGCCTGTGCTGCGTGGTCAAGGCCGATGCTTATGGTCATGGAGCTGTTGAGTGCGCCAAGATCATGTATTCGGTCGGTGCCGACATGTTTGCCGTGGCGACGGTTAACGAGGGCGTTGAGCTCCGACAGGGCGGGATTACGAAACCCATCCTCATCCTAAGCGAGCCGCCTATCGAGGCCATTCCGACGTTGCTCGAGTTTGATATCATGCCCTCGGTCTATACGTCTGACTTTGCTCTTGCGTATGGCGAATGTGCCGTCGCGGCGGGCAAAGTGGGCAAGTATCATCTCGCCATCGAGACGGGCATGAATCGTATCGGCGTTCACTACACGCAGGTGCTCGACTTTGTCCGCGGTATAAATTTCCATCGCGGTATTCAGTGCGACGGCGTATTTACGCACTTCGCCACGGCCGATGAACCTTCGGGCTGGGACTACAAGCTGCAGTGTCAGCGCTTTACCGAGGCCGTTCAGGCCATTAAGGATGCGGGTTTTGAGTGCGGTATCGTGCACTGCGCCAACACGCCGTCCTCGATGCTCGACCCCTCGATGCATTTTGATATGATCCGCGCCGGCGTTGGCTTGTATGGCATGCAGCCGTGCGAGCTGAGTGGCCGCGTGATGCAGCTTGATCCCGTTATGAGCGTCCATGCGCGTGTGACGCGCGTGGCACACCCTGCGATGGGTGAGGGCGTGGGCTACGGTTTTACCTACCGCGTACCGCGTACGCGCGTTCAGATCTGCACGCTGCCGATCGGTTATGCCGATGGCCTATCGCGTACGCTTTCCAATCGTATGGATGTGCTGTATCGCGGCGAGCGCGTGCATCAGGTTGGCAATATCTGCATGGACCAGTTTATGGTCGCCATTCAGTCCAACCCGGCACACGAGATTCCCGAGGCCGAGTATGGTGACGAGATGATCATTGTCGGCCGCGATGGCGATGCCGAGATCACTATGGACGAGATGGCCCGACTGCGCGGAACGATTAACTACGAGGTCGCCTGCGGCTTTGGCATGCGTCTCGACAAGGTCTACGTGTAGGAGCCGCTATGGGCGTCATGCACATCCCCGGCCATACCCATCAGGCACCACGTGAGGTCGCACTCGAGGAAATTGAGGCCGTTCTGGGCGATTGTCACCTCTGCCAGCTCTACCAGTCGCGTCACAATATCGTGTTTGGCGTGGGAAACCCCCGCGCTCGCGTGATGTTTATTGGTGAGGCGCCGGGCCGCAATGAGGATTTGCAGGGCGAGCCTTTTGTGGGGGCGGCAGGCGAGGACCTCAACGGCATTTTGTCGCTGGCGGGGCTCAAACGCGAAGACGTCTACATTGCCAACGTGCTTAAGTGCCGCCCGCCGGGAAACCGCAATCCGCGTCCCGAGGAAGTGCTGGCCTGCTCGCCGTTTTTGCGTGAGCAGATTCGAAGCATCTGGCCCGATGTTATCGTGACGCTCGGCAACCCCGCGACGCACTTTGTGCTTAAGACCGAGATTGGCATTACTAAGCTGCGCGGCAGGTTCCACCAGATGGGGCATTTTGTAGTAATGCCCACTTTTCATCCGGCAGCGGCGCTGCGCAATCCGGCGTGGCAGGAACTGCTGGAGGAAGACTTTAAGATGCTGGGCGATTATCTGGAGCGACATCCCGCACCAGAGGACGCCTCGGAATAATAAGGAGCATATATGTCCCTGGAGCGCCTGGGGGTAGGTACTTACAAAACGACTTGCGCTGCCGATACGGAGTACTTTGGCGAGCTAATTGCACCGTGCCTTGAGGACGGCGATGTGCTCATCCTGACCGGTGGCCTGGGAGTGGGAAAAACTCACTTTACCAAGGGCGTCTCGCGCGGGCTGGGCGATGGGCATATGGTTACGAGCCCTACGTTTGCGCTCATGGCCGTTCACGATCAAGGTCGTATTCCGCTGTTTCACTTTGATCTATACCGCCTGGAGCATGCCTACGAGCTCGAGGATACGGGCATTTTCGATGTGCTGGGCTATGAGGGTGCTTGCCTGCTGGAATGGGGCGAACAATTCCAGGACGAGCTGACGGATGAGTATCTTTCGGTGACGCTCAACCGTGATGAGGGCGACAGCGATGTGCGAACGATAACGCTCGAGGCGCACGGTGACCGCGCAATGGAGCTTTCCCATTTGATTGATAAGGCTGTACAAGATGAGCTTGCATAACGACAACGCGCTGGTGGTGGCGCTCGATACCTCGACCGACATGCTTGCCTGCGCGGCAAGCTGGATTGATGGGCAGACGGGCGAGACGAAGCTCGTGAGTGGCGACCACATGTGTCGCCGTCACGCCAACGTTGAGCTCGTGAATACCGTTGATGGCGTGCTGGCTCAAGCCGGTCTGGATCGCAGCGATGTTGGTTGCTATGTGGTCGGTCGCGGCCCGGGGTCCTTTACGGGTGTGCGCATCGGCATCTCCACTGCCAAGGGCCTCGCGCGTGGTGCCAATGTTCCGCTGCTGGGCGTGTCGACGCTCGACGCTTGCGCTTGGACGGCGTGGAAGGCTGGCGTGCGCGGCAAGCTTGGTATCTTGGCCGATGCTATGCGCGGTGAGGTATATCCGGCGCTGTATATGCTGGTCGATGAGGGTCCCGAGCGTCAATTTGAGCGCGAACACGTGGTCAAGGCCGCCGTGGCGCTCGATGAGTGGCGCCGAGCAGCGGACTGGGACCAGGTTCAGCTGACCGGTGACGGTCTCGTGCGCTATGGCAAGCTGCTGGGTGAGGACGAGACCGCCCGCTGCGTGGAGCGCGACCTGTGGTGGCCTTCGGGCGAGGGCTTGCTGCTCGCGCACGCTGCGGGTGACGGCGATCCGGCCCGCGTCCTGCCGATTTACACGCGCCTTTCGGATGCCGAGGAAAACGAGCGCAAGCGTCTTGGTCTTGCCGAGAGTGCGCAGAGCGGAATTACGGGCGTTGCCGATGAGCTCGCCGGTCGTCATCTGCAGTTCCGTCCCATGGGCGCGGCGGATGCCGAGGGCGCGAGCGCGCTGGAGGCTGCCTGCTTTGAAGGTGCCGGACACGAGGCGTGGACGCCGGGCATGTTCCTGTCCGAACTGGGCGAGGACGTCGCTGCGCCGCGTAGTTGGTGGGTGGCACACGACGACGGCAAGCTACTGGGCCTTGCCGGCGGTATGGTCGTGGACGGTGATGTGCAGATTCTGGATGTCGCCGTCGATCCGGCACATCGCCGTGAGGGCATTGCCCGCAAGCTGCTGTCGCATGTGAGCTATGATGCCCAGATGCTCGGCTGCACCACGGCTTCGCTCGAGGTCGAGGACGGCAATGAGGGCGCGATTGCGCTCTATAACGCTCTGGGCTTTACCGAGGCAGGACGGCGCCGCGGCTACTATGGTGCCGGCAAGGATGCCATCGTCATGACGGCCCCGCTGCCCCTGGTGCTTCCGGTCGACAATGCTTCGCCCGAGCCGACGGCGGCAGAGCAGCGCGTATGGCCGCTGCCTGCGCCTGGGCGCTCCGAGGGAGAGCGTGCCGAAATTGAGCGCCGCCGCCTAGTGCTCGCTATCGAGAGTTCCTGCGACGAGACGGCCGTGGCGATTATCGATGCGGATGGCAATATGCTGGCCAACCAGGTGTCGACACAGATTGATTTCCATGCCCGCTTTGGCGGCGTGGTGCCCGAAATCGCCTCGCGCAAGCACGTTGAGGTGATTGTGAGTGTCGTGGATGCGGCGCTCGAGGATGCCGCAGCATCGCTGGGCCTTACGGGCGGAGCCATTGCCCCCAGCGAGCTTGCCGCCGTGGGCGTGACACAGGGTCCGGGCCTGGTGGGCGCGCTCGTGGTTGGCGTCGCCTTCGCCAAGGGCTTTGCCTACGCTGCCGGCAAGCCGCTCGTGTGCGTCAATCATCTTGAGGGTCATCTGTTTGCCAACCTGCTGGCGCAACCCGACCTCAAACCGCCGTTTATCTTCACGCTTGTCTCGGGCGGGCACACCATGCTCGTGCACGTGAAGGCGTGGGGCGACTACGAGGTGCTCGGTGAGACGCTCGACGACGCTGTGGGCGAGGCCTTCGACAAGGTAGCCAAGGCGTTGGGTCTGGGCTATCCCGGTGGCCCCATCATTTCCAAGCTGGCCGAGACGGGCAACCCCAAGGCGATCGATTTCCCCCGTGCGCTTAACAGCAGAGGAGACTATCGCTTCTCGCTTTCGGGCCTTAAAACCGCTGTGACGCTCTACATTGAACAGGAGACCAAGGCCGGGCGCACGATTCACCTGCCCGATCTGGCAGCTTCGTTTGAGGCAGCTGTCTTTGACGTGCAGTACAAGAAGGCCAAAAACGCATTGCACGCTAGCGGATGCAAGGAATACTGCATCGGTGGCGGCGTCTCGGCCAACCCGCATCTGCGCGAGATGATGATCAAGAAGCTTGGGCGTCAGGGGATTCGCGTAACGGTGCCGCCCTTGTCTGCCTGTACCGATAACGCAGCCATGATTGCGGAGGTCGCTCGCCGTAAATTCGACCGAGGTGAAATCTCGCCGTTCGACGTCGACGCCGATCCAAACATGACGCTGTAGCTGGTACGGCGCGGTCCCCGGACGGAGGGGCCGGATATAAGGTTTCCTGCTCTACAGTCCTGCGCAAGACGAAGGCCACATTAAGTGGCCTTCTTTGCGTGCGGAACT
>CABUPH010000029.1 GCA_902493375.1 uncultured Collinsella sp.
CGCCGTTCGTAGCTCGCTGGTCCGTTGCGACATAAAACGGCCTCGCACCTCTTATGAGATGCGAGGCCGTTGTCGTCAATGGCTGGTGGCGTGTTAGAAGTTGGCGTCGTTGAACTGGGTGCTCTCGAGGCCGTCGAGCTGTTGCTGTTCGGGCGTATCGGCGACGCTCTCGAGCAGCTCGGTGGGATCGACGTTCATGTCCCTACCGGCCTCGTTGCCGTTGACCAAGTCGTCCGAGAAGATGTCGACTTCCATTTCCTCGGCCTCTTCGATCTGAACCTCGAGCGGCACCTGGGTGCGCACAAGCTTAACGGCCGGGCGCATGCGGGCAAACAGCGGCACGTACTCGATGATGATGGCCGAGTTCTCTAGGCCGTACCAGCGTGCCGGGCTTCCGCAGGCGCGGCGGACGGCGTACTTGATGGCCATCACGCGGTGGTCATTGCGGTTGATGTCCGTTTCGGGGGCAAGCATCTTGCGTAGCATGCAAAAACGGAAATCGCCCACGTTGCCGCGCGTCTCGTAGATGGAGTAGGTGTGGTGCTGTGGCGGCAGCTCGCCCGATGCCATCAGGTCGCCAACAATCTGGCGCAGGTAGGCGTTGACGCGCTGGTTGACCTTAAAGCCCAGGTCCAGGCGCACGCGGAACAAAAAGTCCGTGCCAAAGGTCTCGACGGAATACTCGTGCGTATAGGGTTCGTCGGTAACGTGCACGTTGATGAACCAATATGCCTTGGCGCGCTTGGGATGCTTGTCCAGGATGGAATAGAGCACGTCGCGGTCGAGCGTGAGCGGATCGGGGCTGTTGGTGAGGAACACCAGATTGTCGGCGAGCACGGGGTAGGTCTCGTCGTTGCGCAGGCGGTTGAGCTGATCGATGTACTTGGAGACGGGCAGCAGGATCGTTTGCGTGCGCTCGATGGCGGTGCCACGACGCCACACGTACATAAGGCCAAACAGCAGTGCGGCCAGGAAGATCATCACATAGCCGCCGTCAAAGAACATAGTGAGGCACGAGGCAAAGAAGCAGAGCTCGATGGCGCCAAAAAGCAGGGCGAAGACGCAGGCGCCCAGTCTGTGCTTGAGAATGCCGGCGATGTAGCTCGTCAGTAGCGTGGTGGTCATGAGCATGGTCACGGTAATGGCGAGGCCGTAGGCGCTCTCCATGCGCTCGGAGTTCTGGAACAGCAGCACAATGAAGATGCAGCCGACCCACATGATGTTGTTGACGAGTGGAATATAAAGCTGGCCCTTGGTGTCGCTGGGGTAGTGGATGCGCAGGTGCGGCATAAGGTTGAGGCGCGTTGCCTCCGAAACCAACGAGAACGAGCCGGTGATGAGCGCCTGCGAGGCAATGATGGCCGCCACGGCCGAAAGCACGATGGCAAAGGGGCGCAGGGGTTCAGGGAGCATCATATAGAACGGGTTGACGATATCCATCGCGAGCATCTGGGGATTGGAATTGTTTGCGAGCAGCCAAGCGCCTTGACCCAGATAGTTGAGGATAAGGGCCGCCTTAACAAACGGCCAGGATGCATAGATGTTGGCCTTGCCAACGTGGCCCATGTCCGAGTAGAGGGCCTCGGCGCCGGTCGTCGACAGAAAGACAAAGCCGAGCACCATGATGCCCGAGTGGTTGATGGGCGAGAACAGGAACATGATGCCGCGGATGGGGTTGAGCGCGCGTAAGATGGACAGGTTGCCGAGCATGTTGAACAGACCGGCGCCTGCCAAGAACAGGAACCATAGCGTCATGAGCGGGCCGAACAGCTTGCCGATCGACGAGGTACCGGCGCGCTGCATGGCAAACAGGCCGCAGATAATGATGATGGTGATGATGATGACGTTGGTCTGGCCGTCACCCAAAAGCGCATGGCCCCATTCGATGGTGCGCAGACCCTCGATGGCTGTGGTGACCGTGACAGCGGGGGTGAGGATGCCGTCGGCGAGCAGCGCCGCACCGCCGATCATGGCGGGGAGAATCAGCCACGGTGCCACCTTGCGCACCAGGCTAAACAGGGCGAAGATGCCGCCTTCGTTGTGGTTGTCGGCCTTCATGGCGATTACCACGTACTTGACCGTGGTCACGAGCGTCATGGTCCAGATGACGAGCGAAAGCGCGCCCAGGATCATGTCCTCGCTGACGGTTCCGATGCCGCCGTTGTTGGCGACGATTGACTTCATGGTGTACATGGGGCTCGTGCCGATGTCGCCGTAGACGACGCCGAGCGTTACGAGCAGCATGCCAGCGGAGAGGGGAATGGCGCCATGCCCGCCCTGACTATGCTGGTCTTGGAGGCTTGCCTCCAGTTTGTTGTGTGCCACGTGGACTCCCTTAGACATCAGGTTATCTGTCTGGGACAGATAACCTTTATGCCGTCTTTATACATACAAGAGCAGTTTGGCACATCGGGTTATTTTAGACAATAATCCCCAGCTGGGGATTATTCACGTACGCAGGTAGCATTTCAAAGCAGGGGCATATCCGCTGAATGGCTTGCTGCAATGTGATAACCGCGGACGCGCCCCTGCTTTGAAACTGAAGAGGGGCTTTTAAGCACGTGCTGTCTGGGCGATGCCGGCCTTGGCATTTGTGCGTTTGCCGGCGAGTTCGCAAAAAATTGCGCCGCCGATGATAAGTGCGGCACCCGTCAGGCGGACTGGTGTTATGGCTTCGCCTAAAAGGACGGCGGAGAACACGACGGCCGAAAGCGGCTCGAGGTAGCCGACGACCGCGACGGTCTGGACGGGCAGCTTGGCGACGGCACTAAAGTAGAGCAGGCAACCGATACCGGTGTTGACGACGCCGAGCATGACGACGGCGCGCCAATCAATACCGGCGGCGACACCGGCGGACAGGAATGAGGGAGCGCCCTGCGTGATGAGCGTAAGGATCAGCGCGGTCACAAAGGCGGCGCTCACCTGGAGCGTGGAGTTCTCGAGGCCTTCGATGTGTGGCGCACCCTTGCTAGCGATGACCATCAGCGCATAGCAAAATGCCGAGGCGATTCCGCAGGCGATACCAGCAATGGGCATATTGCCGCCTAAACCTTGCGCTGCAATGAGAAAAGCACCGCAAGCAACGGCGATGAAGCCGGCGATTTTGCCGCCGGTCAGCTTTTCGCCAAAGATGAGTGGGGACAGCGCCATGACAATGATGGGGCCGCAGTAGTACAGCAGCGAGGATACGCCGACGCCGATCGTCTGGTAGGCGCGGAACAGAAAAATCCAGCTGGCGCCCAGCGCGGCTCCCGAGAGGAGGAGGGCTGCGGCTTCGCGGGGGCGAGATGGCGCCTGCAACTTATGGTGTTGGGTGATGGCGAGGATGGTGACAAGCGAGAGTGCGCCCAAAAACGTGCGCAGTAGCACGATATCGGAGCTCGGCAGTGCGATGGCAGCGGCGATGATGCCGTTGGAGCCAAACAATAGCAATGCTGCTAAGTACGTAAACAGTCCGTTGTTCATGCGCTGACATCCCCTCTATATCCGGGCATGTTCACTATGGGTGAACTGGCTTTAGAAGAAAAGCGAATATAATGCATGGATAACATGACAAAAACTCATGTAAAGGCGGAGGGGTGCCGTGGAAACGAATATTCAAAAGATGCAGGTGCTGCTCGAGACCGTGCGGGCCGGCAGTTTTACGCGCGCCGCCGAGCGGCTGAGCTATTCGCAATCGGGCGTGAGTCGCATGGTGAGCGACCTTGAGACCGATTGGGGTTTTAAGGTGCTCGACCGCAGTCGCGAGGGCGTGGCTCTTTCTGCTGACGGGCGGCAGGTCATGCCGGCTGTCGAGGCGCTCTGCGAGGAATTCGTTCGCTTGCAGCGACGCGTGGATGAGATGCGTGGGCTCATGCGCGGCAAAATCTGCATCGGTACGTTTTCGAGCGTGGCGACCCACGTGCTGCCGCCGGTGATTGCTCGTTTTCGTGCCGATTATCCAGACGTCGATTACGAGTTGTTGATGGGCGATTACTCAGAGATTGAACAATGGGTGGCTGAGGGTCGTTGTGATCTGGGTTTTATTCCGCGTGAGCCCCGAGAAAATGGCATGACGTCGCGGTCTTTGGTGCGCGACGAGTTGATGGCGGTAGTGCCGGCAGACTCTTTGCTTGCCACTGAAGAGGTCGTCTCTCTTGCCGATTTGGCCAACGAGCAGTTTATTCTGCTGGAACGCGGCACCGATGACGAGATTACGCCGCTGTTCCGTCGGGCGGGGCTGACCGTGCGCTCAAAGCTGTCGACCTGGGATGACTATGCGATTATGGCCATGGTCGAGGACGGCCTGGGCGTGAGCGTCCTTCCGGCGCTCATCTTGCGCCGCTGCCAGTTCAATGTCGCCATTCGTTCGCTCGAAGGACATCCCCATCGGCAGATCAACGCCATATATCGAACGGCCGATGTTTCACTTGCCGCCGCTCGATTCCTTGAATACCTCTAAATGAGCGCACACCGTTGTCGCTTTGGGATAAATCTCGAGGTTTGGCTCATTTTATTTTTGAAATTGAACTTTCAAATGAGGTGCCGCGCTATACTGCTTGCTAAATTGAACCCTGGTTCAATTCGTGTTCTATAAATTGAACTTTGCCAGCAAGGAGGTTCCTGTGGCCCAAGAGACGTTTAGCGATCGCCTGCGACAGACTATGTCCGATCGCGACGTTCGCCAGTCGGACGTAATCCGCGCATCGGAGATGCTCGGCAAAAAACTCGGCAAGAGTCAGATGAGCCAATATGTGAGCGGCAAGACGATTCCGCGGCGCGATGTGGCAGAGCTGCTCGCCCGTATTTTGGAGGTCGATGTTACCTGGCTGCTCGCCGGTGACGCCGACCAAGGCGAGGAATCATCTCCCCGCAACAATTCCAAGCCCGAACCCCATCCCTCAGCTCAAATTGCAAGGAGCGCCACCATGCGTACTTTTTCTAAATCCACCAAGCTCGATAACGTCCTGTATGACGTGCGCGGTCCCGTCGTCGACGAGGCCGCCCGTATGGAGGACGAGGGCGAGCGCATCCTCAAGCTCAATATCGGCAACCCGGCGCCCTTCGGTTTCCGCACGCCCGATGAGGTCATCAAGGACATGCGCCAGCAGCTGCCCGACTGCGAAGGCTATTCCAACTCGCGTGGCCTGTTCTCCGCGCGCAAGGCGATCATGCAGTATTCGCAGATCAAGGGCTTGCCCAACGTTCAGATGGAGCATATCTACACAGGCAACGGCGTGTCCGAGCTCATTCAGCTTTCGATGAACGCGCTGCTCGACAATGGCGACGAGATTCTGATCCCCAGCCCCGACTATCCGCTCTGGACGGCGTGCGCAACCCTTGCCGGCGGTCATCCCGTGCACTATCTGTGCGATGAGCAGGCGGATTGGTATCCCGACCTGGAGGATATGGAGTCCAAGATCACGAGCGCGACCAAAGCCCTCGTCATCATCAACCCCAACAACCCCACGGGTTCCGTCTATCCGCGCGAGGTGCTCGAGGGCATCGTCGAGGTTGCACGCAGGCATCAGCTGATGATCTTTGCTGATGAGATCTACGACCGCCTGTGCATGGACGGCTACGAGCACGTCTCGATTGCCTCGCTCGCCCCCGACCTACCCTGCGTTACCTTTAGCGGTCTGTCCAAGTCGCACATGATCGCGGGCTATCGTATTGGCTGGATGGTGCTTTCGGGCAACCAGCGCTGCATGAGCGACTTCATCATGGGCATCAACATGCTCTCCAACATGCGCCTGTGCTCCAACGTGCCGGCTCAGTCGATCGTTCAGACGGCGCTCGGTGGCCATCAGTCCGTCAACGACTACATCCGCCCCGGCGGCCGTGTCTACGAGCAGCGCAACTTTGTGTATGAGGCGCTCAACAAGATTGACGGCATCTCGGTGGTCAAGCCCCGTGCGGCGTTCTACATCTTCCCCAAGATGGATGTGAAGAAGTTCAACATTACCGATGACGAGCAGTTCGCCCTTGACCTGCTGCACGAGAAGAAGATCCTGATCACGCGCGGCGGCGGCTTCAACTGGGCTGAGCCCGACCACTTCCGTATCGTGTACCTGCCGCGCATGGAAGTACTCAAAGAGTCCCTCGAAGACCTCGCCGACTTCTTTGACCATTATCGCCAACAATAGTTCCGCCGTTCTACCGAACGGCGGACCGCTTGACGCTGCGCGAGCCGCATTCACGCCAATCTGACGTTCAACTTCAAGGGCGCGACCAGAAGGTCAGCGCCCTTTTGTTTCACGTCACCTTGGCGCAAATGCGACTCGCTCGCTCATATGACCCAATCCGCTGTCAAGAGCCACAATGGCCCCGCCGACCG
>CABUPH010000030.1 GCA_902493375.1 uncultured Collinsella sp.
CCCCGCCTTTCAACCTCAACCTTCAAGTTGACCTTGAGGCGATTTTTGCGTCCCTTTACATGCCGTTCACATCGCCCCCAAACTCCCCCACCCAAGGCACGTGCGGCCCACCACCGCGATGCCAAGTGGCGAAAAATGGGACGGGCCCCAGATTGCCCATGCGCGCAAAAGCACGCCGCGACAATCTGGGGCCCGTCCCCTTAATGGCAATAAATATGCAGGTCAGCGATGTGCTAACGATGCGCCAGCGGATGCGCCGCCAGATAGACCTCGGTCAGCTGCGTGCGATCGACATGCGTGTAGACCTGCGTGGTCGATATATCGGCATGTCCCAAGATCTCCTGTAGCACACGGAGGTCTGCGCCGCCCGCAAGCATATGGGTGGCAAAGGAGTGACGCAGCGTATGGGGATGGAGTCCCACCAGCCCCACCTGACGCCCATACCGCTCGCATATCGCATGCACGGCCTGGCGCGACAGGCGACGTCCGTTCTTATTTAAAAAGACCGCCGAGGTCTCGGTTCCGCGGGCATGGGCCGCCAAGCGAGAGCGCCCTTCAGTTACATAGAGCGTCAGAGCTCGCGCTGCGCTTCCCACCAGCGGGGACAGGCGTTCCTTTGAGCCCTTACCGCGAACGAGCACAAAACCATCGTCGATATGGATATCGCCCACATCGAGCCCCACCAACTCGCTCACACGCAAACCGCATCCGTAGAGCACTTCCAAGATGGCATGGTCGCGCAAGCCCATCTCGCCCTCGGGGAAGTCTTGATCGAGCAGCGCCGAGACATCCTCCACCGATAGATACTCCGGCAAACGCTCGGCCTTTTTAGGCAGACGCAACGCCGCCGTTGGATTTTGGGCCACAGCCCCATCGCGCACCAAAAAGGCATGCAGGCCCTTCACGGCCGCAAGCGCACGCTCCACCGAGGCATCGGAATAGCCCCCATCGCGACGGTCGGCGACAAAGCCCTCCACGACCTGACGAGTCACCTCTTCAAAAGACGCAATACCCGCCCGCTCCAGATAGGCGCAGTACGTCGTCAGGTCACGACGATAGGCCGCAATCGTGTTGCGCGCCAAACCCCGCTCGACCGCGAGGTAATCGAGATACTCCCCCGCCGCCACGGCGAGCGACGAGGGAGTAGCTTCGGTATGTTCCTTATTCGCCGGCACCCTTAGTCCGTAGCGAGGTTCATGGGCGTCACCTGCAGACGGTCGACACCCTCGTGCTGGCCGATCGAAGCGCGTACGAACTCGCGGAACAGCGGCTGCGGGTTGGTCGGGCGGCTCTTGAACTCGGGATGAGCCTGGGTTGCCACATACCACGGATGCACGTCGCGCGGCAGCTCGACCATCTCGACCAGGCGCTCGTCAGGCGACAGACCCGAGATAACCAAACCGGCGTCCTCGAGCTGGTCGCGGAAGGCGTTGTTGAACTCAAAGCGGTGACGGTGACGCTCGTAGACGAGTTCCTCGCCATATGCCTCGCGAGCAAGGGTATCGGCGGCGAGCTTGCACGGATAGGCGCCCAGGCGCATGGTGCCGCCCTTCTCGGTCACGTCCTCCTGCGAGCTCATCAGATCGATGACACTATACGGGCCATCCGGATCGAACTCAGAGGAGCTGGCGCCGGCAAGGCCGACGACATTGCGCGCAAATTCGCACACGGCCACCTGCATACCCAGGCAAATGCCCAGATACGGAATCTTGTGCTCACGGGCAAACTCGGCCGCGAGGATCTTGCCCTCCAGGGCGCGCTTGCCAAAGCCGCCGGGGACCAGGATGCCCGAGGCGTCGCCCAGAACCTCGGAGACATTCTGCTCGTCGAGGCTCTCGCCGTCGACCAGCTGGACGTCCACATGGCGATCGTAGAAGACGCCCGCATGGTGCAGGGCCTCGATAACCGACAGGTACGCATCGGGCAGCTGCGTGTACTTGCCCACGACGGCGATCTTCACCTTGTCGGCGTGATGGTTGGCGTGATTCTGTTTGCGCAGGAACTCGTTCCACTCGCTCATGTCGCGCTCACGCGGGTCCAGACCCAGGCGCTCGCAAATGCGCAGGTCAAAGTCCTGCTCGGCAAGCAGCTGCGGAACATCGTAAATGCTCGCGCAGTCCTCGTTGGTAAAGACGCAATCGGTGTCGACGTCGCAGAAGCTTGCGATCTTTCCGCGGATAGCGTCATCGATATGGTGGTCGGAGCGCAGCACGATAATATCGGGCTGGATGCCAAAGCTGCGGAGCTCCTTGACGGAATGCTGTGTGGGCTTGGTCTTGACCTCGTGGGCGGCGGCGATATAGGGAACGAGCGACACGTGGATGTAGCAGACGTTCTCGGGGCCGGCCTCCTTGCGGTACTGACGGATGGCCTCGACAAACGGCTGGGACTCGATGTCGCCAATCGTGCCGCCCAGCTCGGTGATGACTACATCGGAGCCGGTCTGCTCCTCGATGCGGCGGAACTTGTCCTTAATGGCATTGGTGACGTGGGGAATCACCTGCACGGTACCGCCCAAAAAGTCGCCGCGACGCTCGCGGGCGATTAGGCTTTTGTAGATGGCACCGGTCGTAAAGTTGGAATCGCGGGTCAGGTTCTCATCAATAAAGCGCTCGTAATGACCCAGGTCCAGGTCGGACTCGTAACCATCCTCGGTAACGAAGACCTCACCATGCTGGAACGGGCTCATGGTACCGGGGTCGACGTTCAGATACGGGTCGGCCTTCTGCATCGTTACTTTGTAGCCACGCGACTTGAGCAGACGGCCCAGCGAGGCCGCGGTGATACCCTTGCCCAGGGACGAAACCACGCCACCGGTTACGAACACATGCTTGGTCATATTGAGTTACCTGCGCTTCCCGTAGAAGTTGTTTATCCACATCTTACGGGTCTTCATTGTAATACTCGCGCCGCGGACCGTTCGCAATTTTTCTCGCATGCGATTGCATTTCTCAATCTTGAAACAAAACGCCGCCCAGTTTCCCAGGCGGCGTCGCTATGGCAAGGGTTACATGCTGCTATCGATCAGCAGCCTCGTCCTCAAGCATTTCTTGAACGAGCATGCCGGTACGGACGCCCTCAAGATACCACTCGCCACGTTCGGTGAGGCAAATGCCATTTGCAAGCTGACCGCCGTCGTCGCTATAACGCGAGACGACATCAATCATGCCTTCGGAATCCAAGCGATCGATTGCGGCGCGGGCACGATACGGCGAAACCCCCACGCGCTCGGCAAGCGTTTTGCGCGAGAAACCATACGGCCCGCCATTGTCTTCGGTTTGCTGGTCGATCTCCATCAACACCAGCACCTCGACACGCTTCATATCGTTGACACTCGCACGACCCTTGCCCGCCATAGCAGCCTCCTCAAACCGAGCACGAGCATCTAACGCGCCGTGCGCGACCGACACACCTCACGATGGCAGGTAATATCCATCATGCGGCATCCCGCTAAGGATGAAACAGTTACAGTTATTGTATACCGCTCAAATTGTTTCTAGGCAGGTAAACGGCTATTTTTCGCCGAAATAGGCGCTTTATTGATCAAAAAGCCGTACCGGGCGCTAACCCGATACGGCCAAAATGCAATGCAATTACCGCGGTGCTTCAAACTTAGCGATGGAAGAAACCGCGGCGCTCAAACTTGGGCTCGCAGCACACGTTGATACCCAGTTTGCGCAGTACCGTCTCGTCCGTCGGCGAGATGATCACGCTAAAGAAGGCATCGCAACCGCGCAGCTGCTCCAGGCCCGAAAGGACGCGAGCGGCCGTCTCACTCGTGGCCGAGGTGATCGACAGCGCCATAAGCGTCTCGTCGGTGTGGAGGCGCGGGTTTTTGCTGCCCAGGAAATGCGTCTTGAGCTTGCTGATGGGCTCGATCGCCTCATCGCTAATGACCTCGAGCTCAAGGTCGACGCCCGAGACATGCTTGAGGGCGTTCATAATGAGCGAACTTGCGGCGCCCAGGCGCGTGGAGGTCTTACCGGTCACCACGGAGCCATCGGGCATGACCATGGCACCCACGGGACCGCCCGTCAGCTGCTCCCTGGTGAGGGCCGCCGAGCGCGCCGGTGAGTAGTTCTTATCGATGCCGGCTTTCTTCATAATAATCTTGAGACGGTCGACTTGCTCATCGCCCACGCCGGTACGGCGCACATTTTCGACCGCGGTAAAGTAGCGGCGGACGATCTCCATCTTGGAAGCGTCGCGGCAGGCATCGTCATCGGTGATGGCAAAGCCAACCATATTGACGCCCATGTCCGTAGGGCTCTGGTAGGGGCTCTTGCCCAGGATCTTTTCCATCAGGGCACGGACTACCGGGAAGGCCTCGACGTCGCGGTTGTAGTTGACCGTGGTCTTGTTGTAGGCCTCAAGGTGGAAGGAGTCGATGATGTTGGCGTCATCGAGGTCTGCCGTGGCGGCCTCGTAGGCAATGTTGACCGGATGCGTAAGGGGCAGATTCCAAACCGGGAAGGTCTCGAATTTGGCATAGCCGGCGGCCGTGCCATGCTTGTGCTCGTGATAGAGCTGAGACAGGCAGGTGGCAAGCTTGCCCGAGCCAGGACCGGGCGCCGTCACGACGACGAGCGGACGCGTGGTCTCGACAAACTCGTTCTTGCCGTAGCCATCGTCGGACACGATCAGATCGACATCGTGCGGATACCCCTCGATGGGATAGTGCAGCTTGGCGGGAATGCCGAGCGCGTTCAGGCGGTTGCGGAACACATCGGCAGCAGGCTGGCCAGCGTACTGGGTGATGACCACAGCCGCGACGGCAAAGCCGTTGCCGCGGAACAGGTCAACCAGGCGCAGCACATCCTCGTCATAAGTAATGCCAAGGTCACCACGAGCCTTGTTTTTCTCGATGTGGTTCGCGTTGATCGCGATGATAACCTCGACATCGTCGGCAATGCTCTTGAGCATGCGGAACTTGCTGTCCGGTTCAAAACCCGGTAGCACGCGGCTCGCATGATAGTCATCGAACAGCTTGCCGCCAAACTCCAAATACAGCTTGCCGCCAAACTGCGAGATGCGCTCCTTAATATGAGCGGCCTGCAGCTCGATATACTTCGCGTTGTCGAAACCCTGGCGCATGTATGGCTCCCGTCCCGTTTCGTAAATTAAGTTCCTACGCGATTATAACGGAGCCCGCCCTCCCCGATAACCAGACCATCAACAGGCACCAACCAAACACGCCATCGATAAGTTGCGGTGAAATAGTTCCCGTTGGGGGTGCGGACGATTTCTTGGACCGCGCCTAGGCGTATCCAAGCTTCCTGCGGTACTCCATCGGGCTCAGCCACCCGAGG
>CABUPH010000031.1 GCA_902493375.1 uncultured Collinsella sp.
TGGCCTTCGTCTTGCGCAGGACTGTAGAGCAGCAAACTTAATGCCCGGCCCGCCGGGGCCACGCGTCCCTAATTGTTCAGCATGCGGTCGAAGCTTCCCGAGTCGCCATCCCGATAGTCTGCGGTCATCAGAATCTCCTGCGGAATGCGCCCGCCTTCACGCAGCACGTTGCGGAACTGCACGCGCGTAACCATGGGCAGATCCTTGATCGTCGCTGCCAGGTTCTGCGGCACGCCCTGGTTGGCAGCCGCGGGCTCGCACTCGCCGCCGGCCTTCACGCGACGCTTATGCTCGGCGAGCATGGCGCGGTACATGCCGGCATGCAGGCGAATCTCAACCACATTGGCATTGCGAGCCTGCTCGACGATGCGCGCGCCCTCGCGATCGATATCGCCCACGTAGTAGACGTAGTTAAAGCGATAGCCAATCTCAGCCAGATAATCATCCAGTGCGTGCGAGACGCTCGCCTTGCAGCCGCCGCCAAAAATCACGCCGCCCACCTTGGTACCAAAGAGCTTGGCATGTTTGCGTCCGCGCAGGAGCTTGACGATCTCGTCGTAGGTATCCAGGTTCTCGACCATAATGAACGGCTTGTCGGCACCCAGCGTAAAGAAGCCCGTAAAGTGCACGGGGCGATTGGGGGCGACCTTGATCGCCTGCATGCTAATGCCCTTTTCGGTCATACGTCTGATCAGGCGCTCACCGTGCTTGCCGTCAAAAGCCTTCTCGTCGTTAAAGATCTGGTAGGCACGCTGGCGGCGCGAGGCAACCGGCGTATCGGCACCTCGGTTCTGCTCGATCCAAGCCTGAATGATTGCGATTTCCTCGGCAATCTTGCGGTTGGACATCTCGTTGTGCTGAGTGCGCTGCGGAGCCTTTTTGCCGTCCTTGCCCTCGACCTTTACGATCTGTGTCTGCTGCTCCTTGATCTTAGAGAGCGCCGTAGGCGTAGGGACAACTTTGAGCAGCTGCCTGCCTAAAACGCGGGCAAGGGCAAACGCCGAGACCTCGCCGTGGACTGCCGACTTGGGCTGCTGGGCAGCAGTATCTGCTGCGGCAGACTCCGGCTTCTTCTGAGACTTGCGCTTAGAATCGCCTTGGGAATTGCGCTCGCGCTTCGGCATAGGCGCCTGCTTCTGCGGACGATTGGACTTGCTCTCCTTCGCCGGCTGGCGCTTAGGCTGCCCCGAAGAAACCTCGACCTTCGCATCCTCGTCCTGCGGCGTGGTCTTCTCGGCTGCAGTCTCGGCATGGGAACTGCGGCCCCCACGATGGCGACGGCGGCGAGGCTTGCTCGACGCGCCCTGCTCCGTCTGCTCATCAGTAGGCTGCTGACCCTTGGCCTCGGCATCAACCTCAAGCTGCGGCTCAACAGGCTTCTGTTCGCGAGCCGCCGGCTCAACGGCCTTCTCGTCCTGAGTGGTCGAAGCCGGCTCGCTCTTCTCCTGACGCCTTACGGGATACGCGCGTCCCGCAAAACCGCGGCCGGGACGACACGAACCCGGAGCCTTCTTGACCGGTTCATCGGACGCGTCAGCAGCCTCGACGGAATCCTGGACCTCGCATGCAATACCTCGCTGCTCGGCCTTAAAGTGGGCACCGCGGCGACGCTTGGGCTCCTGGATCTCAGCATGCTCTTGAGTGCGAGTCGGCTCCTGTATCCCGACGGACTTTTCCTCGACGGTCTCAGCATCCGTCTCACCTTTTTGAGCAACGGCGCGACGGAAGCGCTCCTGCTGGGCACGGCGCTGAGCATCGCGCTTGCCGCCCCCGCCAAAACCGCCGCGTCCTGCCTTGGCCGTAAAGGCGCGCACGACGTTCTCATCGAGCAACTCATCGGTATCGACATGCTCACGCGGAGCAGCTTCTTCCACAGCAGGCACGTCAGCGGAATCCTCGACGACAAAATCCTCGACGGACTCGGCAGGTTGCTCCTGGGCATCGCGAATCTCGGCATTGATGGTATAGAACGCCGGGCGCCCGTTAATGCCGCTACCCTCGATCTTGGTCACGATATTTGCCGCGATAAGCTCATCGCGCATCGCCTTGGTGTCACATTCCTTATCGACGGAGCGGAAAATCTGCGCCAGCGCACTCGACTTAATCTTGAGCGCCTTGCGGCAGAGCAGGTCGTAGGCAACCAGCTTGGCACGCTCGGCAGAAAGCGACGTCTGGCTGCTCAGACGTTCAGCCAGGGCATCGACATTATTTTGGTTATCGGAATATACCGTCTTGGCCACGGGGCCCCTTTCATATGTACACATATACGTCTATATGGTACAACGCGCGCCCTTATCCACGCAAAACATCTGCGAGAACACTCGAGCGTCACCCGCTTTTGCATGAAAAAAGGACCGAGCCCGCGAAGTCGCGGACCCGGTCTTTCCGAGTCATATAGATGTGACGTTCAACTCGTCAGGTCGACTAAGCCTTGGCGGCCTCGGCGTCGGCAGGAGCCTCAGCGGCAGCGGCGCGGCCGTACTCGGCCTTGCCCATCTCGGACCACTCGGGCTCCTCGTCGGGCATGGAACCGGCCTCCTTGCCGAAGAGCTCCTTGAGGCAGTTGACGGCGACGATGAGGCCCAGGACCATCAGCAGGACGGCGAAGACAAGCTGCAGGCCCTTGGTGGCGGCGACGGAGACGGCGGCCGTGGTGGCGGTAGCCGGGATGGTGCCGAAGAAGCCGTAAGCCTGGACAGCGGCCATGCAGCCCATGGCGCTCTGGACCAGCGAGGTGAAGGTGCAGCAGAGCAGGAAGACGACGGGCACGTAGAGCATCCAGCCCTTGCGGCCGGTGCACTTGCAGAACACGGCGAGGGTGATCATGGTCATGCCGCCGAGCAGCTGGTTGGAAGCACCAAAGAGCGGCCAGATGTTGGCATAGCCACCAAAAGCGAGGGCGAGACCGGGAAGCAGGGTGACGACCGTGGCGAACCAGGGGTTGCCGAGGACCTTCATGTAGCCGGCCTTGGACTCGATGGCCAGGGCATCGTTGGTCTGGGCAAAGAACTCGGAGAACGAAGTGCGGGCGATGCGGGCGACGGCGTCGAGCGAGGTCAGGGCCAGAGCGGAGACGTTCATGGTCATAAAGACGGTAGCGAGCGTGCCGTCAACACCGAAGGCCTGCATACCGCGGGAGATGCCAGCGGCGAAGATCTGGAACGGGGTAGAAGCGACACCGGCGTTGAGGGCGCCGGTACCGGCGGTGTTCATGTCGGAGAACATGATGCCGGCGACGATGATGGCAAGGATGCCGACGAAGGACTCGACGATCATGGCGCCGTAACCGACCTTGACGGCGTCCTGCTCCTTCTCGACCTGCTTAGAAGAGGTGCCGGAAGAAACGAGACTGTGGAAACCGGAGAGAGCACCGCAAGCGACGGAGACGAACAGGACCGGGAACATCATGCCGGAGGCAGTGGAGAAGCCGGTGAAGACCGGAGCGGTGATAGTGGCCTGACCGTTGACGCCCAGGACGACGATGCCGAGGACAGCGCAGACGATCATGACGATCATCATGATGGAAGTGAGGTAGTCACGCGGGGTCTTGAGCATCTGGATGGGCATAGCGCCAGCGAAGACCAGGTAGACCATGACGACGGCGAACCACTGGAACTTATCCAGGTAGACCGGGAACTGCATACCGACGGCGAACATGAGAACCATGAGGACCACGCCGGTGACGAACTCGGCAGCGCCGGTGAGGTTGAACTTCTTCTGGGCCCAACCAAAGGCGATAGCGACGAAGGTGAACAGGATGGAGATGGTACCAGCGCAGCCGGCGGCATAGGACTTGGTGAAGTCGATGGCACCGGTAGCAGCACCAGAAGCGTCAACGGCCGGGGTGAACATGAACGTCTTGCAGACCATGTCGGTGAAAGCGGCGATGACGATGATGCAGAACAGCCAGCAGAACAGCAGGAACAGGCGACGGCCGGTCTTGCCGATGTACTTCTCGATGAGCTGAGCGAGCGACTTGCCGTTGTTCTTCATCGAAGCGTACAGGGCACCAAAGTCGTGGACGGCACCAAAGAAGATGCCGCCGACGAGGACCCAGAGCACGACGGGCAGCCAGCCAAAGGCCATGGCGACGATCGTACCCGTGACAGGGCCAGCACCGCAGATCGAGCTGAACTGGTGCGAGAACGCGGTGAAGGCGGAGACGGGCGAGAAGCTCTTGCCGTCCTTCATGCGCTTGGCCGGCGTGAGGGCCTCTTTGTCAACGCCCCACTTGTTGGCCAGCCAGCGGCCGTAGCCCAGATAGCCGCAGGCGAGCACCGCCGCGGCCACAACCATGAGCAAAACTCCGTTCATTACATTTCCTCCTCTAAAAAGAACTTCCTAGACATAAAAAATGAGGGCCGTCGGTTGCGCTCGACGGCCCTCATCTTCATCAGCCGCCCGTTATCGTACGGGCTAGCTGTATGTGCTAACCCGCATCAGATAATTACTACGCTGATAATGTTTAGCTGATGCGTGAACATGTCTAAGAAATCCTCTTCAATCATGATGCGAACGATCCGTGCGTGTTCACATCCCCCAGTGGTTGAAAAGGAGTATGAAACTTTAGTTACCTAAAGTCAACGCAAATTTGTAATGAATTTTCAGCTTTTTTTGAAATTCTCGGTATAAAACGCCACTGACCTCGGACTTTACCCCACGACAGTTTTTGCATGAGAGATGCCCCTGAGAGCCGCGGGAGCCGGGCGGAGGGGCCGGATATAAGGTTTATCGCGAGTTCCGCACGCAAAGAAGGCCACTTAATGTGGCCTTCGTCTTGCGCAGG
>CABUPH010000032.1 GCA_902493375.1 uncultured Collinsella sp.
GCGGATTGGGTCATATGAGCGAAAGCCCGCCAGAGCGAGCAAGGTGCCTTGAAACGAGGCGGCATTGACCTTCTGGTCATGCCGCCGAAGTTGAAAGGCAGATTGCCGCTCTGGCGGGCTTGCAGCGTCGGCCGGTTACGGCGTTTGGTAAAACGCCGTAACTACTCCTGAGCTCCGTACTGCTCGTAGTAGGCGTCGATGGCGGTCTTGAGCTCGTCATCGATGACAACCTTGCCGTCGATCTCGTGGTTGTAGAGGGTCTCGACGACCTCGGCCATGGAGACGATGCTCGCGACGGGGAAACCGTACTTTGCCTCGATCTCCTTCTGAGCGGTGGTCACACCGCCCTTGCCGACCTCCATGCGGTTGAGGGACACGATCAGGCCCTTAATCTCGACATCGGCAGCAGCCTTGACCTTGGGATAGGTCTCGTCGATGGACTTGCCGCTGGTGGTAACGTCCTCGACCATGACCACACGGTCGCCGTCCTTGGGCTCATAGCCCAGCAGGTTGCCCTTATCGGCACCGTGGTCCTTGGCCTCCTTGCGGTCGCAGCAGTACTTGACCTCCTTGCCGTACAGCTCGTGGTAGGCAATGGCGGTCACGACGGCCAGCGGAATACCCTTGTAGGCCGGCCCAAACAGCACATCAAAGTCGTCGCCAAAGTTATCGTGGATGGCCTGGGCGTAATACTCGCCCAGCTTCTTGAGCTGATAGCCCGTCACGTAAGCGCCGGCGTTCATAAAGAACGGGGACTGACGGCCGCTCTTGAGCGTAAAGCTGCCGAACTTAAGAACGTCGGACTCGACCATGAACTTGATGAACTCTTGCTTGTAAGCCTCCATGCGGGCTCCTCTCGTAATTGCGTACGTGCTCTTCAGTTTAGCGCAGGCGAGGCGTCGATGTGGGCGTGCTTTGGAGCCACGGCATTCTGTAAAGGCTTTGTCAGGGGGAATGGTTTTCCGAACAATGGGGTTGACATGGCAAACCCCCTCATCAAGAATACGGGCGGATTAAAAAGGGGTACGAGATACCCAAAGCGCGCTGCGCTCAGCCTTTAGGAGGTGTGCCATGGAAGGCAGTCCTAGTCGAAAAACCTGCATGTCGCCCTCGGCACGCCGCGAGGACTCCGCACACGCATAAACGCCACCGGCAGATCGCCAAAACCACCACAAAGGCGCACTGCACCCTTTGTGGGCTCAAGAGCTTGACGTGAGCGACATCTAGGTTTTTTGAAGCAAATTCGACACGTACGCTAACTCCCTTCAACAAGGAGGACCCTATGCTGATGCTCAAAACCGTCACGGTACTCGAAGCCATCTCCAAGCGCCGCCGCACGACGCGCCCTGCCGCTCATACCGGCCTGTCCAAGAACACCATATTCGCCGCCACCCATAGTGCCGAGGACGCCCTCGTACTGCTTGACGCCACGGCAAACGGCCTCACCGTCGAGCAGGCAACTGAGCGCCTGAACGCCGTCGGCCCCAACACCATCGAGGCAACGACCAAAACGCTCGCCCGCCGCATCGCCGACGCGTTCATCGATCCCTTCGCCGGCATCCTCGCCGCGCTCGCGCTGGTCTCGCTCTACATCGACGTGCTCGCCGCGCCCGAACCGCAGCGCGACCCCTCCACGGTCATCGTCATCGGCATCATGCTGCTGGTATCGGGCGGCATGAAGTTTATCCAGGAAGCCCGCAGCGGCAATGCGGCAGAAGCCCTCAAGGACCTGGTCTCCAACACTTGCACCGCCCTGCGCGACGGCGAGCGCATCGAGATCCCCCTCGACGAGCTCGTCCCCGGCGATGTGATCCGCCTCTCTGCCGGCGATATGGTTCCAGCCGATGCCCGCATCATCACCGCGCGCGACCTGTTTGTGATCGAGTCCGCACTCACCGGCGAGAGCGAGGCCGTCGAGAAGACCGCCGCCGTCACCGTCGTCGAGGGCGCCGACGGCTCCGCACTGCCACTCTCCGCCTGCAAGAACATCGTCTTTACCGGCACCTCCGTGCAAAACGGCACCGCCATGGCGCTTGTCGTTGCCACCGGCTCGGACACCTACCTGGGCGGCATCGCCAAGATGCTCAACGGGCGCGGCGAAAAGAACGCGTTTGATCGCGGCGTCTCGAGCGTCTCCATGTTGCTCGTACGCCTCATGCTCGTTATGGCGCCGGCCGTCTTTGCCATCAACGCCACCACCAAGGGCAACGTCATCGACGCGCTGCTGTTCGCCACGAGCGTGGCCGTGGGCATCACGCCGCAGATGCTTCCCGTTATCGTGACCACGAGCCTATCGCAGGGCGCCAAGGACCTCGCCCGTCGCCAGGTTATCGTCAAGGAGCTGCCGGCGATTCAAAACCTCGGCGCGATGGACGTCCTGTGCTGCGACAAGACCGGCACCCTCACCGAAGACCGCATCGTGCTCGAGCGCTATCTCAGCACCGACGGCAACGAAGACGCACGCGTGCTGCGCCATGCATTTTTAAATAGCTTCTTCCAAACCGGCCTCAAGAACCTTATCGACCTGGCCGTTATCGACCGTGCCGATGTGACGCCCTCGACCGTCGCACCCGATTCCATGCTGGGCCAGAGCCTGCGCGACCGCTACACCAAGGTCGACGAGGTTCCCTTCGATTTCTCGCGCCGTCGCCTGAGCGTAGTTGTCGCCGACGCCCAAGGCAAAACCCAGATGGTTACCAAGGGCGCTGCCGAGGAAATGCTCGAGATCTGCTCCTTTGTCGAGATCGATGGCATCGCTCAGCCGCTCACCGACGAGAAGCTCGCCCAGATTCGCAAGCAGATCGCCGGACTTAACGCCGAGGGCCTACGCGTAATTGCCGTGGCGCAGAAGACCAATCCGCGCTGCGTGGGCGAGTTTGGCATCGCCGACGAGTGCGACATGGTGCTGATGGGCTTTTTGGCCTTCCTCGATCCGCCCAAAGCAAGTGCCGCGGGCGCCGTCGCCACCCTCGAGGCCAAGGGCGTGGCGGTCAAGGTCCTAACCGGCGACAACGACCGCGTCGCCGCCACCGTCTGCGAGCAGATTGGTATCGATGCGAGCAACGTCTTGCTCGGCTCCGAGATCGATGCGCTCGATGACGCCGAACTTGCCGAGCGCGCCGAGAAAACCCACCTCTTCGCCAAGCTCTCGCCGCTGCAGAAGGCGCGCCTGGTACGTGTCATGCGCGAGATGCTCGGCCACACCGTGGGCTTTATGGGCGACGGCATCAACGACGCCGCCGCCATGCGTGCGAGCGATTGCGGCATCTCGGTCGATTCGGCCGTCGATATTGCCAAGGAATCCGCCGATATCATCTTGCTTCAGAAGGACCTGGGCGTGCTCGAGCGCGGCATCATCGAAGGCCGCCGCACTTACGGCAACCTGCTCAAGTACCTCAAGACCACGGTGAGCTCCAACTTTGGCAATGTGCTGTCCGTGACCGTCGCGAGCCTGTTCTTGCCGTTTTTGCCCATGAGCGCCCTGCAGCTGGTGCTGCTGTCGCTCGTCTACGAGATCGTGTGCATCGCGCTGCCGTGGGACACCGTCGATGACGCCTGGACTGCCCGCCCGCGCGCCTGGGACGCCGCGTCCATCAAGGGCTTTATGCTCGAGCTGGGCCCCGTGAGCTCGCTGTTTGACATCGTGACCTTCGCTGCGCTCTTCTTTGTGGTGTGCCCCGCCGCCGTGGGCGCGAGCTGGGCCGAGCTTGCCGCCGCGGGCAACGTCACGGGTATGGCGACCTTCGCCGCGATCTTCCAGAGCGGCTGGTTTGTCGAGTCCATGTGGTCGCAGACGCTCGTGATCCACATGCTGCGCTCGCCGCGCCTGCCGAACCCGTGCGACCACGCCGCCCCCGCGCTGTGCGTTCTTACCGTGCTGGGCCTGGCGCTCGTCACATGGCTGCCGGCAAGCCCCATCGCCGATGCGCTCGGCCTCATGGCACTGCCCGCGAGCTTTTTCGCGCTGCTCGTCGGCATCGTCACCGCCTACATCGCGCTCACTCAGCTGGCAAAGCGCCGCTACATTGCACGCCACGGCGAGCTGCTGTAGCAAGCAGACGGAAAACACCCTGCCAGTTGCCGTTGCCACTACCACAGCTGCCAACGCCTCTGCCGCTGCCGTTGCCTCTGCCGCTGCCGCAATCTATCCCCTCAGCAATTGCGGTGAAATAGTTCCTGTTTGGGGGTGCGGACGATTTCTTGGACCGCGCCTAGGCGTATCCAAGCTTCCTGCGGTACTCCATCGGGCTCAGCCACCCGAGG
>CABUPH010000033.1 GCA_902493375.1 uncultured Collinsella sp.
CTTTTTAGTGCCCTCGGATTGGGTCATAGTGTCTGTCGGTGCCATAACATCGGCGCTTCCGTTGTTGTGGTCATTGGGGACGTTCTTGTTTGACTAGTCGTTTAAGAACGTCCCCAATGACTAGTCAGAAATGAGAGCGGATAATCTCCCGTTTTTGGCCCCCGTGTGGGCTCAAAGTGGGAGATTATCCACGCTCGTTGGATAGGTGTCCGAAAATCAACGCTCATTCGGTTGGCGCAGGGGCAAGCTGTTTTCCGCTGTGGTGCCACATGTGAGCCTGGCCTCCTGTGCCAGATTCTAATAACGAGTTTACGGAATAAATAGTTATTAGAGCTGAAATGGCCGACCTAATGACGAGAAGTCGTTATTAGGTCGGCCATTAGTCATTGGGGACGTTCTTAAATGACTACTTGAGCCCGGGCAGGCGGGTGTAGGGGAATGAGCGCTCTAGGAATTCGGTGCAGCGGGCGTAGTCTTTGGCGAAGTAGCTGCTGTAGAGCGAATCGAGTACGTATTGCATGGCGATGTGGCTTGCGAACTGCGTGATGCGATGCGTCATGCTCTCGTGGTCACTCACCGTAAGGTAGGCGGCAAAACCAGGGTGCAGGCGCGCGCAGTATGGCGTGCCGATGACGATGACCGGGACATGCCGACTGCTGAGAATCGGCAAGATGTCCTTGAGGTTGGGGGCAAGGCCGCTGTAGGAGATGACGATTGCCGCATGGTCGGGGCCCGAGGCGAGCGCCGTGCGCACCTGGGCCTCGACACCGTCGTGGCATGTCGCGCTTTTACCGGCGGAGAGCAGGCGGTCGCGGAACATTCCCGCTGGATAGAGGTTGTGCGAGCCCGTGTAGATGTCGACCTGTCGGGCGTTCGCGATGAGCTTGGCGGCGTAGTCAAGCTGCGTGGGGTCGAGCAGCTCCTGCGTTTCGGCCAGCGTGGTCTGGTAGAGCCCCTCCATGCGCTCCATAACCTGCGCAGGCGTGGAAGTGGCATCGAAGGGAAAGTTGATATCAACGTCGCGTCGGTTGCCTGCCTCGGTTGCTAAGCGAATAAGCTCGACCTTGAGATCTTTGAAGCCCTCGAGGCCGAGCTTTTTGCAAAAACGGTGCACGCTCGCGACCGAAACGTTGGCGCGCGTGGCAAATTCCTTAATAGAAAGCCCGCGGATGTCCTCGCTGATAGCAAGGGCTGCAATGCCGAGCTGCTGCTCGGTGGGGGTGAGGCCCTGTGCCTCGGTAATCTTGCGCTTGATATCCATGCGAACTCCCACACTCGCCAAACCTACCAAAAAGGGACGGGTTTATTTTGGCACGTTTCGGTCGGTATCAGGAAGTGCCAGGGACGGGGCGGCGGCAGGACTCGAGAGCGAAAAGAAGTATCGGGTTTGGTGCGCCCGCTTCTGCCCGTCCCGTGCGCAGACGATACTCGGCTTATCGACCCGCGATGCAAAGGAGATGCTCGTCCCACGAGCACTACCGGGAAGGGCTCGCGATTCGAGTCTCCACCTTAGCATTTGAACCATTTGGCACTATAATTACCGTAGGCATGCGCACAACGTTGCGCTTAATCAAGAGGAGAAAACGTATGGGTCTGTTTGACATGTTCAAGAAGAAGGCTGAGCCCGCGGCTGCCGCTGCTCCGGCCTCCATCTCTGCTTCTGCTGGCGCCGACGTGCTGTGCTCGCCCGTCAAGGGCAAGGTCATCAAGATGGCCGACGTGCCCGATCCCGTCTTTGGTGGCGAGGTTCTGGGCAAGGGCTGTGCCGTGTGGCCCGAGGACGATCTGGTCTACGCTCCCTGCGACGGTAAGGTGACCGTCACCATGGGTCACGCCGTGGGTCTGCAGTCCGATAGCGGCATCGAGGTTCTGGTGCACGTTGGCGTCGATACCGTCAACATGAACGGTGACGGCTTCGAGGGCTTCGTCAAGGCCGACGACGTCGTGAAGGCCGGCCAGCCCATCCTCAAGATCGACCGAGCCAAGATCGCTGCCGCCGGTTACAAGGACTGCGTCGTCGTGGCCGTGTCCAACACCGCCGAGTTTGCTGACGTCGAGCTCGCCGTCGAGGCCGAGTCTGCCGTCGCCGCCGGTGACGCCATCGTCAAGGTCGTCCGCAAGTAAACTGTGGCATCCAAAGGATGTGCAAGGGTGGTCGGGTTTTCCGGCCACCCTTTTTATTGCACCGCGGGAAAGCGTTTTATTGCACGTTTGGCGGGTTTGCAAACCGTTCGGACGCTAAAACGAACCGACCGCGCCTTCGCGTTGTCGAGGGTGTTCATAAGTGGATAGTATGGGCTTACTTATTACAACGTGTGCCGCGTCCGGGAAGCGCGGTGCCGCTCATTGGGAGGAACAACATGAAAAAGAAGCTGCTGCTTGCGCCCCTCATGGCCGTCTTGGTCGCATGCGTGATCGTGCTTTCCGGCTGTGGAGGTCCTTCGGTTGAGGAGCTCATCACCGAGGATCTTACGACGCAGTTTGACGAGGTCAAGAACGGTGGCGACGATTTCCTCTCTGGTCTGGAGGAGGCTTCGGGCGACGAGTTCGAGCAGCTGGGTATCGATCCCAAGGAGTATGCCAAGACCTATCTCGAAGGCTTTGACTACAAGATCGGCGACGTGACGGTCGACGAGGACAAGGGTGTCGCGACCGCCGAGGTCTCCATCACCTGCAAGTCCATGAACAAGATCGTCGAGGACTTCTCCACCCAGTATCAGGAGAAGGTCGCCGCGCTTGATACGGTTCCTTCCGATGACGAGCTGTATAAGATGGCCGGTCAGGTTATGGTCGATGTGACCAAGGCCACCGAGCCCAGGAAGACCACGGTTATCTTCAAGTACACCTGCAACGACGACGGCGAGTGGTCTGCCGACGACTCCGTCAACTCCGAGATGATGGATGCAATGCTGAGCTAGGGGGTTACGCGGTAGTTCGTTACGGCGTTTTACCAAACGCCGTAACTGCTCGACGCTGCAAGCCCGCCAGAGCGGCAATCTGCCTTTCAACTTCGGCGGCATGATCAAAAGATCAATGCCGCCTTGTTTCAAGGCACCTTGCTCGCTCTGGCGGGCTTTCGCTCATATGACCCAATCCGC
>CABUPH010000034.1 GCA_902493375.1 uncultured Collinsella sp.
GGCATCGACCTGCGCCGATGCCCCCAACATGGACACACATTTTGTCCTATAAGCCCCGTCCGGACGTTTCTTTCGGGCGGGGGCTGGCGTTAGCGTATGGCTTTGTAAGTCTTTAGGCCTCGTCTACGACCTTGAGGCCGCGCGTGTGGTCGATCTCGTTGAGGAGGTTAACGCGACGCTCGTGGCGACCGCCCTCAAACTCGGCGTCGAGCCACTCGTCGACAATCATCTTGGCGAGCTCGGAGCCCACGACGCGGGCGCCAAAGGCAAGCACGTTGGTGTTGTTGTGCATGCGGGAGAGCTTGGCGCTGAAGGGCTCGGAGCAGACGACGGCGCGTACGCCCTCGACCTTGTTGGCGGCCAGACTGATGCCGACGCCGGTGCCGCAGATCAGGATGCCCAGGTCAACATCGCCGTTGGCAACGGCCTTACCCACCTTGTAGCCGGCGATGGGGTAATCGAAGCTCTCGGAGGTGTCGGTGCCATAGTTCACGACCTCGCAGCCGCGCTCCTTCAGGTGCTCGGAAATGATGTTCTTGAGCTCAACGGCGGCGTGGTCGTTACCGATACCGATCTTCATGAGTGGTTCCTCTCTGGTCCGTGCGGCGGAATTGCTAAAGGTTTTACCGCGTTCGACTGCATCATAGCGCGACTTTTGCGTAAACGCTCGGGCGTTTTTTGGTCAAACGCTTTAGCATGCAACAAGACTAGCTTTTCATGAATGAATGCCGTCAGATTGCGCTTGAACGCCGTCCGTCGGAACCATGGTTGCGGTTTTTGATGCATTGTTATCAAATAAAAGAGCTAACTATTATCGAGAGCCCAGCCCGTTATACAAGTAGGAGATATCTATGCCTGCCGATTCCCTTCGTGATACCGCGTTTTGCGATGTTTTGAACCGCGAGCTTGTCTGTGCACTCGGCTGCACCGAGCCCATTGCCGTTGCCTATGCAGCGGCGTTGGCGAGCCAGACGCTCACCTGTGAACCCGATCATATGGACGTTGCCTGCTCGGGCAACATCATCAAGAACGTCAAGAGCGTGACCGTGCCCAACTCGGGCGGAATGCACGGTATTGAGGCCGCGGCCGTGCTGGGTGCCGTGGGCGGCGACGCCAAGAGCGCGCTCGAGGTGCTCGAGAGCGTTGACGATGAAGACCGTGCTCGCGTGACCGAGCTCCTCGCTGACGCCGGCTACTGCGATGTGTCGCTTGTCGAGGGTGTGCCCAACCTCTACATCAAGGTGACTGCCACGGCCGGGGGCCATACCGCGGTCGTCGAGATTACCGATCACCACACCAATGTCACGTGCCATACGCTCGACGGTATTCCGGTGTGCGGCAAGTCGGCGGGGGAGTGCGCCGCCTGCGCCGAGCGCGTCGTGGCCGAGCGGGCGGCAGATAACGCCGACACGCCCATGTCGATTGAGTCCATCATCGACTTTATCGAGGACGGCGACATCGAGGACGCCCGCGCTGCCGTCGAGCGCCAGATTGAGCTGAACGGCGCAATCAGTGCCGAGGGCCTCGCGCATGCTTGGGGCGCCGAGGTGGGCCGTACGCTGCTGGGTGCTCGTGCCGATGACGTCGCCTGCCGTGCCCGTGCCCGTGCGGCCGCCGGGTCCGACGCCCGCATGAACGGCTGCGCGTTGCCGGTCGCCATTGTGTGCGGCTCGGGCAATCAGGGCATTACCTGCGCATTGCCCGTCATGGAGTATGCCGAGTACCTGCGTTGCGACCACGAGCGCCTGGTGCGCGCCGTGATGCTGTCCGATCTTATCGCCGTGCATATCAAGAGCTATATTGGTGCGCTCTCGGCGTTTTGCGGTGCTATTTGCGCCGCGTGCGGTGCCGGCGCAGCCATTACCTGGCTGTGCGGTGGCACGCGCGAGCAGATTGGCGCGACGGTCTCGAATACGCTTGGCAACGTGGGCGGCATCGTGTGCGACGGCGCCAAGGCGAGCTGTGCCGCCAAGATTTCGGCTGCCGTTGATGCGGCGATTCTGGGACATGATATGGCCATGCAGGGTCGCGGCTTCCGCGCCGGCGAGGGCCTGATCCAGGATACTGTTGAGCAGACGATCGCCAGCATGGGCTACGTGGGCCGCGTGGGCATGAAGGATACCGACGTCGAGATCCTCAACATCATGATCGGCAAAACTGAAATTTGTTAGTTAATTAAGTTGCGGTGAGATAGTTCCTAGATTCTCCCCGAGAGGGGGGTGCGGACGATTTCTTGGACCGCGCCTAGGCGTATCCAAGCTTCCTGCGGTACTCCATCGGGCTCAGCCACCCGAGG
>CABUPH010000035.1 GCA_902493375.1 uncultured Collinsella sp.
CATGGTCGTGGGCATCGTCGGCGCGTTCTTCGGCGTGCTGGCGTAAGGGCCCGGCCTATTATTTGCCCCCAAGGGAAACGGCGACCCATTGCGGTCGCCGTTTTTTATTACCGAAAGCTAGTTGGAGGTGCTTCGTGATTCGATCTGACAATCCACCCGATAATGGCGTGAGCGGGGCGATGTATCTATTTGGCACGGCGCTCTTGTGGAGTTTTATCGGCATCCTCGTTCGCGCCAATTCGCAGTCAGCTCTTTTGATCGGTGCCGTCACGGCAATATTTATGGCGCTCTTTATCCTGCTCGTCGGCAGACCCGTCCTTCGCGTCAGCCGTCTTATTGTCCTTGTGGCCGTCTGCAACTTCGTGACGGGCACCACGTTTAACTTTGCCAACCAGCTCACGACGGTCGGCAACGCGATCGTTCTGCAGTACACCTCGATGATTTTCGTTATCGTGTATCAATCGCTCGCAACTCGCACGTTGCCCTCGCCTGCGAAGATTGCCTCCGTGGTGGTTGCTTTTACGGGTATGGGACTTTTCTTTTTAGGTGATTTGAGCGCCGAGGGCATGCTCGGAAATCTGCTTGCCGTCATTTCGGGCGCCACCTTTGGGCTGTGTTTCTTTTTAAACTCTCGCCCCGATGCGTCGCCCATGGTGTCCTCGCTCATCTCCTGCGGCATCTCGATACTTCCGATCGTCTATTTTGCCGGCGACCTAGGCTCCGTGAAACCCTTTGAGTGGGGGCTTATGCTGGTGCATGGCCTTTTTTGCAGCGGCCTTGCGAGTGTGCTGTATGCCAAGGGGATTGCGCGCACCAACGCGTTTGCGGCCAACTTGGTTTGCATGAGTGAGGTCGTGCTCGCTCCCTGCTGGTCGGCGCTCCTCTTTGGCGAGGTCTTTAGCTGGAACGAGTTCTTGGGCGCGGCGATGATCGTTTTGGTGATTGTGGCCAACTTGGCATCCGATGCTTTTGGCGACGGCTTTCTGGTGGCGCTTGTCCGCCATCGAAACAAAGAGCGTGCCTAATGGGATGCGCCTGCCGTTTACGGTAAAAAACACCCCGCTGAGCGACTGGTATTAAATAAGGCGAACCTGCATACCTATAATTGGTATCAAATCATTTGTGCCTGGTATGGGTGTTAGCAGCACGCCAGGTGCGGTTCGGACCGTGTGGTCAAACTCCCGGATTGATATCAATAACGCGCGCGACGGGAGTGACGACGGTTCGAGATTCCTTATTGGGAGGAACTATGCTTGTCCAAGCAATCCTCGTCGGCTTAGTCGGAGCTTTTGGATGTCTCGACTACCAGCTCGGCACCCTCTACGCGTTCCGCCCCATCGTCCTGTGCCCGCTCGTGGGCCTGGTGCTGGGGGACCTGCAGACTGGCCTTGCCGTTGGCGCCAGCCTGGAGTTGCTGTTCATGGGCTCGATCTCCATCGGCGCCTACGTGCCGCCTAACGAAACCGTCGGCGGCGTGCTCGCCTGCGCGTTTGCCATTCAGCTCGGTCAGGGTACCGAGACGGCCATCGCGCTCGCCATGCCCATCGCCGTCCTTGCACTGACGATCGGCAACATTACCAATGCCTTGTTCCCTGTGTTTGTCGATATGGCAGACAAGTTCGCCCTCAAGGGAAACCTCAAAGGCATCTACGCCGTTCATTGGGGAATTGGAATCTGGGGCTGCGTCGAGTACTTCCTGCTGTGCGGCGGCGCCTTCTATTTGGGTTCCGACGCCATCCAGGGCCTGCTCGACTTCATCCCGCCCTTCATCATCGACGGTTGCGGCGTTGCCGCCAACATCCTGCCGGCCATGGGCTTCGCCATGCTCGGCCGCCTGG